>NZ_BAAAMJ010000132.1:0-11109 GCF_039529215.1 Streptomyces sodiiphilus | reverse complement strand
GTGGGGGAAGTCCGGTCCAAGTCCGGCGCTGACCCGCAAGGGAGACGGAGATCACAGGAAGTTGGCGGGTTCGTGCATCGCTTCCAGGGCAACGCGCAATACGCGGGGCGGCAAGTCGCGCGTGTGTCGTAGTGGACTATGAGGTCCAGCGCCGCCGCTGCAATGTGGCCTGCCGAGAGTGCACCCGAGCGAACTGTGGCGGCGATCTCGCAGGCAGTCATACCCGTACCCGCTGAGTTACCCGTACGGAAGTCGAGGATCCAAGGCTGTCACAGAGACGGTCCTCCTCTCCCACTGCCAGGGCCTGGCAGCTGGCGACTGTGGTCGAGGGCTGCCTGCGGCGAGGTGAGGGCAAGGCGGGCGCTGCCGCGGGCGGCGACTTCGCGGCGCGTCATGTAGGGCGTCGGGGGCACCGTCCACTCGACCAGGCCTGGATTGGCTTCCTGGCGGACAATGCGCTCCATGAGCACCGCCATCTCCACAGGTCCGACCCCTCCGGGCACCGGGGTAATGTGCTGCGGAATGGTGACGGCTTCGGGGTGGATATCACCAGCCACGCTGCCATCGACCCGGGGCATGAAGCCTGAGTCGACGACGAGCCGGTGGTGGGGGCGAATGTGGTCGGGGGTAAGCAGATGCGGCTGACCGGTGGCGGAGACGACGATGTCGGCTTGTCCGGCGGCCCGCAGGTCGTCACCGACGTCCAGCCCTCGCACCGACAGTCCGCGGTCGCTGAGCAGCCGCACGACACCGCGGCCGACGAAACCGCGAGCTCCCACGACTGCAATGGCCGGATCGTCTCCGGCGAACGGAAGCACCAAGCGGACTATGCCGTCCGCGGTCGCGCAGGCCCGCTGCTGCGAACGGCTGCCCAACAGCCCGTCGATGTCCTTCGTCGGCGCCAACCGCTGTACAAGCGGGGTGAGACGGGGCGGCGGAGGGAACTGCACGATAATCGCCGCAGTGTGTGGGTCGGCATTGAGAGTGGTGAACAGACCGGCAAACTCGGCGGCTGAGATCGATGGAGACAGCCGCCGGTGGTCGACTCCTAACCCGAGCCAGGAGAAGGCTTTGACCTTCTGCTCGGCCGAAACCCTGGCTGCCTCCATACGGAAGCGCCGCACGGGCGGGTCGTCCTGTGCGGCATCGAACCGGAGGATCGCCACCCGTTCTCCGCTGGGTTGGAGGATCTCCCGGTACGGGGCGAGGTCCTCACGCACCGAGCGCAATAGGTTCGTTCCGGACATGCGACGGGTCGCGGGCAGGCGCATTCGCAGGGCATTCTTTCGTCAGATGCGAACGTAACGGAGTTCGGCGAGTACCTCTGGAACAGGATGCAAGCGCAACGGAGCAATCTCGGCGAGAACCTGTGCGGGGGTGAGAAGGTGGTGGCCGCTCAAGTCATCGTGGAAGGCATCGTGGTGATGAGCGAGGTCCACCCGAGTGAAGGTCTCTCCACCACCGTCGTCGTCAGCCGAGGAGAACGGTCCGTGGTGGGCGATCCACACCAGACTTTCGGGGTCAAGGCGGGCGTAGCCCTCCATGTACTCAAGGAAGGCGGACGCCGCACCGCCCATATCACCGGTCAGCCCGAGGTGGTCGGGGTTGTCGGCCAACTCTGACAGGACTGCGACCGGCACAGCGGGAGCAGGGCGAACCAACAACCGGGCAAGGCAGTGGGCCCGGCTGCCCTGGCTGTGCTCCCACCTCAGAACCACCGCTACCCTCCGGGCGCCCTCCGCGTCAAGGACCAGAGTCTGTCCTTCAGTAATCATCCTGCTCCCTTCTCGGGCCGCGGCTTCTGCTCAACGGCTGTGCGTACTCCGCCCAGCCCTCGCTACACGGTGGGCTGGCTGATGGAATGGGTCTCCGCGTGGCCCTCATGCTGCACTCACCGCGCGGCAAGCTCTTCGCTGAGGTGGGCCTGCTGGCGGGCCATGAGCTTGCACTTCTTCTCCTTCAGCTTGCCTTTGGCCCACACCACCGGCTGCTCGTCCACTCTGCATCAGATCAACCTCAAACCGGCAGAAGGGCTGAGGGTATCGACTACCTTACCCAGCGGCTCAGCAGGGTCGCAGAGCATGCCGTCGAGCCACAGCCCGACGCGCCCATCAAAGACGGCAACCCGTGTCCTGCGGAAGTCTCGCTCACAGCGGCGGATCGAGATGGGCGACCTCCGCCTCAGCGGGATGCGTGACGGGTGCTGTGGTGGGCCACTGAGCCTGGAGGAACTCTTCGAAGTCCTCTCCTGCGGCTGCCTGGTCTCGCTTGCGGTGAGGCGGGTCATGGTGGCCTCCTGAACACCCGGGGCGTTTCAGTTGGGGAAGCAGCGAACTCAGTGCATGGATCCACTCGATCTCGGCGTGATCGCGGCCCGGGGAGGGTGCCATGTAGGTACGGACGTAGCCGGCGTACAAGGCGGTCAGACGTTCCACTACGGGCGGGTGGCGGTACCAGCAAGCGGGAATTTCGTTGTGCAGCTCATGTCGATTGCGCAGCCATTTCACCCATGCAGCAAGTCCGTTGAGGCGTTGGATGCGTTCGGCCGGTTCCATAGCTTCCCAGACCCAGCGTCTTTGCGAGAACTCGGCTCTCTCGGGAGACCTGGAGGACCAGGCATCGGCGGGGTCATCCCACAGATCGGGGAACTTCGGATGGTCGGTCACGATGGAGAAACCTTGATCGTGTCAGGCTCGGGGACATCGAGGTATCGCTTGACGTCTCTATCTCGGAAGGTGAGGCGCATTCGGACACGGATGGGGGCGAGGTTGCTGTACTGGGCGATGGCGGTGAAGTCGGGGAGTTGCTGTAGTTCGTGGATGGGGGCGAGGTCTTTCTCGGCGATGGAGTACTGGGTGGAGCGTTGGCCTCCGGTTCCGGTGGAGCGGGAGGAGCGCTCGATCTCGGTGCGGCCGACGAGTCCGGAGAAGTAGCGCAGGGTCTCCAGGTCTCCGCAGCCGGGTAGCAGCATGCGGAGTCCGCTGGCGGACATGACGGTGTTGGCTGCTTGCTGGCCGAGCCGGTCGCGGAGCTGGGACAGGTCGTGCCATACGGTCAGCAGGGCGATGCCCATGCCGCGGCCGGTGGTGAGGATGTTCGGGAGGCGCGGGTAGCGCAGCATGTTGCCGGCCTCGTCGATGAAGAGGCCCAGTGGTTGGGTCAGGGGCTGGCCGGTGGCGTTGTAGCGTTCTTCGGCGCTGTGGATGATCGAGGCGACGATCGAGGTGAGCAGCGGGGCGAAGCGTTCGGCGTCGGCTTCGTTGGCGATGAGGCAGACGGTGCCGCACTTGTCGAGTAGTTCGTCGGTGGTGAAGTCGGTGCGGGAGCAGGCGTCGCGGACTTCTTCGTCGGCGTAGACCCGGGCGATGACGTTGAGGGTGAACTGGATGCTGCCGATGCCGTCGTCGTGGAGGCGTAGCCAGGGGCTGGCGTAGTCTTCGGCGACTTCGTCGTAGCCGTGGGTTTCGAGGACGTCGCGGACGTGGTCGACTGCGTCTTTGCCGAGGCTGAGCCAGCGGCGCATCTGGTTGACGCCGCCTCGCGAGAGGCTGGCTGCCAGGAGGATGCCTTTGAGGATGCTGCGTGCTTGGTCGACCCAGGGTGCTGCGCGTTTGTCGCCGGCGGAGGAGGCGGCTTCGGCCATCCAGGCGGCCATGCGGTCGGCGGCGCGGGCGTCGGTGCAGTAGTCGACGGGTGACCAGCGGTGGGTGGCGCGGCCGGGGATGCCGGAGGGTGCGATCACCCAGACCGGGCATGAACGTCTTGGCGACCCAGATCACCAGCGTAACGATGCTCAGCCACAGCAGGGTGGTCAGTGAGTAGAACAGCCAGCCTGGTGGTGCGGGGGTGTAGGCGGCTTCGGGTCCGTGCACGAGTGCGTACCAGATCGTGGCCACCGTGCTGCGGTTCGTCTTGGTGGGCAGGCCGTTGCCGGCGAGGAGGCTGGCGAGGTGAGAGGCCAGCAGGACGGCCGCGGCGACGGACAGCAGCAGGCCGGTGGCGACGGCGAGGAGGAAGGTGCTGTCGTCGGTGCTGGGGCGTGGGCGGCTCACGGGGTCACGCTGCCTGCGGCTGTGTGGAGTCCGGCCTTGCGGAGAACTTCGTCGAGGGCCGGGAGGAGTTTTGTGGCCTGGGCGCGGTCGGGCGCAGCCGGACACCGAAGGGCTGCCCGCGGTGCCGCCCGACCGTCCCCTGTCCCGCCGGCACCTGCTCGATGCCGCCAGCGCGGCGCCGGGGCAGCCGCACCCCTGGCATGTGCTGACCGATCCTCAGCCGTGGAGTGCTCCACCGCTACGACTCCCCGAGGACCCGGCGGCCTGGTACCAGTTGGCGGCCGTCGGGGGCTGGCAGACCGTGCTGGTCGATACCGGGCACGCCGCCGGCGAGGACCTGGTCCTTGCTCACCACGCCGGCCAGGACTCCGTCACCGCGCGGTGGTGCGCGCTGCCGTGTGCCGTGCCGGTGTGGTGCTCCGCGGCCACCAGTGCCGGAGTCGCCCGTCTCCTGACGGCCCTGTCCGCTGCGGATGCCGCCCATCTGCCGTTGCGTCACAGCATCGTGGTGCTGGCGGCCACCGGGGATGGGCGCACACCGGCCCCGGTACGCGCGGCAGCGGCCATGCTGTCCAGCCGGGTCGCTGCTGTCGTGGACCTTCCTTACGACCCGCGGGTGCGCAGTCACGGCCCTGTGCCGGGCGAGAAGCTGTCCCGTCGTCTTTCCCACAGCGGTGACGGTCTTGCCGCCGCTGTCCTGGCTGCCGCGCACGCCCGTTTCGGGAATCCGGTGCCGGCAGCTGCTCAACCTGCTCCGATTCCTGTCCACCCCCCTTCTTCGTCCCCTTGAGGTGTCCTGATGATCGGTTCTCTGCTGTCACTGCGGACCGACAACCCGATCCCTGACTACAACCCTGAAGTCCCCTCCGATGTGCAGAACCTGTTCGCGACGGGGCTTGGCTGGGTCGCTGGTATCGGCCTGGGTCTGCTGGCCATCGGGGCCATGGTCGGCACCGTCATGGCGGGCATTGGGCTGCTGTCCGAGCGCGCCGAGATGGCCGCGCGCGGGAAGAAGGCCGTGCTGGTGTGTCTGATCGCGGCCGCGCTCCTCGCTCTGGTCTCCGGCCTGGTGTGGATGATCTACAACGAGGCGCAGGGGTGACCGGTGAAGGATCCGTATTCGCGTAGCGCCCGGAAGGCGCGGCTGCGTCTGGTAGCGGCCGGCGCGGCTGCGGGCGCGCTGATCGCTGGTCTCGGTGCGGTGGCCCTCAGCGGGCTGGGCGCGAGCGAGGGTGGTGGGGGCAGTGCCGGGCCTGGTTCTTCTGCGGACGGCGGCAGCGGCGGGGCTGAGAGTCCGGGGCGCTCGGCCGAGGAGATGACTCCGGCGCTCGGGAACAAGGTGAGCCTGGCGGAGCCGGAGGGGCAGAAGCACGGGATGCCCGTGGGGTGGCCTAGGGGCGGGGACGGGGCCATCTCGGCTGCGGTCGCTATCCGGGAGAACCTCGATCCGCTGGACGACGATCGGGTGCGGGGCCAGATGGAGGCCGTCACGAGCAAGCACTCTCTTGCCTCGGTTGACCGTGCGGTGTCGCAGGTGCGGGCCACGCGTGAATATGCCGGGCTGCCGCCCTCCGGGGCTGCTCCTCCCGGGTTCTTCGTCACCACCACGGTCAAGGCCGTCCGGCTCCGCACCCTCCCCACCGAGGACGACACGCTGGTGCAGGAAGTGTGGATGGTCTACGACAGGCACGGTCCCGGCTCCGGCGGGGGTCCGGACAAGAACCCCCTCACCGACCAGATGGACTCCATCGTGCTCGTCTGGGAGGACGGTGACTGGAAGCTCACCGAGGAGTACGACTCGCTGAAGAACTATCCCATCGTCCCCTACGACCCCGACAGCCCGAAGGCGTGGCAGCACGGCTGGTGGCAGGTCGATCGATGACACGAGTCGGTTCAGCCTTGCGCACCGTGCTGCGGCTGCTCCTGGCCGGGTTCTTCACCGCGGGCCTGGTGGTCGCCCCGGCATCCGCTGCCGCAGCGGATGAGTCCAGCCGCTGGGTCGCGGATTACGGCCCTCCTGACCCGCCCCCCGAGGAATGGAACGGGGGTGAGCGCGTCGGTACGACCCCGGACGGCAACTGGTGCGTCGTGGACGCAGTCAGCGACTGTCACGGCCTCGAAGGCGGTGAGTTGCCCGGGACGGTCGAGCCGTGCAGTGAGGGCAGCGACTGCTCCGCGCAGGAGCGTGAGGCGTTCGAGCGCGGGAAGTTCGAGGAGTGGAAAGAGCTCCAGGACGACCAGTCCAGTCAGCTGTATGCCGACCGTGTGGCGTTCCTCGAGGAGTGTCTGACCACTGGCTTCGAGGGCGGCGGCACGATCCGGTTCCAGGACTGTGCGAACCGCGGGGCGTTGGAGTTCCCGGAACCGGTGGACGGCCCGCTGGACTGGTTCAGCGGGCAGATCAGCGCGATGGCGGCCAATGCGCTGGAGGAAGCCGCGATGGCGCTGGGCACCGGCGTGCTGTGGATGCTGGAGCAGTTCACGTCGATGTTCGACAAGATGTCGACCATCGACCTGGCCGGCAGCGGTATCGGGCGGATGCTCGGCCTGGCCACCGTTCTTTCCGCGCTGATCGCCGTGTTCTTGATGTCCATCCAGATCGTGAAGGCCGGGCTGTCCCAGCAGGGCGAACCGCTGGCGACCGCTTTGGTGGGCCTGGCCAAGTACGGGCTCATCCTCAGCGTGTACGTCGGCGCCGTGTTCTTGGCCCTGGAGTGGGCCGACGCGGTCTCCGACTGGATCATCACCGAGTCCTTCGCCGATGACGAAGGGTCTCCCTCCGACGCCATGAAGGAGCGGTTCGCCGGCCTTTTCGCGGGTCTGAGCGGGGCCGGAGCGGGCGCGGCCGGTGGTGCGGCGCTGCTGACCGGGTCCGGTGTCGCTGCCGGTGCGGTGGGGGTGGTGATCGTCATTTCCATCTTGGTCATGCTGGCGATCGGTGCCCTGTGGCTGGAGATGCTGATGCGGCAGGCCGGCATCATGCTGCTGGTCGTCGCCATGCCGATCGTGCTGGCCGGCCAGATGGCTGATGCGACCAAGGACTGGTGGCCGCGAGCCCGGAACGCCCTGATCGCGTTGATTCTCCTCAAGCCGGTGATCGTCTTGATCTTCGGTATCGGGTTCGGGGCGCTCGCCCATGGTGAGGGCCTGTACAACGTTCTCGTCGGCCTGTTGATCTTCGTTCTTGCTGCTTTCGCCTGGCCTGTTCTGGCGAAGTTCTTGACCTTCACCCCGGCGGGTGAGGGCAGCGGCAGCGGCACCGGCCTGATCAGCGCCCTCGGCTCCAGCGGCAGCAGCATGTTCGGTGGGGCCCGGCACCAGCCGGTTCCTCAAGGGCCGGGAGCCGCCCCGGGGGGCGCCCCGTACTCCAAAGCGCTGGAAGCGGAGAACAACGCCGCTGCGGGCGGTCGTTCCGGCCACGGCGCCAGGAAGGGGTTCTGGGGCAAGGCCGGGTCGGTGGTGGGGCTGGGTGTCCAGGTCGCCGCTGTCGGCAAGGACGCGCTGGAAAGCACTGCGGCCAACGTGGGGGCCAACGCCGGGCTGGGCAGCGGCGCCTACGGCGGCCGCCACGCCATCGTCATGCCGGCCCGCGGCCAGGCCGACCAGGGCCAGCCCGAAGCCGGACCCGCCGGCGCCGGGCAGGAGACACCTCCCCCGGCCGCAGCACCCTCACCAGGTGCGGGCGGTACTCCGGCCCCGGCACAGCGTGCCCCGGCTCAGCGGAGACCTCCTCTTACTGAGTCCTCCGCCGGCCCGGCCTCGACTCGTCCCCGGCCTGTCCAGCCGCCGCCCACCCCGCCCTCTGATCCCCCGAGGAAGCCACGTTGAGCACGATGTCGAATCCCGCCCGGTATGGCGGGTGGCAACGGGAGAAGTCCGGCTGGTTCGGTGAGCTCTCCGGCCCCGGGTTCGTGCTGGTCGCCACAGCGCTGGTGACGCTGCTGGTGCCGTTGCACCAGCGCAGCCTGTTCACCATGGCGGTGTTCCTGCCGATCTCGGCGCTGCTGCTGGCCCTGGCCTACGGGCGGGTGCTCGGCCTGACCGCCGATGAGTGGGCCCTGCTCGCAATCCGACACCAGATCGCCACTGCGCGGAGGCAGCACATGTTCCTCTCCGGGATCTTCGCGCCGGTCAACCGGAAGACCGGCGCCCAGCCGATGGATCTGCCTGGCCCGCTGGCCCGGCTACGCATCCTGGACGCCCCGGACGGCCTGTCCGGGCGTCTGGGTGTGGCGCACGACCCGGCCAGCGGCACCTACACCGCGGTGCTGCGAGTGACGTATCCGGGACTGGCTCTGGTGGACCCCGACCGGCAGGAGTCCCGGGTCGCCGGGTGGGCTGCGGTGCTGCGGTCGCTGTGCACGGAGGATGGGGCCATCACCCGGATCGGGGTGCACCAGCGGTGTCTGCCGGACGACGGCGCCGCCCTGGATGCTTGGACCGCACGCAACACCGCCGCGGACGCGCCCAGGGAAGCAGTCCAGGCCCTGGAGGAGCTGATGCACGGGGCGGGGCCGGCTTCGGCCGCCCGGGAGACGTACGTGTCACTGACGCTGTCCGCGTCCCGGGCGCGCCTGGCCATCAAAGGTGCCGGCGGCGGCCAGGTCGGGGCCTGCGCGGTCCTGGTCCGCGAGGTGCTGTCCATCGAGCAGCTCCTGGCCGGCGCAGGGCTCACCGTGGTGGACCGGCTCACCCCGCGCGGTGTGGCTGCCGTCATCCGGACCGGCTACGACCCAGAAGAGCAACTGGCGGTCGCGGCCCGGGCAGCGGCCGCGCAGGACCCGGCATGGCAGGGCACTCCTCCGGGAGTGGATCCGGATCTTGCCGGGCCGGCCGCGGCGGAGAACAGCTGGGGCGTCTACCGTCACGACGGGGCGTGGACGGTCTCCTACCAGATCCGGGGGCTGCCACGCTCTGATGTGTTCGCCACCGTGCTCCAGCCGCTGCTGAGACCGCGGGTCAACGCCCGGCGCTGCCTGACCATGGTCTACGAACCGCTCGGGCCGCGCGTGGCCCGCCGAGCTCTGTCCCAGGAGCGCACCAAGCGGGAGACCGCGCGGCAGCTGCGGGCCAAGACCGGCCGGATGGAGTCCGAGGACGAACGGCGGGAGGTCCAGACCGCCCGGGAGCAGGACATCGCGCGAGCCTCGGGTGAAGGCGTGGTGCGGATGACCGTGATGCTGGCCGTGACGGTGACCGACCAGGAGCAGCTGGAGACGGCCTGTGCCGAACTGCAGGCCGACGCCGCTGGTGCCGGGCTGGAGATCCGGCGGATGTGGGGCGCCCAGGATTCCGGATTCGCCGCAGCGGCGCTGCCCCTTGCCCTGGGCCTGCCCGACCGTAGAGGAATGTTCTGATGTGGAAACGCCGCCGGCACGACGACACGAAGCTGACCTCGGAGTCGGTCAGCGCACTGGTGGACCGGCCGGACCGCGAGGTCCCGGCCGGCAAGCCGAAGAGTCTGCGGGAGCTGCGGCGCTCCAGACTGCTTGAAGACCCCGAGACCGTCATGCGGGTGGCGCCCCGCAAAGGGTGGCCACAGCCGCTCGCCGGCCGCGCGGCGAACCTCGATCACACCGAGGTCTTCCGGTCCGACACAGGCCAGGCATCCGGTCTCTACCCCTTCCTCCATGCCGGCTCCCTGCCACCGGTCGGGGTGTACATCGGCTGGAACGTGCACACGCAGCAGTCGTTCAGCGCGCACCCGTCGGTGTGGGTCAGGGAAGGGCTGTGCACGAACCCGAACGTCATGATCACGGGGGTTCCCGGCAGCGGTAAGTCCGCCCACGTCAAAGCGCTCTGTTTCCGGATGATGGCGGTAGGGCACCGCACGCTGATCGCCGGCGACGTCAAGGGCGAGTACGCGGAGCTGTGCCGTCACCTCGGCGTGGACCCGGTACGCCTCGGCCCTGGCCTGCCGGGGCGTCTCAATCCGCTGGACGCCGGGCCTCTTGGAACGGACTTGCACAAGCTGAGCGCGGAAGAGTTCTCCGCGCGCCTGGCGGAGATCCGTCGGCGGCGGTTGGCCCTGCTCGAAGCGCTGCTGGAGCTCCAGCTTCGGCGGATGCTGCACCCCTCGGAGAGCGAAGCGCTCCGGGTGGCGCTGAAGGAAGTCACGGGGGAGCTTGCGGGCCGGACCGTGCTGGACACCCCCACGCTCCCGATGGTGCACCAGGTACTCACCGATCCCACGCCGGCCATGGCCCGCGAGCTCCGGGTCCGCGGGGAGGACATCCAGACCGCACGGGAAGGGATGGCCGGTATCAGAAGCGCCCTGGGCGGAATGATCGACGGTCACCTGGGCGGATTGTTCGACGACCAGACCTCCATCGGACTGGACTGGGACGCCCCGATCCAGTCGGTGGACATCTCCGCACTGAAAGAAGGCTACGGAGAGGCGACGGTCGCCATGGTGTTGACCTGCGTCTCCTCGTGGGCGCAGTCGGCGATCGACCGGCCGGGCAAGCCATGGGTGGTAGTGCGGGACGAGTTGTGGCGGCAGATCCGTTCAGGCGGTACCCGCATGGTCGGGAAGGTCGACTCCGACCTGCGTCTGAGCCGGGCCGACGGCACGATCCAGATCCTGTCCACTCACCGGCTGGAGGACCTCGAAGCCGTCGACAAGGACGCCGCGGCCATCGCCACAAACCTGATCGCCTCGTGTGCCACCCGCATCCAACTCGCCCAGGACACCAAACCACTCGCGCTCACACGGGATGCCATCGGTCTCAGCGATGCCGAGTGCGCGATGATCGGTTCCTGGGGCGCCGGACAGCGCGGCCGCGCGCTGTGGAAGGTCGGCCAGGGCGGCTCCGGACACGCCGTCCAGCTCGTGCTCTCTCCGATCGAGCAGAAGCTGTTCGAGACCGACGAGCGGATGGCTGCTTAGCTGAGAGGACGAGGAGGACGAGGAAGTGGGCTCGCCCTTGCTCTCGCAGCCGGGCCGCTGACCGGTGACTGGGCTCGGTCGGCACGCGTGAGCACTCACCTCACCGAACGGCCGGACGCACCGCTGACCGTGTGCCGCCGCCCCGGGCGGGCGCCCTGGCAGGGCCGG
>NZ_BAAAMJ010000131.1:0-5044 GCF_039529215.1 Streptomyces sodiiphilus | reverse complement strand
CCGCGCTGGGCGTCCAGTTCAGGAACGGCGCGATGCCGGAGGTGAGCACCGGGCGGTTCTGCCAGGCGACGGCTTCCCGGAACGCGGGCGTCCCGGCGATCTCCTGCAGGGTGTGCGCGGTCTCCACGGCGGCCTCGGCGAACAGCTGGGCGAAGCCGTTCCACTGGTCGCCGGCGAGCTGTCCGCCGGGCTCGAACTTGTCGGCGGCCGCGGCCAGTCCGCCGGGTGCCAGACGCAGCACTCCGCCGGCCGGGAAGCCCGGCCCGCGCAGGGCGAACTGCTCCCACAGCCGCCAGCGTCCGCCCGGCAGCGACATGTCGGTCGTCACGGTGTCCCCCTCATGCCCGGGCGAAATCGGAATCGACCACCGCGGCGAGGTCGGCGGGCGAGGGGTAGGCGAACACCAGCGACACCGGCACCTCCACCCCCAGGCTCTCCTCCAGCCGGGCGGTGACCTGGAACGCGGTCAGCGAGTCGCCGCCGGCCTCGTAGAAGTCGCTGTCCCGGTCCAGGTCGGCGATGCCCAGGGTCTCCCGGAAGATGCCCACCAGCAGCTCGGTGGTGTCGGTGACGGTCGTGTTCTCGGCGGTGGTCATCGGATCTCCTCGTGGTGTGTGTGAGCGGACGCGGCGGACAGGGCCGCGGTGGTGTTGCCGCCGGAGACGACGGCGACGGCGGGGTCCCGGCGCGGGCCGCGCAGCGCCCCGGCCAGCGCGACGGCCCCGCTGGGTTCCGCCTCGATCCCGTGGCCGCGCAGCAGCGCGACGGCGGCCAGGATCTCGGCGTCGGACACGGTGATCAGTTCGTCGGCCCGGTCCCGGATGACCGGGAAGGGCACGGCGCCCGGCTGCTGGGCGCGCAGCCCGTCGGCGACGGTCTCCCCGGGCGGCAGCCGTACCGGGCGGCCGGCGGCCAGGGAGCGGGCGTACCGGGGGGAGCCGGCCGGCTCGACGCCCACCACCCGCACCGGGTGGTCCCGGGCCGCCAGGCAGACCCCCGCCAGCAGACCGCCCCCGCCGGTGGGTACGTAGACGCTGCCGGCTCCGGGCAGGTCCGCCAGGATCTCCGCGCCGACGGTTCCCTGACCGGCGACCACCAGGGGGTGGTCGGAGGAGGGCACCAGGACGGCTCCGGTCTCCTCCGCCAGCTCCCGGGCGCGCGCCTCCCGTTCGGCCACACCGCCCCCGACGGTGACGATCCGCCCGCCCAGCGCCCGGATCAGGGCGGCCTTGGCCGGGCTGGCCCCGGCGGCCATGACCACGGTCACCCGCACCCCCAGCGGGGCGGCCAGAGAGGCCAGGGCGATCCCGTGGTTGCCCGAGGACCCCGTGACGATCCGCCGGGCACCGAGGGCGAGCACCGCGTTGGCCGCGCCGCGCAGCTTGAACGATCCGCCGCGCTGGAGGTGCTCGGCCTTCAGCAGCACCCCGGGCACGGCCTGCAGCAGGGGCGTGCGCCGGACGTACCCGGCGATCCGCCCGGCGGCGGACCGGACGTCGGCCGGGCCCGGAACGGTGACGACGGTGGTCACGGCGCGCCTCCCCCGCCGGGCCGGGGCGGGGCGGCCCCCGGGCCCGCCGACCGGGAGCTCATCGCGGGCCTCCGGTCGGCACCGCGGGAACGCTGCCGGCGGTGCCCGTGTCCGCCAGTGCGCGGCGGTCGGCCTTGCCGCTGCGGGTGACCGGCAGGGTCTCCAGGCGCACGAACCGGCGCGGCATCAGGTGCGGGGGCAGGGTGGCGCTCAGGTGGGTGCGCAGCGCCGCGTCGGTGGTGGCCGCGAGTTCGCCCGTGACGTGGGCGGTCAGGAACACCCGCCCCCGGTCGTCGCTGCCGGAGGTGACGACCGCGCCGGTGACCCGGGGGTGGGCGAGCAGTGCGCCCTCCACCTCGGCCGGGTCCACCCGGTAGCCGCGGATCTTGACCTGGCGGTCGGTCCGGCCCAGGTACACCAGCCCGTGCGGGCCCCGCCGGGCGAGATCGCCGGTGCGGTACAGGCGTGCCCCTGCGGGCCCGAGCGGGTCGGGCACGAAGCGTTCGGCGGTGCGGGCGGGCTGCCCCTGGTAGCCGCGTGCCACACCCGCCCCGCCGATGAAGACCTCACCGGTGGTGCCGTCGGCCACCGGCCGCAGGTTCTCGTCGAGCAGCCGCACGGTCACCCCGTCGATGGGGGTGCCCACGATGTCGTCGGCGGTGTCCGGGAGTGCCGGGACCGCGTAGCGGGTCGAGGTCATGGTGCACTCGGTCGGCCCGTACTGGTTGACCAGCGCGCCGCGGATCAGCGAGCGCCCGCCGGCGGCCAGGAAGGGCCGCAGCGACTCGCCGCTGGAGACCACCAGCCGCACCCCCTCCAGCAGCTTCACCGCGTCCGGCTGCCCGGCCAGGAACGACAGGAAGGAGGGGGTGACGCTCAGCAGGGCGGTCACCCGGTGGGCCCGGACGGTGGCGCCGAACTCGTCGGGCCGCAGCAGCGCCGAGCGGGGCACCACGACCAGCCGCCCGCCGGCCAGCAGCGGGGCGAAGGTGTCCCGGATCGAGGCGTCGTAGCCCTGCGGCGCGACCTGGAGCGCCACGGTGCCGGGTCCCAGACCGTAGTCGCGGACCACGAACCGCAGGTAGGAGTCGAGCCCTCGGTGTCCGACCAGCACGGCGCTGGGCTCCCCGGTCGAGCCGGAGGTGTGGCTGACATAGGCCAGGGCCTCGGGGTCGAAGGGGCCGGGCGGACTGCTGTGCCCGTCGCCACCGTCCGCTCCGGGACGCTCCTCCTCCAGCCGGTCCAGCAGCACCGGCTCGCCCGGAACCGGCAGGTCCAGGCGCCCGGCGAGATCCGAAGTGGTCAGCAGGAGCTGGGCCCCGCCGCTGCGCGCGAGCGCGGCCAGCCGGAGCGGCGGCTGCCCGGCGTCCAGGCTCAGGAACGCGGCGCCGGAGCGCACCACGGCGGCGACGGCGACCACCGCGTCCACGCCCGGTCCGACGGCCACCGCGCACACCGTCTCCGCCGCGGCGCCCCGCGCGCGCAGCTCCCGGGCCACGCGCTCGATGCGCGCGGACAGTTCCGCGTAGGTCAGCTCGCCGTCCGGAGCGGTCACCGCGACCCGGCCGGGATGGCGGGCGGCGTGCGCGCGGATGTCGTCGACGAAGGTGCGCATCACTCCTCCCCCACAGCGGTGCGGTCGACGGCGACGAAGCGGAGCTCGGAGACGTACACGTCCCCCTTGTCGTCGGTCAGCCAGGCCTGTTCCGGGCTCGGCAGCATCTCGCTGACCGTCAGCCGGGCCTCCGGGTCCTTGCGGGCCAGCCGCCGCGCGGCCTTGGCCAGGATGTTGATGTACACGGGACTGTCGAAGTCCACGTAGAAGGGCCGGGGTTCGGTGGGCGAGACGACGAACACGAAGCGCGGCAGGTCGTGTTCCCGCTGCCAGTGCCTGGCCCGCACGAACCGCCGGGCCTCGGACTTCTCGTCCGGGAAGGGCAGCGAGGATGCCGGGAACCTCCAGGTCTCCCGCGCCACCACCACCTTGTCGATGGTGACGCGCGGGGTGTGCTCACCCTCGGGACGCAGCGTGAAGCGGTCCATCACCCGCTGGGTGAGGGTGTTGGCGTAGGCGTCGAGCAGACCGAACTCGGCGCCGTCGGGGAGCACCATGACGAGGCGGCCGTCACGGTCCTCGACGGTGATGTCGGCGCTGAGCACCGTGCGCTCCCGGTACGGGTCGCCGGTGTGATCGACGAGGGCGACGCGGTAGTCGTCGGGCCGGTCCAGCGAGGGCCTGCTGCGCACCGACCACTTCAGCGGCAGTTCCTTGGGCAGCATCGGCAGCAGCTGGGGGCCGGGGAAGTCGCGGGCCACCTCGGCGAGCAGCGCGTCCCGGTTCTCGTGCTGGTGGACGAAGAGCGACGCGCCCATGGTGTTGAGCGCGCAGTGCATCTCGCCGAGCACCAGCTCGAAGTCCCCGCGCTCCACCGCCTCCCGGTTCTCGGCGAGCACCAGCAGGTCCGGGCTGAAGTAGCGGGCCAGCGACCATCCGGTGCCGGGCTCGTCGAACTCCGCCCGGACCCGGGCGGCGATGTCCGCGGAGGACAGCCGCACCCGTCGCGCGTCCGGCGGGACGTCCAGGATGCGGGCCCACTTCGCCCGCAGCTGCGCCTGGACCGCCTCGATGTCGTCGTTCGCCCGCGGGTGCGGGGAGGGCAGGCACTCCATCCACAGCGCGGCCAGGCTCACCGGCCGGCCGCCCGCGACGAGCCGCTCGTACTCCGCACGCACCCGTGCCCCGACGGCCTCGGCGAAGCGGTTGGTCATCCAGCGCGCCGAGGTCAGGCACATCGCCAGCGGGGTCAGCTCGTTCAGGACGGCGCTGCCGACGGTGGCCGTGGCCGCGCGCCGGGCGTCGGAATACACGACCCCGCGGCACGGCGCGGTCCGTGCTCCCTTGGCGCGCTGGGCCTCGGTGGAGGTCAGGGCGGCGAAGTCCGCCTCCAGCGCGCTGATCGCGGCGGTCAGCGCGTCGGCGTCCTGGCCCGCGGCCTGGACTGCGTCGCGTCCGCGCTCCAGCACGGCCAGCTTCTCCAGGGCGGGCTCGCGCACCTCCGGATCGCCCACGCGTTCCAGGATCGTCCGCAGCTCACGCTCCGGGTAGGTGCTGGAGGGCACCTCCAGACGCCAGTGCACCCAGCGCTTGGACACCAGCCACTGGACGGCTTCCGTCGCCTCGGGCACCGTCATCCCGAGCTTCCCGGCGACGTCCGGGACCGTACGCGTGCCGTCGCACAGGCCGAGCACGGCGCGCGCGGTGTCCGGGATGGCCTGCGGCGGCCGGCCCGGCAGCCGCACCATGCCGTCCTCGGCCGCCCGTACGAACGGCACCCGGCGCGGCGGCATCCACGGCCGCAGTGCTTCGGCGTCCAGGGACTTGGCCAGCGCGTCGATGGCCCAGCTCGCGAAGTACACGCGGGAGTCGGCGAGGAACCCGTTCCCCGGCTCGACGGCGATGCCGCGGGTCGACAGGTCCCAGCGGCCCCATCCGACAGGGCCGAAGAACCCGAT
>NZ_BAAAMJ010000130.1:0-4507 GCF_039529215.1 Streptomyces sodiiphilus | reverse complement strand
CGCGGCGTTACCCGAATTGCTCCGCAATTCGGGGGCAATTCCCTTCGGGAATTGCCGTATTCCGCCTCCGCGGAATACGGGCTAATTGCTCCGCAATTAGCTGCCTCGGGGTTGGGGTGGTGGATGCTCTGTCAGGGGGGGCTGGTTGTGTCGTGTGTTGGGGGTTCATGCTTTGGCGGGCTGTGGGTCAGGGGCGGTCGTTGTCGGGCTGCGGGCCTTGATGGGCTGGATGGGAACGGTGTGTGGGGCAGTAGGGGGTGACGCAGGCAGGGGTGCGGTATGATGGATGGATTGTCCAGGGTGAATACTTGACTGTGATGCATCTCTGTTGGATTTTCTCGAAAGCGGGTATCACCCCAGGGCGGGGGACTCAATCGTGAGGGCGTCACTCACTTCTGAATTCCACGCCGCGTGGAAGAGGGGAAATCCCGGTGACTGTTTCGGTTCTTGATGAAGCATCAAAGAACGAGGGTATTGAACTCCGCCCGCACCAGAAGGAATGTGTGGAGGCGATCGTTCACGCATTGTCCGACGCCCGGGGCGGGGATGTGCGGGCCCATGTGGTGATGGCGACGGGCACGGGAAAGACGTTCATGGCGGTGGTGGCCGCACGCCGGCTGGTCCCCTACGGCCGGGTCCTGGTTCTGGTCCCGACCGTGCTGCTGCTGTCCCAGACAGTCCAGGCATGGCGGCGGGCCGGCTACCGCGGCCGGATGATCGCGGTGTGCTCCGCGGCCGACACCGAACTGCTCGACGCGCTCGGGGACGGCACCCTCGAGGACTTCGCCCGGTGCACCACCGCCCCGGAAACACTGGCCCGCTGGATGGCCGCAGACGGGCCTGTGGCAGCCGTAGCGACCTACGCCAGCCTCGTGGACCAGACAACACGGGAGAACGACGCCAAGGCCCGTGCCGGGGTGCTGGAGCGGGCGTTCCGGGACGAAGGCATGCCGGTGATGGACCTCATGGTCATTGATGAGGCGCACCGGACGTCCGGGGATGCGGGGAAGGCGTGGGCGGCGGCGCTGGATCAGTCGAGGTTGCCGGCGGTGCGGCGGTTGGCGATGACGGCCACGCCTCGGTTGTGGGAGGCGCCGGTGGGCGGTGAGGCGCGGCAGGTGGCGAGCATGGACGACGTTGCTCTGTACGGGGAGCGGGTCTTTGAGCTGGAGTTGATGGAGGCGGTGGAGCGGGGGCTGCTTGCGCGGTGGGAGATCGACGTGTTGGAGATCACCGATCCCGACGCAGGTGTGGAGGAGGGCAGCAGTGAGGAGGTGCGGGGGCGGCGCCTGGCCGCGTTGCAGGCGGCGTTGCTGACGCACTCCTACGAGTCCGGCGCCCGGTCGCTGCTGAGCTTCCACGGCACGACACTGGCCGCCATGAGCTTCGCCCGGGCGCTGCCGGAGACCGCCGCCAAGCTCCACGCCACCAACCCGGCCCGGTATCCGGAGCGGGTGTCGGTGGAATGGCTGTCCGGGGAGCACTCCCCCGACCACCGGCGGGAGGTGTTGGGCCGGTTCGCAGACGGCATCGATGAACACGGCTACGTCGCCGACTGGCAGCTCCTGGCCTCCTGCCAGGTCCTCGCCGAGGGAACCGACATCCGCGGCCGCGCCGGAGTCGACGGCGTCGTCTTCGCCGACACCCGCTCCTCACCCGTCCAGATCGTGCAGATCCTCGGCCGGGCACTGCGGCAGGAGCCCGGCGAGGGCAAGGTCGCGCGGATCATCGTCCCGGTCTTCCTGGCGCCCGGGCAGTCCCCGGACGCGATGATGACCTCCCCGGCCTACCGCGGACTGGTCCAGATCCTCCAGGGCCTGCGTGCTCATGACGACCGGATTCTCCAGAGACTCGCGGCGGCTGCTGCCACCGCTTCCGGGACCCCCACCGAGGTCGTGCGGCTGGACCCGCACCCACCGGCCGGAACGCCCCGGCACAGCGAGGACGGTGCCGAACTGGTCCTGGCCGACGACGACGTCCAGGACCACGACCAGGACGGGCAAGGGTCCGGGGACGACGAGGAGAGCCAGGAGGGGGCGAACGGTGACGGGGCGGACAAGCCGGGCCCGGCCGCGGTGCCGCTGCTGCGGTTCTCCCGCCCCCGGGACCCTGCCGCCATCGCCCGGTTCCTGCGCACCCGCATCCTCCAGCCCGACAGCGAGGTCTGGCTGACCGGATACGAGGCGTTGCGGCGGTGGGTGGACGAGCACGGCGACGCCGCCGTGCCAGTTGCGGCCACCATCCGCTTGAACGACGGCGACGGCGACGGCCAGGACGAGGACGGCACGGACTATGCGCTGGGGAAGTGGGTCGCCCAGCAGCGCTGGCTCCTGACCGATGGCACCCTCCGCCCCCACCGGTACCAGCTGCTCGATGAATTGGGCATGGTGTGGAATGTCGATGACGCGAAATTCCGGCAAGGAATCATCGCCGCGCGCTCCTATTTCGAGGAATTCGGGACACTGTGCGCGCCGCGCGACACGGTGCGGGACGGCTTCGCTCTCGGGGTCTGGCTTCACAACCTGAGGAACTCGAAAGCGCTCACCGAATCCCGGCGCGAGACCCTGGAAGCCATCGACCCCTGGTGGAACCCACCATGGCCGCTGGCCTGGCAGCGCTCCTACACCGCCCTCGCCCAGCTGCTGGCCGGTGAGACCGAGCTGCCGGAGGTGCCGCCGGGAGTACGCGTGAACGGAATCGACATCGGCACCTGGCTGCGGCGACAGACCGCCGCCTGGGCACAGCTCACCAGCGGACAGCGAGAGCTACTGACCCGGCTCGGCATCGAACCACCAGCCGAGAACCGTGGCGGAGAGGAGTCGGGCAGGGAGCAGCCGGTCGTGCCCGGCCTCCACCGCCTGGACGCCTTCGGCCGCGGCATCGCGGCCTGCTGGCAATACCTGGACCGCGAAGGCCACCTGACAGTGCCAAGGACCCATGAGGAGGTCCTGCACCCCGCACCGGGCGAGAACGGCGACCCGGGTGAGAACGCCGGGCCGGTCACGGCCGGCCCGGCGTCTTCCTGAGTAACCAGAAGACCCGCCGCGCCAAACTCACCCCACAACGGCGAGCCGAACTCGCCGACCTCGGACTGGAGTGGGCGCGATGAGCGGCGCACAGGACACGATGAGCGGCGTAGGGGTGGCCTGGCTCCGGCCGGAGTACCAGGGCAGGGAGGCAGAGCTGGTCACCCTGTCCGAGGGTGCCGAGCTGGTCGGGGTCTGTCGCTCCACTGTCTCGATGTGGGCCGCACGGCACCAGGACTCCCCCGCGCTCACCCTGGTGACCGGATCACCCAAGCAAGCGCACCAAGTACGTCATGCGGAACTTGATCAAGCCCTGGGTCGGCCGGCGGTGCGAGAGTTCGGGGAGGCGCTGCAGGTGTCTTGATGGTTACAGGGGATGCACCCAAGGCCCGAGTCGCTCGGTGCTTCCCGGGCGTGACCAGGTAACCGACAGCGGATCGTTCTCTGCCAGGCTACGCCCGTCCAGTACTTGGATGGCCGAGCGCGGTGGAATGGCGTCACCACTCTGGAAGTTAGATGTCAGAACGCTGCCACTGATCTCTACATTCTCGGCCGCCTTGTCACTGTTGTTCATCAGCCGGTACGAGGACCTACCCGAATGAATGAGGCGCCAAGGGACCTCGGGTGTATCCGCCTCGGCTTTGGCGAGCCGAACCATCTCTTCGTCTGCATCGGCCGAGCGGCGAGCTGCGTCTGCCGAAACCTCGGCGGCAGCGGCAGACCGCTGGGCCGCATCCATGCTCTTGGAGCTGATCCTCGCGCTCCAGATGGCGACGCAGAACGCGGCGACGGCCACGATGGCCGCTGTGGCCGCTCCGACATCCCCCAGAGTCACTTCACTGAAATCCATGCGCGGAAGCTATCTCCGGGTGCCGTATGCGACGGGCAGGTTTCACAGGTTGTGTCCCGAACGTAACGTTGCGGAGTTCTGCGCTGGGCTCGTAGCTACGGCCTTACCGGAGGCTGCTCCTGCGTCACCCACTCCGCCACAGTCGCAATAACGAATGCCTGCCACTCCTGGCTCTGGGGCTCCAGGTACTGCGGGGCATCGTGGACAGCGAATCCGTGCTGCGATCCCTTGATCGGCACCAGATGGCACAGGGCACGGAAGCGGGTAACGGCCGACTGGGACGACTCGAACGGCACGAGCGTGTCCTTGGTGCCATGGCGTCCCGCACCTGGTCGAGTGCTTCGTGCAGGTCCGGGGCCTGGGCGGCGAGGACCGCGATGCCCTCGTGGAGGTACCGGTAGGCAGTGGCCGTGGAGTCGCCGAAATCGCGGGCGAGCCGGTCGACGCGGGTACCGTCGCGGAACCAGCGCAGGACCAGCACCGCCTGGCGGAAGCAAGTCAGCGCCCTGATGCCCCTTGGGGTTCCGCGCCTGCGGCGCTCGGCCTGAAGGATTCGGCCGAGGTACCGAACGAATGCGCGGGGGACATCTAGCCTCGGGCTTTCATGAAGTGGGTTGTCCGAAGGGTGGTC
>NZ_BAAAMJ010000129.1:0-4276 GCF_039529215.1 Streptomyces sodiiphilus | reverse complement strand
GATCACCGTTCGCCACCGCCGTCGTGACCTGCGCGATGTCCCGCACCTGGGCGGTGAGGTTACGGAAGGCGGTGTTCACCGAATCCGTGAGATCCTTCCACACCCCCGCGACGCCCTGGACCCGGGCCTGGCCGCCCAGCTCTCCCTGGGTGCCGACCTCGCTGGCCGCCCGCGTCACCTCGTCGGCGAAGGCGGAGAGCGTCTCGGTCATGTTGTTGATGGTCTCGGCGAGCTGCGCCACCTCGCCGCGCGCGCTCACGGTGATCTTCTGTGACAGGTCACCGTTCGCCACCGCGGTGGTGACCTGCGCGATCTCCCGGACCTGAGCGGTGAGGTTCTTCGCCATGACGTTGACGGAGTCGGTCAGGTCCTTCCAGACACCGGCGACACCCTCCACCCGGGCCTGGCCGCCCAGCTCTCCCTCGGTGCCGACCTCGCGGGCGACCCGGGTCACCTCGAACTGGAAGGACCCCAGCTGATCCACCATGGTGTTGACGGTGTTCTTCAGCTCCAGCATCTCGCCGGCCACGTGCACCGTGACCTTCTTGGTGAGGTCGCCCTTGGCCACCGCGGTGGTGACATCCGCGATGTCCCGGACCTGCGCGGTCAGCCGGTAGGCCATGGTGTTGACGGAGTCCGTCAGGTCCTTCCAGGAGCCCGACATCCCCCTCACCCGGGCCTGTCCTCCCAGCTTGCCCTCGGTGCCGACCTCGCTCGCCACCCGGGTGATCTCGTCGGTGAACGCCGAGAGCTGGTCCACCAGACCGTTGACGGTGCGGCCCACCCTCAGGAACTCACCGCGCAGCGGGCGGCCGACGCCCTTGCCGCCGCTCTGGGCCCGCAGATCCATCCGCTGCTCCAGGTCACCCTCGGCAACCGCGCTGAGCACCCGCCCGACCTCCGAGACCGGGCGGACCAGATCGTCCACGAGGTCGTTGCAGTCCTCGACCGCCTTGGCCCACGCCCCCTCGCACACTCCGGCGTCCAGCCGCTCGGTGAGCTTGCCCTCCTTGCCGACCACCCTCCGGACGCGCGAGAGCTGACCGGTCACGTGCAGACTGCGCTCGGCGACCTCGTTGTAGACAGCGGCGACCTCGGCCATCGGTCCTTCACCGACCACCGTGAGGCGTTTCCGGAAATTGCCGTCCCGCATCGAGACAAGAGCCGACAGCAGCCGGTCCAGGGCCGCGGCATCCACCTCGACGGTGCCGTTGCCCCGAGACCTGCCATTTCGCACACGCGTACCGGTGCGTGCCACCGCTCCTTCAGACACCACTGTGTCCCTCCCGCAGGTCGACGCTCTGCCCGGTGTTCCCTTCGAGCACTCCCAGTGTTTCACCCTCCAGGAACCGGGTGATAACAGTTCGGCAGCATCGCATGCCCTGGACTGCCCGGTCAGGCGAAATCAGCGGACGCGCTGCCCTCCCGGACGCCCGGCGTCAGTAACCTGGCATTCGGCTGTCCACAACACCGGGTAGCTACCAGACACCTTTGGGGGAACGACGTGATCACCGCGCGAGCTGCGGCCACCTTCGACCCGGTCGGGCGTTCCGTCGCGACGGCGCGTGGTTTCGTCCGGGACACTCTCCAGGGCTGGGGGCTGACGGACCTCATCGACGACGCCGTGGTCCTCACCAGCGAGCTGGTGACCAACGCCGTGGTCCACGCCGGGACGGCCGCGGAGGTCCGCTGCCTGCGCGACGACAAGGGCGTACGCATCGAAGTCGTGGACCGGCATCCCGACCGGGAACTGCCCCTCGCCGAAGTCACCCGTGGCATCACCCCGGACACCGACAGCGAGGGCGGCCGCGGCCTGTTGCTCTGCGCGGCCATTGCCACCCGCTGGGGCGTGGAGTACACGACCTCCGACAAATGCGTCTGGTTCCGCCTGGACCAGCAGAGCCTCCCGGTCGGTGCCCGGTTCGCCGGACCGCTGCTGCCGGCGGAAGAACTCCCGTTGCGCGCCGACCCGGTCCACGTCGCGGTGATCGAGGTGGACCGCTACGACAACGTCACCGGCTGGAACGCCGACGCCCGCGCGCTGTTCGGCTACTCCGCCGAACAAGTTGCCGGAAAGCCCCTCACCGACCTCGCCGCATGGCCCCACACTCCGGGCACCAATACCGGCATCGCCGAGGCGCTGACGCTCTCCCGGTGGGAGGGGAGTTACGGACTGCGGCATTCCGAGGGCCGGACCGTCCCGGTGTACGCGTGTCACCTTCGGGTCCGCGACGCCCACGGCGAGCCCTCCACGGTCTGTCTTGTGGTCCGTGAGCACGACCGGGCACTTCTCCAGAACCCCTCGCGGATCCCTGTGCGCGGCGCCACGAGCGAGAGTGCCGACCCCCTGGCCACCGACCCCATGGAAGCTCTCATCGGGTCCCCGCCGCCGGACGATCTGGACGGCCTGCTGCAGCGCACCGTGGAGCGGGCCCGCGACATGCTGGACGGTGACGCCGCGTTCCTGCTCCTGGCGACCGACGACGAGACAGAACTCGAGGTGCGTGCCTCCACCGGACTCCCGTCCGCCCGGCAGCGGTTCGCCCGCGTACCGGTGGAGACGGGCAGCGGACGATACGGCTCGGCCAGGATGCCCGCGGTCCACGACGATCTCGCCGCCGCCCCGGGTGCCGTCCCCCTGCTGTCCGGAACCGGAATGCACGCGGTGGTGACCGTGCCGCTCAAGGTCGAGGGGAGGCTGACCGGCTCTCTGGGAGTGGCATCGGAGACCCCGGGCCGGTACAGCAACGAGGAGGCCCTGCGCCTCCAGTTCGCCGCGGACCGCATCGCGCTGGCGGTGGAGTCCGCCCGGCTCACCGAACTGGAGCGGCTGCGCCGCGGGTCGCTGTCCTTCCTTGTGGAAGCGTCGGAGCTTCTGGCGGGGACACTGGACCGCGACCAGACGCTCGCCCTCATGGCGCAGATGATCGTGCCCACCCTGGCCACCTGGTGCGCCGTCTACACGATCAGTGAGACGGACACGCAGCCGGCTCTGTCCTATGTGCTCCACGAGGACGAGGACCGCATCGACGGCATCAAGGCACTGCTGGCACGCACGGACCCGCCCGCCGCGGACATCACCCTGGGGGTCCGGCCCTGGCCCGCTCCCTCCGAGGCCGCCCACGACACGGCGTTGCGCACGTCGCTGCGCAGCCTGGCGCTCGGACCCCACTCCACCTTCGATGCGCCCGGCACCGGCCTGAGCACGGCCTCCGCGGTCGGTGGCGAGACCATTGTCCTGCCGCTGATCGCCCGCAACCGGGTGATCGGCCTGCTGGCTCTGGGCAAGCCGACCGATGAGCGGTTCCGCCAGGAGATCGTGGAACTCGCCGAGGACCTCTCGCGCCGTGCCGCCCTGGCGCTGGACAACGCCCGCCTGTACAGCGAGCGCACAGCCATCAGCCAGTCCCTGCAGCGCAGCCTGCTGCCTCCGGAACTGCCCTCGATCGACGGCGTCGAGGTGGAGGTCATCTACCGGGCCGCCGGCGAGGGCAACGAAGTGGGCGGCGACTTCTACGATGTGTTCCCCATCCGCGAGGGCGCGTACGGCTTCGCCATCGGCGATGTCTGCGGAACGGGTCCGCTGGCAGCAGCGGTGACCGGTCTGGCCCGGCACGCCTTGCGTCTGCTGGCACGCGAGGGCCTGGGCGGGCCGGCGGTTCTGGAACGCCTCAACGCCGCAATCCTCGACGAGGGTCCCCGTGCACGGTTCCTGACGCTCCTTTACGGGGAGCTGTGGCCCCAGCCGGAGGGCGGGGCACTGCTGAAGATGGTCTGCGCGGGCCATCCGCTGCCGCTGCGCCTGACGCAGGACGGCACCGTACGGCCGGCCGCCGACCCTCAGCCGCTGCTGGGCGTCATGGAGGATCTGGAGCTCTACGAACAGACGGCAGTGCTCGACCCGGGAGATGTGCTGTTGTGCGTCACCGACGGGGTGACCGAACGGCGGGAAGGCACTCGGATGCTGGGGGACGACGGCCTGGCGGAGGTTCTGAGCAACTGCACCGGGCTGACAGCCGGTGCGGTGGCAGCGCGGGTGCTGCGCGCGGTCGAGCGTTTCGCGTCCGATTCCCCCTCCGACGACATGGCGATCCTGACGCTGCGCGTTCCTGAGGTGTAGGTCAGGCGTCGTGGCCGGGGGCCTGCACCATCGTCCCGGTGGAGCAGGCCCCCGGGAAAGCGGAAGTATCGTGGAAACGCAAGAACCCCCCGCTGTACAGCGGGGGGTTTCTTCTCTGAGCCCCAAAACGGAATCGAACCGTTGACCTTCTCCTTA
>NZ_BAAAMJ010000128.1:0-3577 GCF_039529215.1 Streptomyces sodiiphilus | reverse complement strand
GGCGTCGTAGGCGTACTCCTCCAGCGACCTCACCCCCGGAGCGTCCTGGACGATCTCGGTGACCGCGTGAGGCTGCGTGTCCGAGTAGCCGTAGGTCCGGGTGATGTCCTGCTCGTGCAGAGTCTCCGTCAGACGGTTCCCGACCTCGTCGTACGTGTAGGAGTGGTGATACGCAGCAGGCCCACCAACGGCGGCCGCGCCGCCGTTCTCCGCGCAGCCCGCGGCTGCCTGTGTCCACGCCTCGGTCAGGCGGCGCAGGTGGTCATAGGTGAAGCACTGCACGTCGGTGCCGGTACGCGACACGTCCGCGATGGACAGGACATTGCCCACCTGGTCGTAGGCGTAGGTCTCATGCCGGTCGACACCGGGCTGGTTCTCCCGGTCGACACGGGCGGTCCTCAGCCGCTGCGTACCCCACTCGTAGGTGTTGGTCGCCCAGACCTTGCGTCCGTTTGCCCGGGACAGCTCGAACTGCAACGGCTTGCCGGTGAGGCTGTAGTTGACTTCCGCGGTGAGGTTCGAGGGGGCTACCGAGGTGGCTGTCCTTCTGCCCGTGCCGTCCTCGTACGTGTAGCCCACCCCGTACCCCGACAGGCCTCCGGCCGGCGGAAGCGTCATGGCGTTCACCCGCCCGGCGAGATCGTACCGAGTGTCCGAGACGTAGGAGCCGGCCAGTGCGCCCTCGGACTGCGGGATGATGACCACCGACCTGGTCGCGCGGTAGAGCAGGTCGTACGACACCACCCGGGTGGTGTAGGCGTGGCCGTTCTCCCAGCGGGTGGAGCTGGCAAGCCGGCCCTTGGCGCCGGAGATCGTGTCATACACCCATTCCGCGCGCAGCGGGCCGTCGGCGTCGTCCTCCCTGATCTGCGTACGACGCCCCAGGCCGTCGTAGACGTAGGCCAGCGTGTCGCCCTTGGCGTTGGTGGTGGAGAGCTTCTGACCGTGGTCGTCGAAGGTGTGGGTGGTGGTGCCCGCGTCCGGGTCAGTGCTGGAGACCAGGCGGCCCAGCTGGTCGTGGGTGTACGTCCACGTGTTGCCGGCCGGGTCGGTGACCTCCGCGAGTTCGCCCCTGCCGGTGTGCCGGTAGCGCGTGGTGTCGTAGGAGGCGTCCACCGCGCGCTCGTGGTGCTGGCGCAGCTCGGTAAGTTGGCCCCGCGCATCGCTGAGGGACGTCGTGGCCGTGCCCCCGACCGGGGGGATCACCGTGGTCCGGTCACCGCCGTGGACGGTCCGGGTCAGGGAGAGCACCCGGCCGCCGTCGCCGTCGCCCGCCATGAGACGGGCTTCGGTCTCCCGGCCCAGGCCGTCGTGGGTGTGGCGGGTCTGGGACTCGACGGTGGATTCGTCGGAGGGCAGGAAGAGGGAGGAGGAGGGGGCACCCGTGACGTAGTAGGGGGCGAACGTCTTGGTGGTCAGGCCGCGCTCGTCGTAGAAGGTGTCGGTGAGCAGGCGCCCGCCGTCCGGGCCGGGGTCCTGGGTCTGGCGGGGCCGGAGGAAGCCGTCGTAGATGACGTAGGAGGTGTCCTGGAGGCCCCGGTTGCCTATCGTCATCGTTCCGACGGCGACGGGCTGGCCCTCGACGATGCGGTAGGTGAACTCGTAGCTGGGAAGCGCGTTGACGGAGCGGTCCGGCAGCCACACCTTCGTCGAACGGCCGAGCGCGTCGTGTCTCAGGTGGCTGGCCTTGCCGTTGGTATCGGTGACCTTCATCGGAACCCCACGGGCGGGGGCGATGTCGGTGACCGTGGTCAGAGCCGAGGAGGCGACCCCGGGCTTGGCGGGCGGAGAGGTTTCGGTGACCTTCGTGGCGAAGCCTGTCGCCGGGCTGTAGGCGACGGTGGCGGTGCGGCCGTCACTGCGGGGGGTGCGCTGCGGGGTGCCGTCGCCGGTGACCGTGACGTCGGCGGCCAGATCGGTCACGCTGAGCGTCCGGCCGTAGGCGTCGTGGGTGGCGGCGGACTCCACATACGTGGCGGTGGTGCCGTCGTGGCTCTTCAGTTGGGCGGTGCCGGTGACCGTGCCGGACTCGGGCGCCTCGCCGTACCCCTTGCCGTCGTAGGCGTAGCGGGTATCGGACGAGACGTCGGTGCGGCGGTCGGGGGTGGCGGAACAGCGGACGGTGACGGTCTCCTCGCGGGACGGCAGTTCGAGGAGGTTCCTCGCGCTGTTGGTCGCGTAGGTGGTGCGGGTGCACTGGTCGTCGGCGGTGGTGCCGGTGTCGCCTCGGTCGTCGACCTGGGTGAGGCGGCCGGCCACGGTGTCGTAGGTCCGGTACTCCTCGGTGGTGCGCCACTGGCTGCCGGCGCCGTCGTCGAGCGAGGTCCAGGTCCTGGTGTGGGCGGTGCCGGTGAAGTGGGCGGTGAGCGTTCCCCAGTCCCGTACCTTCTTCGCCGTCTCGTGCTGCCAGGGACGGGAGACGGACTTCTCCAGGACCTTGCCGCCCACCTCGCTGAAGACCACGGTCTTGTACTCGAAGCCGGCCGCCGAGGGGTGGTCGGTGAGGGGGTCGCCCTCACCCGCGCCGAGCGGGACGGTGACGGTCTTTCTGCCGCCTGCGCTGTCCCGGCGGTCTCCGTCCATGCCGCGCAGGAAGTACGACTCGGACTGCGAGATCATGCCGTCCGTGCCCTGCCCGCCGCTCCTGACGCGGACGTGGCCGTAGCCCCGCCACTGGGACCAGGTCTTCTCCTCCTCGGGCACGAGCCCGTGGTCGTCGTTGTAACGCCAGGCGCCACCGCCCAGGTAGCTGTACCGGGTGACCTCGTCGGGTGCCCCGCCGGTCCGGTCGGTCGTGGTCGTCGCGGTGACGACGTACTTGTTGAACCACTGCATGTCCGGGTCGTGCTCCGGGCCCCCGGCCAGGTTCTGCGGGAAGCAGCGGGTCGTGTTGGTCTCGGGCGTCGGCAGGCCGGCCGGGTCGCACGCCGGGGCGGAGTACTCGACGTCGACCTGACCGCCGAACTCGTCCGCCACCGAGGACACCCGGGCCTTGATGAACGGCGCGTAGCCGTCGCCCGTCACGTCCATGCGGTTGGCGAGCTGGGTGTAGCCGAAGGTGGTCTTCGGCAGGGTGATGGGGTCGGCGGCGGTGTGGCCGGTGTGCTGCACGCTGGAGAGCAGCAGCTGGTAGTCGATGTCGGCGGTGCCCCAGTGGTGGTCCAGCTTCCAGGAGTCCACCTTCGTGTAGGCGGTGCCCGAACGGATCTGGGTGGTGATCCCGGTGAGACGCTGGGTGGTCCAGAAGGTCGGGGAGTAGCGGCCGGCGTCGCAGTCCTGGCCGGCCTTGCAGTTCAGGTCCCACGGCACGTCGTACCAGTAATGGGCGTTCTGCTCGATGTCCGAGCAGTCCGCGCCGCCGCCGGGAAGGCAGCGGTCGCTGTTGGTGAACAGGACCTTGGCCAGGGGGTTGCCGGAGTAGAGGGTGTCCTTGTGCTGGCCGTACTCGATGCGGTCGAGGGTGCCGCCGCGCGTGTAGCGGGTGTTGTTCTTCTCGTCGGCGAAACGGCCGTAGGAGTTCTGTTCCTTGTTGTAGTAGTAAGGGCTGTCCCGTAAATGATCTACGGCATGCTCGATG
>NZ_BAAAMJ010000127.1:0-3388 GCF_039529215.1 Streptomyces sodiiphilus | reverse complement strand
CTTCCGCTCCTGCGGCGGCACGAGGATTCGAACTTGGGAAGCTGAGCCCGACGACTCGCAGCGGGCTCCACTCAACCGCCATGACCTGCGGTTTTCCTCGCACCACAGCTCCGGCGGTCAGGTGGGGCAGCAGCTCTCTTCAGCCCGGCACTGCGCCGTTCGCCGACGTGCGACTGACACTCGCGCTCTCTCTACGGGGGTACAGAGCCGAGAGGCAGGGCAACGTAGAACCGTCTGCACACTGCAATCACAGTCGCCTACGCGAGCAATCTCGCGTAGCATCTCACCCATCTGGCGTAATCGACGTCGGCAAGCGAAGGAAGCTACATGGAAGAGAACACAGAGGCCGGCGGCGCGGCGGCTGCGTCGTCGCGGCCCAGGATCCCCTACGGGCGCGTCGCCTATCCGGCCATCGGCTTCAAGATGGGCAGACGGCAGATGGTGACCACCGTGATGAGTCCGGTCACCTACGTCGGCACCGTCGGCGACCGCGAGAATTGGGACCCCTTGCAGGGGACAGGTACCAACCGCAAGGAGGACAAGAACCACCGGCAGGCCATTGCTAAGTACATCGAAGAGACGGAGGACTACGTCCTCAACTCGGTTCTCGTGTACTACAGCCCGGACGAAGCCGAGTTCGTGGCGGACGACCCCGAGGCGCCAATCAGTATGGGCACGCTCTACGTGCGGCCGGGAGCGAAGGCCAAGGTGGGGGACGGTGGTCACCGCACCTCTGCATTCGGCGACGTCATC
This sequence comes from Streptomyces sodiiphilus, assembly GCF_039529215.1. Classification (NCBI taxonomy): domain Bacteria; kingdom Bacillati; phylum Actinomycetota; class Actinomycetes; order Kitasatosporales; family Streptomycetaceae; genus Streptomyces; species Streptomyces sodiiphilus. The sequence continues at coordinate 2,635 of NZ_BAAAMJ010000127.1, read as the reverse complement.
GAGGCCCACAGCCACGGTGACGACGTCCTCCGCCGCCTGCAGGAGAACGGCCAACCCGTGAACGTCGTACTTGATGACGACCAGGCACGTCGGGCACAGGACTTCACCGACCTGCAGCAGAATGCCAAACCGCTCAACGCCTCGATCGCGCAGTCGATGGACCGGCGCCAGGCGATCAACAGGATGCTGCTGGAAGAGGTACTCAAGGGCGAGCGGGCGCCGGTGTTCGAGGGGGGCAAGCGGATCGAGTTCCTCACCGACTCGCCCGGCAAGCTCTCGCCGAAGCTGACAGGATTCAAGACGCTGCGGTACGCCACGGGCACGCTGCTGGTCGGGACCGGTCCTCGTTCGGCCAGGGCCTGGGACGAGGCCGTCGCGGTCGAAATCGCCACAACTGGGCACGACGAGTCGCTTCAGAAGATGGTTGATTTCTGGACCGGGTTCGGCGCACTGCCCGACGTGGCCACCGCCCTGTCGGTCCCGAGCGGGATGGTCAAATTGCGCGAGACCACGTGGCTCACCAGCGCCAACGTTCTGTACGCGCTGGCCGCAGCGGTGCGCGAGGTCACACATGGCACCACCGTGACGATCACGGAAGCGATGAAGACCGCCGTCACCATCGACTTCACCCGGGCCGGGACCACCTTCCACGGCACCCTCGTAGAACCGGCCAAGTACGACGATGAGGGCAACCTGACGGCCAGGGAGAAAGCCCTGACCGGGCGTGACGCCTGGGAGAGCGCCGCGGAGAAGCTGGCCGCCAAGATGCGGCAGCGCTAGCGTGATCAGACGGGCGGGTTGACCCGTCAAGGAGGCAGGACCCCCGGAGCGTGGCCCAGGGGGTCCTCCTTCAGCTTGCATAACGCGCACTCCGGCACATGTGCGGAAGGCGATCCGCTCATCGTTGACGAGGGACACCAACGACCTGCGGCGTTCCGTGTGCCGCCCTCCACAAGGAGACGAGGGGGTCAGAGCGAGGTCAAGGAGCCGGCGCGTCAATCTTTCGGCTATACGGAAGGTCGGGCGCTGGAACGGGGGTAGGGTTCAGCAGCTCCTTCCCATGAGCGCGGGCCCAGAACTGACCGTCCAGTGAGAACTTTGGTCGCGCATCATGGGATGAGACAGGAACGAGGCGGGTGGATATCCACTCACCCTTGACCTGTACCGGCAACCCGAGCGCACGGGCGACGTGTGGGTGTGATCCTTGGTGCCCCAGCACGATGATGGCGTCCGGGCGCAGATGTTTCCGCGCGTCGCGGGCTCGCTTCGGGGAGTCGTCCTGCTGCCCGACGGTCAACACGGTCTGTCGGCCGACGATCCGGTCCCGCACCTCGCGGAATAGCTGATTCAGTCTCTGCTGACCCGACGAGGGTCGGCCCGGCAGTGATGCAGTCAGTATCCGCTCACGTGTTTCGGCATCCAGGTGGAGCAGCAGGTTTGTCGGCAGATCTGTCTGGAGCCCACCCCAGAGCCAGTACACCTCAGACTTGACGTCGTGGGAGAGCTTGCGCTTGTTGTCTCGGTTGTATGCACGGACGCGGTCACCGTTTTCGCCCCGCTTCCTCTTCCAGCGCAGGCGCTCGTCAGTGATCCTAACTATGCCCGCAGCCCACTGGCTCGTGTCGTCGTTCATCCATGCCAAGACCGCAGCATGGTCGGCACGACCACCACGCTCGCCGTGATCAGCGCAGCAATACATCTCCATCGGGATCTCCCAGCCGCCGAGATCCTTGGAGAACTTGCAGTCGATGTCAAGGCCAGAGATGGACCAGTCGAGGTCTAGGCCGTTGTCGATTGCGAACTCCTTCGTGAGGTTCACCTCGACGGCCGTGCCAAGGTACGTCTTCTCGGTTTTCGTGAGCTGCTGGTACGCCCAGCGCCCCGTCCGCTGACCATCGAGCAACTCATCAAGGGAGTCACGGAGCGCCCATCGGAAGCGCTCTCGCGCCTCCGGCTGGTTGTCGAACCACTCCACGAACGGAGCAAGGTCATCGGGAACGTGCTGCGTAAGGCTGGACTGGATCCGCCACTCGCGCGGCATCTTGCTCATAGGCTCGAGCGTGGGCCCCCAGGTGCGGTACGCGTTGCGGCGCGAGTACTTCGCCGCTAAGGCACGCGACTCCTGCATGCCAGCAAAGTCCTGCGGGAACGGCAGACCCTCTTGTATCGTCATGCACCGAAGTCTCGCAGCTGGCACTCAGTCGGGTTCGACGAGGCTCCCACCGCGGCGGACGCCATCGTCATCCGTATGAGTCTTCACTGGGGCTGGCCCAGTCGATTGCGGCGCTGCGGACATGCACAGCCAGCCGGGGAGCCACGGTGTTGCCGGGGTGCTGACCGACATCACCTCCTGACCGCGGGTAGTTGGCCGGAAGGATTGAAGGCGACCTGCTTCGGAGAAGGTGAAGCGGTCGGGTTCGGAGCCATCCGGGCTGACTTCGCGTTTGCAGGAGAGTCTTTCCGCGACTGTCGGGGACAGCCCTTCGGACCGCGTGCAACCGCGAGCCCTCAGGTCGCCTTCGGCGCCGAATTGGAGATGACCTCGAAGGCGATTGGCCAGCTGATCACGTAGGCCATCGTCCGCCATGGCAACAGGTTAGCCTCGATGTTTCGTGAGGTCCCGTCAGCTTGCTGG
>NZ_BAAAMJ010000126.1:0-3079 GCF_039529215.1 Streptomyces sodiiphilus | reverse complement strand
GGCGTCGTAGGCGTACTCCTCCAGCGACCTCACCCCGGGGGCGTCCTGGACGATCTCGGTGACCGCGTGAGGCTGCGTGTCCGAGTAGCCGTAGGTCCGGGTGATGTCCTGCTCGTGCAGAGTCTCCGTCAGACGGTTCCCGACCTCGTCGTAGGTGTAGGAGTGGTGATACGGCGCAGGCCCACCAACGGCGGCCGCATAGCCGGCTGCTCATAGGTGTGTTCCGGCCACGCCTCGGCCTCGACCGACTCGAACAGCAACGGCCCCTCGGCGGCTCAGTCCCAGCGTCAGGAACACTCCCCTGTTGGCGAGTTCTGCCGCACCGGGCACACAAGGGGCACACTTTCGTGATTCAGGTCACACACAAGGTGTGTGACCTCTGGGCGCCTCTGGGGCATGTGCGCCGAGTTATCCCCCTGGGCCTGGGTGGCCACTGCACCTACTGTCACCCTGTTCTCACATCCTGTCAGGAGATGTGTGTAACCCCTGAGAGGAGTGACGATGTCGCGCCGCTGGCAGCGGATTCGTGTGACAGGTGTGACGGCGGGGACGGTCTGTGCCGCTGTGGTCGCAGCGGCCTTACCTGGAGCTGTGGGGGGTGCTGTCACGCATGCTGCTGAGTCCGTTAACAGCGAAGCGGCTTACGACCCGGCTGCCGAGCCGGCAACAGCCGAGGCAGAGGCCCTGAACGAGGCCGGCAAGTCGGGAGAGCCCGTCGAGGTGCTGTCGCTGCGGGCTGAGACTCGAGAGGTCTTCGCGATGCCGGAGGGGCATCTGGAGGCACGGGAGTACGCAGCGCCGGTGTGGACCCGTGCGGCGGGGGAATGGCAGCCGGTTGATCTGGAGTTGGCGACCCGGACAGATGGCAGTATCGGGCCCAAGGCCTCCACGGTGGAACTCACCTTCTCTGGAGGCGGCGATAGTCCACTGGTAAGCCTGGTGCGCCACGGGCGGGAACTGGAGCTGTCATGGCCGGGTGAGTTGCCCGAGCCGCGGCTGGACGGAGAAACAGCGGTCTACCCAGAGGCGCTGCCCGGTGTGGATCTACGGATGGAAGCAGTACCCGACGGCTTCACGTCGCTGCTGGTGGTGAAGTCAGCGGAGGCCGCCGCCGACGAGTCGCTGCAGGAGGTGCGACTGGGCCTCGACGCGCCAGGGTTGCATGTCAAGCTGACCGGTGAAGGCGGTATCGAGGCCCGGGACGAAGGAGCCGGGGGTGTGGTTTTCCAGGCTCCGACACCTCTCATGTGGGACTCCAGTGCGCCGGAAGCGGTGGCGGGAGAAACTCTGAATCCGGGTGCCCCAGAGGTGACCAGTACCGAGAAGGAAGGCAGAACAGGGCCGGGAGAGTCGGGTAGAGTTGCGAAACTCGGGGTGGATATTCCGGCTGGGGAGGAAGAACTTGTACTGATTCCGGATGCAGAGGTGTTGAAGGGCGAGCAGACAGAATACCCGGTCTTCATCGACCCTCAGTTCCATTCCCCTCGCGCCTCTGCCTGGTCCATGGTGTCCCGGCATCATGCGAGTACCAGTTTCTGGAACTTCAGCGGTGACGAGGGGGTGGGTTACTGTGTTGGCTGGGCGAATTGTAACTCCAACGAACTGAAGCGGCTCTTCTATCGAATTGACACTTCACGTTTCGGTGGCACACGTATCCTCAGTGCCGAGTTCGTGGTTCGAAACGTTCACTCGGCGCAGTGCACTGATCATCCTGTCGAGCTTTGGCGCACAAAGGGCATCAGTAGCTCCACGACTTGGAACTCGCAGACGGCTTCAGGGTTCTGGATCGAGAGGCTGCGGACCGCCTCGTTCAACTACGGCGGCAACCCGCAGCTCGGATGCAAACCTGCAGGAGACGCGGAGTTCAATATTCGTACCGCTATTCAGGAGGCTGCTGACAAGAAGTGGTCCACGATGACCTTCGGCCTGAAGGCGGGTAATGAGACGAGTAACCTGCACTGGAAGCGGTTCCGCTACGATGCTCACCTACGCGTGTCCTACAACCGACCTCCACGCCAGGTCAGCACCTCTCAGTTGACGATGGAGTATGGCGGTACGTGCAAACCGTCAGCCACTGCTTCGCACGTGCGGACACTCGGGCAGATACACGCCAACAATGTCACTGACCCGGACGGTGACAACGTGCGAGTTCAGTTCCGGGTCCGATGGGGAACCGAGGGCGCCTGGAACCCCGCTCTGACCACAGCGAAGAAGTCTGGTTCGAGCTTCTCGATCACACTACCGGCGAGCGTTCCACAGAATACTCCGCTGCGCTGGGACGTCAGAGCTTATGACGGAACGAGTTACGGTCCGTGGTCGTCCAGCGGTTCCCACGCGTGCCACTTTGTCTATAACACCACGACTCCTCAAGCGCCAAGTATCGGATCGAGTCACTATCCGGCCTCGGATCCCTCTGATCCGGAAGACCCCTGGCATGACGGGGTGGGGCAGTACGGCGACTTCACGCTGCAGGCAGCGGACACCGATGTGAACCGTTACCGTTACGGGATCAACGGTGATCCATCACCCCAGAACCAGATCACCACGACTGGTGGTGCGCCGCGGACGATCAAAGTGCTGCCCGAGAAACCGGGCCTGCACTTCGTGACAGCTCAGACGGTTGATCAGGCCGGCAACGTTTCCGAAGTCACCACCCACCAGTTCCGCGTCAGGGCGGGACAGCCCGAAAGAGCCATCTGGACCCTGAGCGATGCGGAAGGAAGCAGTGAAGCAGCGGGGAGCAGCCCGGCGCGATCGCTCCACCTTCGAGGCGAAGCCGCCCTCGGCGTGGCAGGACACAAGGGTACGACTGCCCTGCACCTCAACGGAACTGACGCGCACGCCTTGGGTGAGGCGTCCATATTCGACACCCGTCGAGGTCACACTGTTTCGGCGTGGGTGAAGCTCGACGAGGTGCCTGACGAAGCGGCCATCATCGTCAGTCAACGTGGCACAGAGCTGCCAGATTTCGAACTGTATTACTCGGCTGCCCTCGACCGCTGGGTATTCAATCACCGAACGACGGACGCTGTTTCGACGACTAAGAGGATGTCTCATGTGGTGATTGCGGCCAGTCGTT
>NZ_BAAAMJ010000125.1:0-2964 GCF_039529215.1 Streptomyces sodiiphilus | reverse complement strand
GGTTTCGGTCATCCATAGTGGGTGCCGCACAAAGGCGGCAGAGCGCTCCCCGTTGCCGGGCAGCTTGGAAGACATTACGCACCCCGGGCGTCCGTGTCAACCCCCGGAGACCAGGAAGCCGGGCAGGCTTCCTCCCCGGCCCGGGACCGGATGTCTCACGCGGCCACCGGGGCCTCCGCCGCGCGGTCGGCCTCCACGATGTCACCGGTCTCACCGGCCAGGTACGCACGGCGTCCCACCACGAACACGTACACCAGGAACGCGGCCTCGGCCACGATTCCGATCGTGATGCGGCCCCAGGTGGGCAGGCCGGACGGCGTCACGAAGCCCTCGATCAGACCGGAGACGAACAGCACCGCGGCCAGGCCGATGGCCATGCCGATCGCCGCCCGCCCCTCCTGTGCCAGCGCCGCCCGCCGGGTCCGCCGGCCCGGGTCGATCACGGTCCAGCCCAGCCGCAGGCCCACCCCGGCCGCGACGAAGACCGCCGTGAGCTCCAACAGGCCGTGCGGCAGGATCAGGCCCATGAAGACGTCGAGCCGTCCGGCCGCCGCCATCAGACCGACGCCGACCCCGACGTTGACCGCGTTCATCAGCAGAACCCACACCACCGGGATGCCCAGGAGCGCGCCGAAGGCCAGCGAGATCGCGGCGACCTGCGCGTTGTTCGTCCACACCTGGGCGGAGAAGGCGGCCGCGGGACTCTCGGTGTAGTACGTCTCGTAGGCGCCTCCCTCCCTGGTCATCTCCCGGACCTCCTCCGGGGCCGCGATGGCCCCCTGCACCTCCGGGTTCCCGGCGATCCACCAGCCGATCACCGCCACCAGCAGCGTGAAGACGATGCCGGTCGGCACCCACCAGTAGCGGGTGCGGTAACAGGCCGCCGGGAACCCCGCGGTGAAGAAGTGCGCGGCATCGCGCCAGGTCGACTTGCGGGCTCCGACCACCGCACTGCGCGCCCTGGCCACCAGGGTGGTCAGCCTACTGGTCAGTGCCGGGTCCGGAGCCGAGGCCTGCACCTGTGACAGATGCGTGGCGGTCCGCTGGTAGAGCGTGACCAGCTCGTCCGTCTCGGCACCCGTGAGGTGCCTTCGGCGGCGCAGCAGCTGGTCGAGCCGCTCCCATTCGGCCCGGTGCGCGGCGACGAACACGTCGAGATCCATAAGAAGACCTTCTCAGATGCGGCAGTCCCGGGGCGGGGCTGTACCGGATTCCTTCGCACGGCAGACTGGACCGTGCGGGCAGCAGATTCGGCGACGGCGACCCACCGCAGAAGGAGAAGAACCGGATGAGTCATCTGGTCACGGGAGACGCGGTGGTGCTCGGGCTGCAGCCCGCCAAACTGCCGAGCCGGGCCGTCGGCATCGCCCTGGATCTGCTGGTGTACGTCGGCGGCTATCTGGTGCTCTCCCTCCTCCTGGTGAGCACGGTGCTGCCGCTGGGAACCGCCACCGCCGCGGCGGTCCAGGTGGCTCTCGTGCTGCTGATCGTGATCGGGGCGCCCGTCGCCGTGGAGACGCTCAGCCAGGGCCGTTCGCTGGGCAAGCTGGCGACCGGCCTGCGCGTGGTGCGCGAGGACGGGGGGCCGATCCGGTTCCGGCACGCACTGGTCCGCGGGCTGATCGGCTTCGTGGAGATCCTGGTGACCGTCGGTTTCGTCGCCTGTGTCTCCTCCCTCATATCCGAGCGGGGACGCCGGCTGGGCGATGTCTTCGCCGGGACCCTGGTGGTGCGGGAGCGCATCCCCGTCACCCGGACGGCCCCGCTGCCGCCGCCACCGCCCTGGCTGGCGGCGCACTTCGCGCAACTGGATCTCTCCCGGGTGCCGGACGGACTGTGGCTGGCCGTCCGCCAGTATCTGAGCCGGATGCGGCAGCTCGACCCCCAGGTCGGCTGGTCGATGGCGGTGAAGCTGGCCGCCGATGTCTCCGAGCGCACCGGCACTCCCGTGCCCCCCGACATGCACCCGGCCGCCTACCTGACGGCCGTGGCCGCGGAGCGGCAGCGCCGCGCCGCGGAGCGGACGTTCGGCCCTCCGCACCGGGGCGGCCCTGCCGGGCCCATGACCGCTCCGGCCGCGCCGTACGGTCCGCCCCCCGCACAGTCCGGTCCCGCACCTGCCGTGCGCCCGGGGCCTCCGCCTCCCGTTCCCGGTGGTGCTCCGGCGGTGCCGGACCGTGCGACGCCGCCGCCGCACGGCGCCCCGCCTGCTCAAACCTCGGCCGTCCCCCCCGCTCCTCCGGCGGAGCCGCCCGGTGCGGGCGGCCGCTCTCCGCAGTCCGGCGGAGGGTTCACTCCGCCGTCCTGAGAACGGACGGCGGCGACTCCAGCTCCTCCAGCTCGATCCCCGGTGCGGCCAGCACCACGTCTCCCGCCAGATGGACGGTCTGCCGCTCACCGGTCTCCTGGTCGTCGACCCGGTAGGTGTCCACGTGCAGCGGTCCGCTGTCGGTGTCGTGCGTCTCGGTGCCGAGCAGCGTCCATGCCTGGTCCAGCGTGCGGGGCGCCAGCACGGGAGCGGTCAGGGCGACCAGCCGGACCCGGGCGCCGGGCTTTTCGCGGCACAGGGCCAGCAGCCGGGCGGTGGCGACCAGGAACGCCGGGGAGGGGCCGGTGAACGCGTGGGCGGCGGCGTTGCCGGGCTGCGCCTGCTCGCCCGCCGGATCGGTGCGCACCCAGGTGACACCGTCCATGGCCGCGCCCCGGACCTGCCACCCGCCGGCCCGCGCCTCCAGCCGCAGCGGCCGTCCCAGATCGTCGATCGCCAGGTCCCAGGTCTGTACGGTCCGGCCGGACGGGTCGGTGACCTCGGACACGTACCGCCATCCGGAGCTGCCCGGAGCGCAGCGGAAGTGCTCCTCGCCGAGCGGGGCGCGGTCGTGCGGGTCGTGCAGGGAGTAACGGCCACGGGGCATGGGAGCGACCCTACGGGGCCGCGCGCCGGCACCGGGCGGGTGCCCGGTG
>NZ_BAAAMJ010000124.1:0-2882 GCF_039529215.1 Streptomyces sodiiphilus | reverse complement strand
GAGCGGCTGGTGGCGGTGGAGGCTTTCGGGTTGGCTTTGAGCGACTCTGTCGGGGATCTTGGAGTTCGCGGGACAGGGGCTGTCGGCGCTTGGAACACTACGGACGGTCCTGCATGGTTCCGTCCACTTGAGGTGATCAGTGTCTGTTCGTCCCCGGTCCGGTGTAGCAGTTCCCGAGCTCACAGCTCGGATAGCGCGGGCCAGCAACCCCCGCGGCACCACGGCGATGTGGGTACGTGATCACCTCGACGGGCTCTGGGACGACAGGGACTTCGCCTCCTGGTACCCGCGCGACGGCCGCCCCGGACTCTCGCCGGCCCAGCTCGCCACGGTCTATGTCCTTCAGTTCTTACTGAACCTCTCCGACCGGCAGGCGGCCGAGGCGGTGCGGTGCCGGATCGACTTCACGTACGCCCTGGCTCTGGAGCTGGACGACCCGGGATTCCACCACAGCGTGCTGACCGACTTCCGTGATCGTCTGTGCGAGGACGATCGCGCGGACCAGCTGCTCTCCCTGTCGCTGGCGCGGATGCGGGCGGCCGGCATGGTCACCGAGCGCGGCAGACAGCGCAGTGACTCGACTCAGGTCCTGGCTGCCGCGCGGGACCTCACCCGTCTGGAGCTGGTCCTGGAAGCAGTACGCGCGGCGTTGGAGGAAACCGCCCAGCGGGCACCCGAGGTCCTGGACGGGCTGGTGGATGCCGAGTGGGCCACCCGACGGGCGCCCGGTGCGGCTTCCCAGCCAGCCAACTCACCCCGTTACCCGGCTCAAACAGGCAGGAGCAGACGCCCGCAGACTCCTGGAACGCCTGCCGCCTCACCAGCGCGGTGCTCGCGCGGAAGCGCTGCGGCAGATCGTGGTGCAGAACTTCCTCCTCGACGCCTGTGACAGGTTACGTCCGCGCACCGAGAAGGACGGACAGCCCAAAGGGGCCCTGCGGATCGTCACGCCCTACGACTGCGAAGCCCGCCGGGCGATGAGGGGCAATACCCGCTGGAGCGGCTACCTCGTCCATGTCACCGAGACCTGCGAGACCGACGATGCGCAGGCCAACCTGATCACGGACATCGCCACCACTAGGCCGACCCGGGACACCGAGGCCCTGCCCGGCATCCACACCCGGCTCCGCCACCGCCGGCTGCTGCCCCGGCAGCACCTGCTCGACGGCGGCTACCTCTCCGTGGCGCTGCTGCACCGCTCCTTCCGCGACCACGGCGTCGAACTCCTCGGCCCCGTGAAAGCCAGCGGCGCATGGCAGAGCAAGGAACAGTCCGGCTTCACCCGGGACGGCTTCTCCATCGACTTCGACCAGCGCCAGGTCACCTGCCCGAACGGCGAGACCAGCCACATCTGGCTCGAGCCACCGGCCATGGCTCCCTACACCGTGGCCCGGTTCCACCCGCACCAGTGCGACCCGTGCCCCGACCGGTCTGCCTGCACCCGCGGCACCGCTGCCCGCACCGTGAACTTCCTCCCCCGCCCCCTCCACGAGCTCCAGGCCCGGAACCGCACAGACCAGCAAGACACCCAGTGGAAACGGCTCTACGCCACCCGGTCCGGCGTCGAAGGCACCATCTGCGAGTTCATCAACGGACACCAGGCCCGACGCAGCCGCTACCACGGCATCCGCAAGACACACGTGCAGCACATCGTGACCGGCATCGCGATCAACATCGAACGCCTCGCCTCACGCACAACCCGACACCCCCACCGCCCTCGCGCACCCCAGACCTTCCAGCAGTACCTCAACACCCGCGGTCTGACCTGGGAATGCTGGTGGCGACAAGGCAAATGAGGTCACGCTCAAGATCCCCGACAGAGTCGCTCACTGAAGAATCGAGTCCATCAGCTGGCCAATCGACTTTGAATCGCCGCTAGGCGCTCCCGGCCAACAGCACGGTCGCGCTCCCTGAGCTGTGAAAGGTTACCCGAGTTCAAGTTCTCTAGAGGGGGCGCGGAAAGTGCATGTAGCTGGGATTCAGCCTCCTGGGCGAAGAATTTTGCCCCTGGGAGGTTCTGATCCAGCTGCCCCATCGCAGACAGACAGGCGTGTGCACATTTTAGCGCATCCTCGGAATCGGAGCTGGACCGATAGAGGCTTGCATAACGCAGTGCAAGAACCGCGTAGAAGGCGTAAATTTCAGATACCTCGACAATATCCTCGTCGGATGGCTTCAGCTCTTGGAATCCTTCCAGGGTCTCCACATGGCTTCGAAATGAAGCACTCGGAATTCCAGATTCCCAAAGATCCCCTGCGGCGTGGACGGCAAAATCGACATCGCTACTCCGCGTGGGGTCACCGCCACACAACCCGGTGAAGATCTGCACCATCCGCTCCGCACAGCTCGCCACGAAGGCCGAAACCTGCACGTACGACTGCCCTCGGATCGCGGCCGCAACCGCCTCATCGACTACCACACAAAACTCCTCTGGCGAGTTGTCTTCTTACCGTTTCCGGGATACACCTGACCCATCATCCTACCGCCGGTGCCTCGGATGAGCGGTGCACACACACCCAGACATACATTACGAGAGGCGCCTCCCGCCTGGGGGGCCCAGCTCATTTTATTGATGAAAAGTAGGGCGTTCTGCTCTGCGTGGGTACCTGGAATATTGTCGGCGGCGATCTCACCTTTGCCGATAGCGGATATCTGTGCGGGCGTCAGACCGTCACCAGATCCTGCAATGACGTTGATCGGGCCGTGAGGGGTCTCCGCCCGAACTGCAGCTACAGTGCTCACGTTGTTGCGAATAAATTCGTCCGGCTCAGCGGCGTGAATCTCGCTCGCTCGCGCAGAAAGGCTGCAGTTGTGAACCAGGACTGGTGTGGCGCCTGCCAGTGCATAGTAGGTGTGGTGGTTGGTGGTGGTGAGGTTGTGGA
>NZ_BAAAMJ010000123.1:0-2548 GCF_039529215.1 Streptomyces sodiiphilus | reverse complement strand
CTGACCAGCTCAAACTGAGGATGGAAAGAGCTCACTGTCGCAAAGACTTTGAGTCTCTACGTGAACGGCAGGTTCGTTGAATCCGTCGATTGGTCCGGCTCCTGGTACGCCGATCGTCAGCTGCAGATAGGTGCGACAGCCCGCTCGGGAGAAGTCCGGCGGTTCTTCCCGGGACAGATATCCGACGTCCGGCTCTTCGAGCGTGTCGTGACCGAATACGAGGTGGGGCAGCTGTTCCAGCAGTCCCCGATCGTGAAGGGGCGCTGGCAGTTCGAGGAGGGCGGTTCGTCGACCCCGGACTCCTCCCTGGAGGGCAATGCCCTCGACCTGCACGGTGGTGCGGGCATCGGGGAGTACATGGGCCGGGTTGACCTCCACGCCCTTGAGCTGGACGGTTCCACCGGCTACGCGGCGGCGCCGACGGTACCGGCCGACACCTCGGCGAGCTTCACCGTCGCCGGGTGGGCGCAGGGTGTCGGGGCGCTGGAGGAGCCTGCCTCCCTGGTCAGTGCGTCGGGAGCATCGGAGAGTGCCTTCGCGGTGCGGTACGTCCCGGATCCGGACGACCCCGGCTGGGGTGAGTGGCAGGTGGCGTTGCCCGACCAGGACACGGTGGGGGCGCAGGTGACACGGGTCCGCAGCCAGACTCCGCACCACGCCGCGTCGTGGACGCACGTGGCGGTCGTCCACGACGGCTTCGCCAAGGAAGTCCTGCTCTACCTGAACGGGCAGCTCGAAGAAGTGGTCTGCGCGGACGAGTCGGAGCCGGACTGCGCGGGGGGAGCCTCCTGGGCGGAGAACGTGCACACCTTCCAGGCCACGCATTCACTGCAGGTGGGGCGTTCGCGGTCCGCTGGGGCGTGGGGCGAGCACTGGCCCGGAGCCATCGATGATCTGTGGTTCTTCCAGGGTGCGTTGACCAGCAGGCAGGTCGACTACTTGTCGCAGGGTGTCTCCGGCGCCCCCACCACGGTTCCCTGACGCCCACGCGGGAGCGGTGCGTCTCCGCAGGTTCGGAGACGCACCGCTCCCGCCTTCGGCGGGTTCGAGTTCTTTCAGCTTGTCAGTCGTGCTGGTCGGGCTGGCGTGGTCATGAGGATGAAGGCGCACATGAGCGGCACAGGCAGAGCACGGCGCACGAGCAGGCATCTGCGGACAGGACTGAGCCTCGGGCTGTCGGTGATGGTGGTGGCCACGCTGTTGCAGACGGCGGCAATGCCACCGGCCGTCGCCGACAGCGGCCGCCCCGACCTGCCGCAGGCCGAGGAACCGGTCGAGGGCCGGGAAGGTCTGAGGGTCAAGGATCGAAAGACCGACGAGGGCCCCGAGCCGGGGGAGCCGCAGGCCACGTGGCCCAAGCCCGGCACGGCGGAGGTCGTGCTGCCTGCCGCTTCGGCCGTCACCCTGCCGGCCGCGGCCGGCGAGCTGCCCGTTTCCCTCACCGGCGACGGCCGGGCCGTGACCGCCGACGTCGAGCTCCTGGACGAGAAGGCCGGCGCTGCCCTGGGCGCGGACGGCCCGGTCATCGCCGTCACCGCACGGGAACCGGAACAGCCGGGCGTGCTCCGGGCCGCGGAGACACACGCCGACGTCACGCTCGACTACTCCGGCTTCGCCGGACTGTTCGGCGGAAGCTACGCCTCCAGGCTCACCCTGGTGGGACTCCCGGCATGCGCCCTGGACACTCCCGAGAAACCGGAGTGCCGGGAACGGGGCCGCATTGACGCCGGAAACGACACCGAGCGCCGGGTACTGACGGCGGAAGGTGTGCAGCTGGCCTCCGGCCGGCCGGTGGTGCTGGCCGTCACTGCCGGTTCCGGGAGCGAGACCGGTGACTACAAGGCCACCGACCTCGCGCCCTCGGCGACGTGGGAGACCGACCTCAACACCGGTGACTTCACCTGGTCGCACGAGATGCCCGTCCCGGAAGTGCCCGGCGGGCTGAAGCCGAACGTCGGCCTGTCGTACTCCTCCGGGGGTATCGACGGCCGCACCGGAGGGACCAACAACCAGGGCTCCTGGGCCGGGGACGGCTTCGACCTGTGGCCCGGATACATCGAGCGCAAGTACAAGGCCTGCGCCTATGACGACGTCGAGAACGCCGACGGGCAGAAGATCGGCGACCTGTGCTGGGACTACGACAACGCCTTCATCTCCTTCAACGGCAGCGCCAGTGAACTCGTCCCGGCCGGCAGCAACACCTGGAAGCTGAGGAACGACGACGGCACCAAGGTCGAGCTGCTCAAGGACCAGGCGCGCGCGAACGGGGACAACGACAACGAGTACTGGCGGGTGACGACACCCGCGGGTGTCCAGTACCACTTCGGTTACCACCGGCTTCCCGGCTGGACCTCCGGTGCGGCGGTGACCGACTCGACCTGGACCGTTCCCGTCTTCGGCAACGACCCCGCAGACCCGTGCTACTCGGCGACCGTCAAGGACGCCTGGTGTCAGCAGGCATGGCGGTGGAACCTCGACTACGTCGTCGACACCCGCGGCAACGCCCTCACCTAAGGGCTGTCCCGTAACTGCTGGTCACGGGTGAGAT
>NZ_BAAAMJ010000122.1:0-2292 GCF_039529215.1 Streptomyces sodiiphilus | reverse complement strand
GGTGAGCATCAGCCGCAGCGAGTTGCCGATCCAGTCCGCCGTGGGAAGGTGTCCGGCCGCGGTGAGTGCCATGAGGTCGTACACGTACTCGGTGTCGGTGAACCCCGGGTGCGCCAGCATCCGGGAGGCCACGTCGGCGCCCGGGCGTTCCCGCTTGGCCGCCACCAGCCGTGCGATGGCCGCCGCGAACCGCTGCTGTGCGGCGTTGGCGTCCGCGCCGCCGTCGGCCAGCGCGTTCATGGCCTGCATCAACGGGTGGCCCTCGGAGTCGGGGAAGCCGAAGATCCGGGCCAGCACCAGCACCGGCAGCTGCATGGCGTACTGGCTGACGAGATCCGCCCGTCCCCGGCCGCAGAACCGGTCGATCAGCTCGTCGGCCAGCGTCTCGGCGTGCCGTCGCAGCTCGAACGGGTCGACGCTCTCCAGGGCGTCGTTCACCATGACGGCGTGCCGCCGGTGCGCCTCCCCGACCGACCAGTAGATGGACTGCTCGTCGCCGCGGCCGATCATCGGCAGCAGCGGCCAGTCCGGCGGGACGGCCTCCCACTGGTTCCACAGCCGGGCGTCCCGGCTGAAGAGCGCCGGGTCGCTGGTGACGTGGTGCAGCTCGCGATAGCCGAGGACCAGCCAGGCCGGCAGATCGCCGATGAGCAGCACCGGCACGACCGGGCCGTGCTCGTTCCGCAGATCGCGGTAGAGCACGGCCGGGTCGGCCCGGAACCGCTCCCCGGCCAGCGGGACGGCGCTCTCCGGAGCCAACGGACAGCCGCCGGGTCTGCCCGCGGTGGCGGGCCCGGGGGAGGTGGAGCGGTTCACGGGGGACTCCGGTGCGGGTGAGGGAGAAGGGGACGCTCAGCGGCCGGTGTCGCCGGACAGCAGAACGGGCAGTTCGTACAGGTCGTTCTGGGTGACGGCCGGCTTGTTGCGCAGCTTCTCGTCGGGCACCGCGAGCGCCAGCCGGGGGAAGCGCTCGTACAGGGCCGGCAGCGCGATGCCCGCCTCCAGCCGGGACAGCGGGGCCCCGGGGCACACGTGCGGACCGTGCCCGAAGGACATGTGCCGGATCGGTGTCTCGCGGGTGATGTCGAACGTCCCGGCGTCCGGGCCGTGCTGCTTCTCGTCCCGGCCGATGGCGACATAGGAGGTGATCAGTGCGTCGCCCTCGGGAATGACGGTGCCGCCGATCTCGATGTCCTCGGTGGCGAACCGGACGAGGACGTGCGAGGTGGGGGAGCACCAGCGCAGCGTCTCCTCGATGACGGTCTCCCAGGAGACCTCGCCGCGGAGGACCATCGCGAGCTGGTCGGGGTGGTTGCTCAGGGCGCGCACGGCGTTGACGATGAGGCTGATGGTCGTCTCGTGCCCGGCGGCGATCATCAGCTGGAGGGTGTTGACCAGCTCCTCGTCGGTGAGCCGCTCGCCGCCCTCGTCGGCGTTGATCAGCGCGCTGGTCAGGTCGTCCCCGGGGTTCTCCCGCCTGGCCGCGACCACGCCGGTGAAGAAGGCGGCGAGGTCCGCCAGCATCGCCGGAACCTCCTCGGGCGGGGTCTGGGTGCTGAAGAACTTGTCGTACAGCGCCTGCAGGCGGGGGTGGTCGGACGCGTCGATGCCCATGAGTTCGCTGACGACGGTCATCGGCAGCGGGTAGGCGAAGACGGCCTTGAGGTCCACCGGGCCGCCGTCCTTGCCGGCCTCGGCGAGGTCGTCCAGCAGCCGGGCGGTGACCTGTTCGATGCCCGGGCGCAGCCGCTCCACCCGGCGCGGGGTGAGGGCCTGGGCCACCTTGGCGCGCAGCCGCCGGTGCTCGGCGCCGTCCACGGTGAGCATCGAGCGGCCGGGGTTGGCCAGCCCGATCAGCGGCCAGTCGGCCGGGATCTCGCCGCGCTGCCAGAGGCTCCACCGGTTGATGTCCTTCACCAGGCGCGGGTCCGTCATCAGCTTGCGGGCCTCGGCGTGGTGCGTGACGGCCCAGACCGGGACACCGCCGGGCAGCTCCACGGCGGCGATCGGGCCCGCGGCCAGCAGCCTGGCCCCTTCGCCGTCCAGGTCCTGGACGAGCGGGTCGAGGGCTATCCGGCCGGACGCGGCCCGGTCCTGGGACGTCACGGGACAGTTCATCTGGAGCCTCCTAGAGCAGGGGTCGGGGTGAAGTGCACCGGCAGCGCCGACATCCCCCGCAGCCAGGGGGACGGCCTGCGCCGGAGCGCCTGCGCGGGCACGGCGAGGTCGACGTCCGGGAGCCGGTCGAGGATCACCTCGATGCCGGTGCGGGCGATGACCTCGGCGATCTCC
>NZ_BAAAMJ010000121.1:0-2259 GCF_039529215.1 Streptomyces sodiiphilus | reverse complement strand
ACACCCTCAGCTTTTCGACACCACCACCGTCTTCGAGAATCTCCCCTCCGATCCTTCCGGCTCCGTCGGGATCGGCGACCCATCAACCGAACTGGAGATCACCGTCCGGGAGGACAGCAGCGCGACGGGCGTCATGCACTATCCGCTCAGTCTGACCGTGGTTCCCGGCGAGGAGCTTCAACTCCATCTGAGCTATCGGCCCGAGCTCTTCAGCCGGTCTGCCGTCGAGCAGCTGGGCGTCAGGCTGCGCCACTTGCTCGACACCGTGGTCGGCTCTCCCGGAACGGTTGTGGGACAAGTGGACCTGCTCACCGCGAAGGAGCGGCACGAACTCGTCCACGCGTGGAACGATACGGAGCGAGAGATACCGGGTTCTGATGTGACCGGACTGTTCGAGGCCAGTGCGGCCCGGTTCCCGACGCGGCCGGCGGTCCTTTGCCAGGGTCGCGAGCTGTCCTACACCGAGCTGGACGAGCGGTCGAACCGGCTGGCCCGCGCCCTGGTGGTGCGAGGCGCGGGCCCTGAGAAGCTGGTCGCCGTCGCTGTGCCGCGTTCCGCCGATCTGCTGGTGACGCTGTTGGCAGTGCTCAAATCAGGCGCGGGGTATGTTCCGCTGGACTCGGACTACCCCGAGGACCGACTGCGCTACATGCTGGAGGACGCCCGGCCGGCGCTGCTTGTCACGGTGCGGGAGACATCGAACGCCGTGCCCCGCACTGGAGTGGAGCGGTTGCTTCTGGACGCTCCAGAGACTGTGCGGGAGCTGGCGGACACCCCGGCGGCCGGGTTGTCCGATGCGGAGCGCGCGGGCGCTGTTGCGGGTGCCCATCCGGCCTATGTGATCTACACGTCGGGATCCACAGGCCGCCCCAAAGGCGTGGTCGTGCCTCGCACGGCGTTGCTCAACCTTCTTCTGGCGGTGGCCGACGGAGTGCCGGTGACCTCGGCGGACCGCATGCTCGCTGTGACCACGATCGCCTTCGACATCGCCGCCCTTGAGCTGTTCACGCCGTTGCTCGCCGGGGGCAGCCTCGTGCTGGCCGACGGCGACATGGTGCGGGACCCGGAAGCTCTGGCAGCGGAGGTGGTGCGCTCCGGGGTGACCATGATGCAGGCTACCCCCTCGCTCTGGCAGGAACTGGTGAGTGCCGTGCCGGACGGGTTGCGGAATCTGCGGGCCCTGACAGGTGGCGAGGCGCTGCCGGAACGGCTGGCGACGACCCTCGCGGAGCTGTGCGAGGGCGGAGTGGTGAACCTGTACGGGCCGACGGAGACGACCGTTTGGTCCACGATGGCCCCGGTCGACGGAGGCCCGCCCGTAATCGGGCGGCCGGTGTGGAACACCCGGGCCTATGTGCTGGACGCGGCGCTGCGTCCCGTTCCGCCCGGCGTGGCGGGGGAACTCTATATCAGCGGTGCGGGAGTCACGCGGGGGTACGCGGGGCGCCCCGGGCTGACAGCCGAGCGCTTCGTCGCCGATCCGTTCGGGGCCCCGGGCGGACGGATGTATCGCACGGGCGACCTGGTGCGCTGGAACCAGGGGGGTGACCTGGAGTACCTGAGCCGGGTGGATCAGCAGATGAAGGTGCTCGGTTTCCGTATCGAGCCGGGCGAGATCGAGTCCCGGCTCGATGCGCACCCAGCGGTGCGGCAGGCTGCGGTGCTGGCGCGCCGGGACGGCCCGGGGCCGGTTCGGCTGGTGGCCTATGTGGTTACGACGTCCGGCGCGGAACAGCCCGAGCCCGAGCTGTTGCGCTCACACCTGTCAGCGACGTTGCCGGACTACATGGTTCCAACGGCGTTCGTTCCGATGGAAGCACTTCCTCTCACTCCCAACGGCAAGCTGGACCGGAGTGCTCTGCCGGCTCCCGAGTTCAACGGGGTACCGGTGGGAAGAGAGCCGCGCAACGCACTGGAGGAGAAACTCTGCTCGGTCTTCGCCGAAGTGCTGGAGGTGGACCGGGTGGGAATCGACGACGGTTTCTTCTCCCTGGGTGGGGATTCCATCACCTCCATACGGCTCTCGGTACGCGCTCGGCAGGCCGGCCTGGAGTTCACGTCCCGCGAGGTGTTCCGTCACAGTACTGTGGCCGAACTGGCCCACCACGTCCGCGTACTCGGCTCTTCCTCCTCCGGGAGCGCTGACCGCGCCTCCGTTACCCCGCATGTGGCACTCGACAGCGGTGAGCGGGACTCTCTCGCAGCGCAGGCATCGGAGTACGAAGCTGTGTGGCCGTTGTCCCCGTTGCAGTCCGGTTT
>NZ_BAAAMJ010000120.1:0-2038 GCF_039529215.1 Streptomyces sodiiphilus | reverse complement strand
CGGCCGGAGTGCTCCGGCCGGCCTCTCCCGCGCTTCCGCCGCCGCCCCGGCGGGGGACCGCTGTCAGCGATAGATGACGAGCTCGCTCTCCTCGGCCCCGGACAGGGCATAACGCGTGCCGACCACCGGACGGCCGGAGTAGAGCCGGATCAGCACCTCGGGGCCGCAGCGGAGCCGGCCGGGAGGGCGGTCCTCCACGACCCGGCCGAGCACCAGCGGCCCGTTGCGCTGCGGGAGTTCGGCGTACACGCGGGGCGTGCCACGGGTCCGGCTGGCCTCGGCGAGGATCGCCAGCGCGTCCCACACGCTCTCCCCGCCGTAGGCCCCCGGGACCCCGAAGGCGTCCCGGACATCGCCGGCGTGCACCCACTCGCCCAGGGCGATCACGTCCAGCTCACCGCCGGCCTTGGCGATGGCCGGGCCGGCTTCGAGGAAGCCCCGTTCCAGCTCGTCGAGAACGCGGCTCAGCGGCCACTCGCGGCGGTGCGCCACGTCGGCGGCGTTCGCCCGAGGAGTGAACCCCTCCTCGTACCGGTCCTCCACGATGCGGGTCAGCGCGCCGGCGCAGTGCGCGAGAACATCCCGTACCGTCCATCCCGGGCAGGCCGTGCGGAGGGTGAACCGGCGTTCGGGAGACTTCCGCAGCAGGGGCAGCAGGGTCGCGTGCTCGGTGTGCAGCAGCCTGGTGGGCAGGTGCGTGTCCACGGTGGAACCAGACATGGTCACCGTCACCGCCTCAGTACCGGTAGTGGTCGGGCTTGTAGGGGCCTTCCACCGAGACGCCGATGTAGGAGGCCTGTTCCGGGGTGAGCTCGGTCAGCCGGGCTCCCAGTGCCTCCAGATGCAGCCGGGCGACCTTCTCGTCCAGGTGCTTGGGCAGCACATGCACCCCGACCGGATACTCCTGCGTCCGCGTGAACAGCTCGATCTGCGCGATCGTCTGATTCGCGAAACTGTTCGACATCACGAACGACGGATGCCCCGTCGCATTCCCCAGATTCAGCAGCCGCCCCTCCGACAGCACGATGATGCTGTGCCCCTCCGGGAACCGCCACGTGTGCACCTGCGGCTTCACCTCATCCCGCACCACACCCTCCAACGCCGCCAGCCCCGCCATGTCGATCTCATTGTCGAAATGACCGATGTTCCCCACGATCGCCTGATGCTTCATCCCCCGCATGTGCGCGGCCGTGATCACATCCTTGTTGCCCGTCGCGGTGATGAAGATGTCGGCCGTCCCCACCACATCCTCAAGACGTGCCACCTGGTACCCGTCCATCGCCGCCTGCAGCGCACAGATCGGATCGATCTCCGTCACGATCACCCGCGCGCCCTGCCCCCGCAGCGACTCCGCACACCCCTTCCCCACATCCCCGTAACCGCACACCACCGCGACCTTGCCACCGATCAACACATCCGTGGCCCGGTTGATCCCGTCCACCAGCGAATGCCGGCACCCGTACCGGTTGTCGAACTTCGACTTCGTCACCGCGTCATTCACATTCACCGCCGGGAACAACAACTCCCCCGCCCGGAACATCTCGTACAACCGGTGCACACCCGTCGTCGTCTCCTCCGTCACCCCACGGATCTCCGACGCCACATTCGTCCACTTCCGCCCATCAGCGGCCAGCGACCGGTTCAGCAACTCCAGCACCACCCGGTGCTCCTCGTTCTCCGCCGACCCCGGATCAGGCGCCGCACCCACCTTCTCGTACTGCACCCCCTGATGCACCAGCATCGTCGCGTCCCCGCCGTCGTCCAGAATCATGTTCGGACCACCCGACGGACTGTCCGGCCACGACAGCGCCTGCTCCGTGCACCACCAGTACTCCTCCAGCGTCTCACCCTTCCAGGCGAACACCGGGATCCCCGCCACCGCCATCGCCGCCGCGGCGTGATCCTGGGTGGAGAAGATGTTGCACGAAGCCCACCGCACCCGGGCGCCCAGCGCCACCAGCGTCTCGATCAGCACCGCCGTCTGCACCGTCATGTGCAGCGAACCCGTGATCCGCGCACCCGCCAGCGGCTGCGCGGC
>NZ_BAAAMJ010000119.1:0-1757 GCF_039529215.1 Streptomyces sodiiphilus | reverse complement strand
GCTCCTGACCAGCAGCGATAGCGAACTGCAACTGGAGTACTAAGTGAAAGTGTCCGTAGAACAGCTTGCTCAATGGGCTCAAACAGCCACCGAGAAACGGTTTGAAGTGAACTGGGCAACGGTAGCCGAGGGCTTGGGCGTCATGCCACCGCCTGATTATCGCAAGATGATCGAAGTCTTCGGAGGTGGCAGCTTTGACCGTCACATTTGGATTCACGCTCCGCGCAGTAATGGGGATCTCTACGATCTAACTTCTGGCGCGATCGAGCGTGAGGAGGGATTGCGTATCCTCTGGAAGTCCGGAGAGGATACGCCGTCATGGTTCGAATCAGAGACTGATCGGCTCATTGCGTGGGCGAGTACAGGTGATGGCGAGTATCTGTACTGGTGGGCGCGCGGAAAGGAACTGGACTCTGCAGTTTGGCCCATGGCCATTCAGAACATCGATGGCGAGTGGGAAGTCTTCCAGGCTCGTAGCATTGAATTTCTTATGCTGTGGCTACTCGGCAAGTCGGACACAAACCTAATCTCCCGAAAGTTCGCCGAGTTCGGGAACTCCTTCATTACTTACGGCGGGTCTGTGTTGGCCTCGGCTCATCAGCGGCCGTGAGTGTCGACTGATGGTTGGCCCTGCATGTCCCACGGGATTGCGTTGACGCGTGCCGATAGAGCCGCGAACGAAAAAGACACGAAATAACTCCATGCCGATATCGAATACGGACGGGAATGCTGAACCGGCCCACCCCTGCGGACGTTGTGTCCGACTGCTGGAAGACCTGGAGATCAACTGATGTCCCTGATTCACTTCGACTCGCTCAGCGAGAATCTACTTCACGCGCTAGTTGCGGCCGGATGGAGTGCAGAGAACGTTGATGCGAGTCAATGGGTGCAGCCATTGGAGAGAGAAGGGTACCGGTCCCATCCATTGGCGAAGGAAATCCTCGCGGCAGTGGGAGGGCTCTCAGTTGAGCCGGTCAACAGAATTGGCCCGAACTTCAACAATGATGAGCCTTACAATTTTGACCCCTTCGCTGCCGGATCGGGACAGTGCGATCTAGCAAGAGAGGTCGAAGGTGCGCTAGGTGGGAGCTATTTCCCTATCGGAGAATGGCTCAGTTATTCAAGCGTGTTCGTCGAAGCAAGAGGGCAGGTGGTTGCTGCTGGCATGGGTTGGATATGGGAACTTGGTTTCACCTTCGAGGACTCCCTGGAGTTGGCAGTCTGCGCAAGTCGCCCGCTGATCTGGCTGCACTCCGATCCAGGGCTCGCCCCTTGGCCGAAACCTGATTCTCCCTACTGAAGTTCTCTGGGTCTTCGGACTTCAGCGATGGACCGGCCTGAGCTGCTGACATGGCCTCACACTTCGTTACCTCGTGCTGGACAACTCGGCCCTGTACGCATGCCGCCCGCGGTCCTGAATGACCTTTCTGTTCTTACGCAGAACGATCAAGCAGGGCCCATGGGCTTGCTCAGCCTCGATTCTTCAGCGGGCGGAGGACGGTGATCACGTCGGGGTTCCCCGCTACTGAGATTGAACCCGTGGTGTCGGAGGGGCTGACGGCTCGTCGCGCGTGCGGTATCACCTGGGACATGCGGTATCCACAAGGAGGCGCGCTGACCGCCGAACGTCAGCAGTTTCGCAAGGAGTTACGGCTCCAGGCGTCCGAACGATTCGCGCAGGGCGAGGCGGGTTCGACGATCGACAGGGACCTGCCGGTCAGTGAGCTCTTTCCATCCTCAGTTTGAGCTGGTCAGGT
>NZ_BAAAMJ010000118.1:0-1721 GCF_039529215.1 Streptomyces sodiiphilus | reverse complement strand
CTTCCGCTCCTGCGGCGGCACGAGGATTCGAACTTGGGACCCGAGTTGGGTCCATCTAGTGCGCACGTTGCTGTTGGTGGATCTGGTGGAGGATGGTACGGACCTCGTCGGGGAGGGGGTCGGCGGCGGTGATGGTGTGGCCGCTGGCCTGGATTTCGATGGTGCGGTAGCGGCGCAGGGTGGTGACGAACTTCTTGATCGACCAGCTGGTGGTGTCCTCGATGAAGCGGGAGACGGCCAGGGCGGCGAAGACGATGGTCAGGTGGGCCTCGATCGAATCGCGTTTGTGGTGGTAGATCGGGCGGGCCGCTAGGTCGCTCTTGGACATCCGGAAGGACTTTTCGATCTGGAAGAGCCGGTGGTAGGCGGCGATGACGAACTCGGCGGTGGCCTCGGGGAGGTTGGTGACGTAGCCCTTGATCCCGGCCAGGGCCCGGGCCTTGGTCTCCAGGGTCCGGTTGATGCTGCGGGTGCCGCCGGTGAGCTTGACGAACCGGTTGCGCTTGACGGCCGTCTGGCCCGCGACCGCCTTCTCGGCCTTGGCGACCTGCTCGTCGATGCCGCGCAGGGTGCGCCGGGCCCGATCGGCCCGGTATTGGTAGTAGATGACCTGGTCACGCCGCCCGCCCGCGGGGCCGGTCGGCCAGGGCTGGGTGAAGATGTGCCCGTCGGGGATGGCCTCGTCGGGGTGGGCGGTGCGCCAGCGTTCGATCACGTAGGGCACCTTGGGGACCTTCGCGCCGAGGATGAACGACAGCCCCTCGGCCTCGATGGCCTTCATGTTCGACTCGGAGACCATGCCGGCGTCGGCCACGATCGTGACGTCCGGCAGTCGGTGGGCGGCCATGAACGCTCTGATCGAGGGCAGCATCGTGGTGGTCTCCGCGCGGTTGCCCTCGAACGCGTTGACCATCAGCGGGAACCCGGCCGCGTCGGTCAGCAGCCCGATGGTGATCTGCGGCTCCAGGCGGCGCTCCTTGGAGAAGCCCGATTCGCGAAAGCCGTCCCCGGCGTCGGTCTCGAAATACAGGGTGGAGACGTCGTAGAGGACCAGCGAGGCGGGCCCCAGGCCGGCCTGGCGGGCACACGCGGCGGACAGGGCCTGGCGCCAGGCGTCCGTGGCGAAGTGCGGCAGCCGACGGGTCAGGGTGCGATAGGAGACCGGCTCGACGCCGACCTCCTCCAGCACTCGCAAGGAGTCGAGCTTGCTGGTCGGCTCGATGATCCGCGCCAGTACCAGGTGCCGGAACACCTCATCGCCGCCGGTGGCCTCCTCGAACCCGAGGCGGCGATAGGCGCACGCGAGGGCGTCCCACAGGTGGCCCATCCGTGCCGAGGTGATCGGCAAAGGACCACCTTGCCCGGCTGCGGCGTTGTCCAGGCCCAGGTCCAGCTCGCCCTGACCGGCCGCCAGCCGCTGCCGGGCGGCAGCCTTGAGCAACTCCAGCTCGGCCTCGTCATGCGCGGAGCCGATGTGCTCGATGTCCCGCGCTCCACGACGCGAGGAGTGCACGATCTGCACCGCCCGAGCCCCCGAGGCGGTCTTCACGGTCCGGATGTACGGCGCCACCCGCACAGCCTACGGGCCCGGATTAGTGCGCAACTTCGCCATCAGACCATCGCGAACCCGCAGGTCAGCAAAACGACTTCACAGTCGATCAAGAAACATGTCCCAAGTCAGGTCAAAGGCGTGGAAGGCCATCCGACTCAGCTCCGGCTGG
>NZ_BAAAMJ010000117.1:0-1437 GCF_039529215.1 Streptomyces sodiiphilus | reverse complement strand
TCCTGGAGTTCAGTGCGGATGTGTTCGATGTGGGGTCGGCCGAGTTGTTGGTGGCTCGGTTGGGGTGGTTGTTGGAGCAGGTGGTGGGGGATCCGGATGTGCGGGTCGGGTGTGTGGATGTGTTGTCGGGGGTGGAGCGTGAGCGGGTGGTGTCGGGGTGGAACGACACGGTTCGTGAGGTGCCGGATGTGGTGTTGCCGGTGTTGTTCGAGGCGCGTGCGGTTGAGTGTGCGGGTGCGGTGGCTGTGGTGTCGGGTGGGGTGGAGTTGTCGTATGGGGAGGTGAATGTGCGGGCGAATCGGCTGGCGCGGTATCTGGTGTCGTTGGGGGCGGGGCCGGAGCGTTTGGTGGCGTTGGCGTTGCCGCGTTCGGAGGCGATGGTGGTGGCGATGCTGGCGGTGTTGAAGAGTGGTGCTGGGTATGTGCCGGTGGATCCGGGTCATCCTGTGGAGCGGGTGGGGATGGTTCTGGGGGATGCGGGGCCGGTGTTGTTGGTGACGGATTCGGTGGTGGCCGGGGGTTTGCCGGATTCCGGGGTCCGGTGTGTGGTGCTGGATGATCCGGGTGTGGTGGAGCGGGTTTCCGGGTTCTCGGATGAGGATTTGGGGGATGGGGAGCGGCTGGGGCGGTTGTGCGGGGGGCATCCGGCGTATGTGTTGTATACGTCGGGTTCGACGGGGCGTCCGAAGGGTGTGGTGGTTGAGCATCGGGCTTTGGTGAATTTCCTGGCGGCGATGTGTGAGTGGTTTCCGATGGGGGGCGGGGACCGTTTGCTGGCGGTGACGACGTGGTCGTTCGACATCGCGGGGCTTGAGGTGTTCGTGCCGTTGTTGTCGGGTGCTGCTGTGGTGGTGGGGCCTGAGGGTGTGGTGCTGGATCCGGGGGCTGTGGCGGAGTTGATCGCTGGTTCGGGGGTGACGGTGATGCAGGCGACGCCGGCGTTGTGGCAGGAGTTGTTGTTGCGGGAGCCGGGGGTGCTGGAGGGCTTGCGGGTTCTGGTGGGTGGGGAGGCGCTGCCGGGTGAGCTGGCCGGGGCGTTGGTGGAGCGTGCGGGGGAGGTGACGAATCTTTACGGGCCGACGGAGACGACGGTGTGGTCGACGGCTTGGCGGGTTTCGGGTGGGCCGGTGACGTTGGGGAAGCCGGTGTGGAATACCCGGGTGTATGTGCTGGACGGGCGTTTGGAGCCGGTGGCGCCCGGGGTGGCGGGGGAGTTGTACATCGCGGGGGCCGGTGTCGCGCGGGGGTATGCGGGGCGGGTGGATCTGACGGCGGAGCGGTTCGTGGCGTGTCCGTTCGGAGGGCCGGGGGAGCGGATGTACCGGACCGGGGATGTGGTGCGGTGGACCCGGGATGGTGATCTGGTGTTCCTGGGCCGTGCTGATGACCAGGTGAAGATCCGTGGTTTCCGTATCGAACTCGGCGAGATCGAAGCGG
>NZ_BAAAMJ010000116.1:0-1302 GCF_039529215.1 Streptomyces sodiiphilus | reverse complement strand
CACCGAGGTCTTCGACCTGCGCCCGGCCGCCATCATCCGTGACCTGGACCTGCTGCGCCCCATCTACGCCCAGACCGCGGCCTACGGCCACTTCGGCCGTGAGCTGCCCGACTTCACCTGGGAACGCACCGACCGCACCGACGCCCTGCGCACCGCCGCGGGCGCCTGAGACAGGCGGCCCGGCGGCCCCGCCCCCACCCCATCGACCCGCGGACACGACGTGCGGAAGGAGACGGACCTCATGCGCATCGCAGTGACGGGTTCCATCGCCACGGATCATCTGATGACGTTCCCCGGCCGGTTCACCGACCAGTTCCTGGCGGACCGGCTGGAGAACGTGTCGCTCTCCTTCCTCGCCGACGGGCTGGAGATCCGCCGGGGCGGGGTGGCAGCCAACATCTGCTACGGGCTCGGGCTGCTCGGTCTGCAGCCCGTTCTGGTGGGGGCGGTGGGCAGTGACTTCGAACCGTATCGCCTCCACCTGAAGGACAACGGGGTGGACACGGATTCGGTGCTGGTCAGCGAGAGCCGGCACACCGCCCGGTTCGTGTGCACCACCGACCGCGCCCAGAACCAGATCGCCACCTTCTACGCCGGCGCCATGGCCGAGGCCCGGGACATCTGCCTGCGCGAGGTGATCGAGCGGGCCGGCGGGCTCGCCATGGTGCTGGTCTCCCCGGACGACCCCGACGCCATGCTCCGGCACACCCACACCTGCCGCGAGCTGGGAATCCCTTTTGCCGCCGATCCCTCGCAGCAACTGGCCCGCCTGGGGCGCGAAGAAGTACGGGAGCTGGTGACCGGCGCGCGCTGGCTGTTCACCAATGAGTACGAGTCCGAGCTGCTGCGGGAACGCAGCGGCTGGACGGCCGGGGAGATCCTGCGGAGAACCGGCGGCTGGATCACCACCCGGGGGTCGGCCGGAGCCGCGCTGCGGCGGGCCGACGGGGAGCAGGTGGACATCGACGCCGTCCCGGTGGAGGCCGCGGTGGATCCCACCGGCGTCGGAGACGCGTTCCGGGCCGGCTTTCTGGCAGCGACCCAGTGGGGGCTGCCCGAACGCACCGCGATGGAGCTCGGCAGTGTCCTGGCGGCGACGGCGATCGACTACGTCGGCACCCAGGAGTACCGCCTCTATCCGGAGTCTCTCATCGCCCGTGCCCGGAACTCCTACGGTCCCGGCTCCGCCGCCCGCCTGACCTGCCACCTGGGGAGACTGTGATGAACGACGCCCGTGTGCGGGCCCTCCGTGAGGCCCTCGCCTCGCGGGTGGTGGTGGCTGATGGTGGTATGGGCACGATG
>NZ_BAAAMJ010000115.1:0-1258 GCF_039529215.1 Streptomyces sodiiphilus | reverse complement strand
CAACCCCTATGTGGGTGCGGGCGTGTATGTGAATCCGGAGTGGTCCGCGAACGCGGCGTCGGAGCCGGGTGGTTCCGCGATCGCGAACGAGCCGACCGGTGTGTGGATGGACCGGATCGCCGCGATCGAGGGCTCCGGACAGGGCGCCGGCCGCGTGATGGGCCTGGCCGACCACCTCGACGGGGCCCTGGTCCAGGCACAGAACCACGACGAGTTCGTGTTCCAGGTCGTCATCTACAACCTCCCCGGCCGTGACTGCGCCGCCCTCGCCTCCAACGGCGAGCTCGGCCCCGAGGAGATCGACCGCTACCAGCACGAGTACATCGACCCGATCGCCGACATCCTCTCCGACCCCAAGTACTCGGACCTGAGGATCGTCACCACCATCGAGATCGACTCGCTGCCCAACCTCGTCACCAACGTCGGCGGCCGCGAGACCGCCACCCCCGAGTGCGACGTCATGCTCGCCAACGGCAACTACGTCAACGGCGTCGGCTACGCCCTGGGCACCCTGGGCGCCATCCCCAACGTCTACAACTACATCGACGCCGCCCACCACGGCTGGATCGGCTGGGAGGACAACTTCGCCGCCTCCGCCGACCTCTTCTACGAAGCCGCCAACGCCAACGGCGCCAGCCCCGCCGACGTCCACGGCTTCATCACCAACACCGCCAACTACAGCATCCTCGAAGAACCCCACTACAGCATCACCGACACCATCAACGGCACCTCGGTCCGCGAATCCAGCTGGGTCGAGTGGAACAACTACATCGGTGAGCTCCAGTTCGCCCAGGACTTCCGCCAGGAACTCGTCCGCGCCGGCTTCCCCAACAGCATCGGCATGCTCATCGACACCTCCCGCAACGGCTGGGGCGGCCCCGACCGGCCCACCGGACCCGGCCCGCAGACCAGCGTCGACGAATACGTCGACGGCAGCCGCGCCGAAAAGCGCTACAACTCCGGCAACTGGTGCAACCAGGCCGGAGCCGGCCTGGGCGAACGACCCACCGCAGCCCCCGCCTCCGGCATCCACGCCTACGTCTGGATGAAGCCCCCGGGCGAGTCCGACGGCTCCAGCCGCGAGATCCCCAACGACGAGGGCAAGGGCTTCGACCGCATGTGCGACCCCACCTACGACGGCAACCCCCGCAACGGCAACAGCCCCTCCGGAGCACTCCCCGACGCCCCCGTCTCCGGCCACTGGTTCTCCGCACAGTTCCAGGAACTCCTCGCCAACGCCCACCCGCCCGTCAACTGA
>NZ_BAAAMJ010000114.1:0-1249 GCF_039529215.1 Streptomyces sodiiphilus | reverse complement strand
CCCCCGTAACTTCGGGAGAAGGGGGGCCATTCCTGGTGATGAGGCTTTGCTCTCTGAGCTGGGGGTGGCCGCAGAGACCAGCGAGAAGCGACTGTTTACTAAAAACACAGGTCCGTGCGAAGCCGTAAGGCGATGTATACGGACTGACGCCTGCCCGGTGCTGGAACGTTAAGGGGACCGGTTAGTCGGCTTTCGGGCCGGCGAAGCTGAGAACTTAAGCGCCAGTAAACGGCGGTGGTAACTATAACCATCCTAAGGTAGCGAAATTCCTTGTCGGGTAAGTTCCGACCTGCACGAATGGCGTAACGACTTCTTGACTGTCTCAACCATAGGCCCGGTGAAATTGCATTACGAGTAAAGATGCTCGTTTCGCGCAGCAGGACGGAAAGACCCCGGGACCTTTACTATAGCTTGATATTGGTGTTCGGTTCGGCTTGTGTAGGATAGGTGGGAGACTGTGAAGCTCAGGCGCTAGTCTGGGTGGAGTCGTTGTTGAAATACCACTCTGGTCGTGCTGGATGTCTAACCTGGGTCCGTGATCCGGATCAGGGACAGTGTCTGGTGGGTAGTTTAACTGGGGCGGTTGCCTCCTAAAGGGTAACGGAGGCGCCCAAAGGTTCCCTCAGCCTGGTTGGTAATCAGGTGTTGAGTGTAAGTGCACAAGGGAGCTTGACTGTGAGACTGACGGGTCGAGCAGGGACGAAAGTCGGGACTAGTGATCCGGCGGTGGCTTGTGGAAGCGCCGTCGCTCAACGGATAAAAGGTACCCCGGGGATAACAGGCTGATCTTCCCCAAGAGTCCGTATCGACGGGATGGTTTGGCACCTCGATGTCGGCTCGTCGCATCCTGGGGCTGGAGTCGGTCCCAAGGGTTGGGCTGTTCGCCCATTAAAGCGGTACGCGAGCTGGGTTTAGAACGTCGTGAGACAGTTCGGTCCCTATCCGCTGTGCGCGTAGGAGTCTTGAGAAGGGCTGTCCCTAGTACGAGAGGACCGGGACGGACGAACCTCTGGTGTGCCAGTTGTCCTGCCAAGGGCATGGCTGGTTGGCTACGTTCGGGAGGGATAACCGCTGAAAGCATCTAAGCGGGAAGCCTGCTTCGAGATGAGGACTCCCACCCCCTTTGAGGGGTTAAGGCTCCCTATAGACGATGGGGTTGATAGGCCAGATATGGAAGCTCAGTAATGGGTGGAGTTGACTGGTACTAATAGGCCGAGGGCTTGTCCTCAGATGCTCGCGTCCACTGTGT
>NZ_BAAAMJ010000113.1:0-1234 GCF_039529215.1 Streptomyces sodiiphilus | reverse complement strand
GGCGGACCCGGCGCCCCGCCACCGCCGCCGTCTCCACGACCATCGCCAGTGGCGGTGAGAGTTCCCTGCTCCCTGTTCTCTCAGGACCGGACAGTGGAAACGTCACCCTGCCGTTCCCCGTGGAGCCTCCACCCCGGGGAGTGGTCTCGGTACTGGTCACTGTCACCAACCGCCATTCTGAGTAGCGTCGAGGCGGCGGAGCTCGGCCGCGACGAGCCGTCCGACAACAGCCCGGGGTTCCGGATGCATCAGGTGCTCATGGCCGCAGGGGACCCGGTGCACCCGGAGCCCGCCTCCGGTCCGTGACTCCCAGGACTGGACGAGTTCGTGCAGCTGGCCCGCGGACCACTCCCGGGCCGCAGCGAACAAGTGCATGGTTCCTCCGAAGTGGCCGGGGGAGAATCCCTCCATGAGCCTTCCGTGAGCCCGGCTGAGCCGCAGCAACCGGAGCAGGGGCCGTTCTCCATGGCCGGCCAGCGGGTGGTTCTCCCGCCGCAGCGCTTCCGCAAGGTCGGAGATCCGCACCCGGCGCCCGCCGAACTCGCTCCGGCTGTGGCCCAGCCCTTCCAGAGCACGGAGCATGAGTTCCTGGTCGTCCTCCCCGTCGCCCCGGCCCGTGCTTCCGGGATAGCCGTCCAGGTTGGCCAGGAAATCGACGGACTCGCCCACAGCCTCGAGTTGCACTGCCATCTCCTGGGCGAGCAGTCCTCCGTAGGACCAGCCCAGGAGCCGGTAAGGACCATGGGCCTGTAGCTTCCTGACGGTTCGCAGGTAGTCCGCCGCGACCTCACGGATGTCCTCGGGGAAAGGTGACGTGCCGTCGACGGCCGGTGACTGCAGCCCGTGAAGCGGGTAGCGCTCATCGATGTGCTGGGCCAGTCCGAGGTAGGGAAGGCTGAACCCCAGACCGCTGTGCACGAGGAACAACGGCTTGCCCTCGCCCGCGGTCCGGATCGGCAGCACCGGGGCGAACGGCCCGGAGACCGACGTCGAAGCGGGTGTGACCGGGCGGGCCCGGAGAGAGAGATCCGCCACCGTGGGGTGCAGGATGATGTCCGCGATGGACAGGCGCAGGCCCGCTTCCCGCGCTCTGTTGACCAGTCCGACCGCCAGGAGGGAGTGTCCGCCGAGGTCGAAGAAGCTGTCGTCGATGCCGACACGGGGCAGGCCGAGAATGCCGGCGAAGAGCCCGGCAAGGATCTCCTCGGTGGGGTCGCGCGGTTCACGGGAGGTC
>NZ_BAAAMJ010000112.1:0-1161 GCF_039529215.1 Streptomyces sodiiphilus | reverse complement strand
CAGGCCAGCAGATCCAGGGCAATCTGGACGATCTCCAGCCAGAGCTGGTTGTGAGCGAAGCCGTGGAAGGGCAGGTTGCGCAGGCCTGTGTCCCGCGCGTGACGGATACGGTCCTCGGCCCGGGCCCGGCGGCGGTGGCGCAGTTCCAGGTCCGGAAGCTGCCCGCCGGCCGTGTTGGTGGCAAAGCAGGTGAGACGGTGGCCGTCGGCGTCGGTGAAGCGCAACTGGGCGCCGGGATGCGGCCGTTCTTTGCGGACGATCAGCCGCATCCCCTTCGGCCATGTGGTGAGGTCGAGCATGCCGGTGATCTCCGCGACCCATGCCCCGGGCCGGACCTGACCGCCTGCGTCATAGGCCGGGGTCCACGCCCGCTTCGGCACCTTCAGGACGGCGGCGTGGATCTCATCGGTGATGGTCATCCCGACCGAGTACGACAGCCACCGCCCCGGCCTCGACAGCCACTCGAGGAAGGCGTGGGTGCCGCCCGCGGAATCGGTGCGGATCAGCGTCCGGCGTCCTCGCCGGTGCTTCTTCGGCAGCTGCGCGAGGGCCGCCTTCGCAACGGTGATGTGGTCGGCGGCCGTGTTCGCCCCGGTGTTGCCCGGCCGCAGCAGCATCCCGGCGCTCTCGCCCGTGCCGGCCTGACCGTGGTCGATGAACGCGGCCAAAGGGTGGAACCCGAAGGTGCGCTTCCAGGTCGGGGCGGCGCCTTCCTTCTCCGAGTGCGCCACAACCAGGAGCGCGTCGATGTCCACGGTCACCTGCCCGCCCGCGGCCGGACTTCTCTCCCCGGCCAGGGACCACACCCGTCGCCGGGCCGCAGCACGAGCGGCACGGATAGCCGCCACAGCCCTGTCCCCGTGCTGGGCGAGGGCGTTGACCAGCCGGGAGACCGTCGGGTCGGAGGCCACCGGCCCGAACACCTCCGGCTCGGACCGCAGCATCGCCACATCCGACAGGCAGTCCCCACCCAGCGCGACCGCCACCGCGAGATCGGTGAGGACCTTGCCGGGATCGTGCACGCTGCGTGGTCTGCGCCACCGCGCCAGTGAGGCCGATACCGCCGCGTCCAGCCCTGCCTTGCGGACCGTCTCGGTCAGCAGCACCGCACCCGCCTGAGACACCACTGTCGACCGGCCCGACCCCGCCCGCACACGCGGA
>NZ_BAAAMJ010000111.1:0-1142 GCF_039529215.1 Streptomyces sodiiphilus | reverse complement strand
CCGTCATGTTCGGCGAGTTCGTGACCTCGGGTGCGGCGGTGGTAGTGGCAGCGGCGGGCAATGGTCTGGTGCCGTCGTCGCCAGCGAGACCAGCTCAATGTGTGATCGAGCTTGCGGTGGTGTGGGGGTTGGGGCGGGTGAGCTGCCAGGAGTCGCCGGATCTCTGCCACGGTGAGGGGAACGAGGGCGCCGGAACCGTTTCTGCATCCCCCTTTTTCCCTTCCGAGGCGGCGATGGCGGCCAGGAAGGCGTGGGCGAGCATGGCGAGCGTGATATGTCGGTACCAGCCCGGATACCGGCGGACTTCGTACTCATCCAGGCCGCACTCGTTCTTCGCGGCCTGGAAGCACTCTTCGATCGCCCAGCGTGATCCGGCGATACGTACCAGCTCTTCGACGGTGGTGCCCTCGGGCGCGTAAGCGAGATAGTAGGCGATCTCGTCGGACCGGGCGAGACTGCGGCGGGCCAGCACCCACCGGCGGTGGGTGGGCTGGCCGCCATCGAAGATGTCGATGCCCGGCAGTGTCGCCGCGGCCCAGTCGTAGACGCGGGGGCCCTTGGCGCCGTTCCCGCAGGACAGACGCTGCCAGACGTCCTCGGGTGCGTCGGCGATGAGCTGGTCGATGCGCCAGATCCCGGCAAGGGACTTGATCTGCTGGGACTTCGGCACAGCCAGCACGTAGCCGACGCCGGCTTCCTCCAGCATGCGGCGCAAGCGCCACTCCTGGCCGTAGGCGGCATCCGCGGCCACCCAGGCGATCGGCAGGGGCGAGGCCAGGGCCCTGGCCACCATCACCTTGGCCAGGTCGCCCTTGGTGGCGAAGGTGCGATCCTCGGGGATCTTCGCCGCGGCACAGCGCTCGACGTCCTGTGTCCAGGACTTCGGCAGATACAGCTCCCGGTCCACCAGCGCCCGCCCATTGCTGGTGGCGTAGGCGGCGAAGACGCCGATCTGACAGTTCTCCGTGCGGCCGGCCGTGCCGGAGTACTGCCGCTGCACCCCAGCCGAGGTGATGCCCTTCTTGATGAAGCCCGTGTCGTCGATGATCAGCACGCCAGCCGGGTCCCCGAGCTTCTCGGCGACGTATTCCTGCAAGTCATCCCGTAACTCGTCAGGATTCCAGCACGCCCGACCGAGTAAG
>NZ_BAAAMJ010000110.1:0-1104 GCF_039529215.1 Streptomyces sodiiphilus | reverse complement strand
GGGGGTGGCTGGGCAGCAGTGGGAGCCGCAGGGTGAGACGCGGTATGTGTACGGGCCCGGTGGCGCGACGCTGTTGACGATTCGTGATCGTCAGGCCACGTTGCATCTGGAGGAGTCGGAGGTCACCGTCCATAAGGGCGGTGGGGTTGCGCATTCTCAGCGTAGTTATGGGGGGCCTGGTGGGTCGGTGTTGCGGTACGCCGATGGGGAGGGTGAGCAGGGTCTTGCGGCGGTGACGACGGATCATCAGGGCAGTCCGTATACCGAGACGGTGATGCGGGAGGGGATGGAGGTCCGGGTCCGGAAGCAGGATCCGTTCGGTGCGGCGCGTGCGGTGGGGGCGACGTCGGCGGATCTGCGGACGCGTGCGGGGTTCTTGGGTGCGACGCGGGATGACGCGACGGGGTATGTGCAGTTGGGTGCGCGGTTGTATGACCCGGGGGTGGGGCGTTTCCTGTCGGCGGATCCGGTGCTGGATCTGGCGGATCCCTCGCAGTCCAACGGGTATGCGTATGCGCACAACAACCCGGTGACGCATTCGGATCCGTCGGGGCTGAGTATCAGTCTGTCGTATGCGGAGCGTGCCGCGGCGCTGGCGGCGGTGGGGCTGAGCGGTGCGCAGGTGGCGCAGGCCCGGGCGAACGCGAACAAGTCCCTCACGAGTGTGATCCTGGGGGCGGCCTGGAATGTGCTGGCGGAGTTCATCGGGATCAATGACGCGATCCGTTGTTTCGGCGGGGATCTGTGGTCGTGTGCTTCGCTGATCCTGGGGGCGATCCCGTGGACCAAGCTGTACAAGCTGGGGGCGGTGGCCAAGGCGGTCGACCGGACGATCGATGCGGTGCGTGCCTGGCAGAGGGCCAAGCGGGCCGCGCAGGTCGTGCTCAGTCGTGCGAAGGCGGCCGAGCGGTCGGCACTGAACGCCAAGAAGCGTCAGATCGCGGCGGCGAAGAAGGCCGCCCAGGCCAAGAAGGCCAAGGCCGCAGCCAAAGCCAACACCACCAGCAACAGAGCGGTCACGGCCAGCAAGAAGACCGGGAACCCCACCCAGAAGAAAGCCGCGGCCAAAGCCAACCCGAAAGCCTCCACCGCCACCAGCCGCTC
>NZ_BAAAMJ010000109.1:0-1038 GCF_039529215.1 Streptomyces sodiiphilus | reverse complement strand
TCCGGATTCACATACACGCCCGCACCCACATAGGGGTTGTCGACGCGCTGGGTGGAGACATCGTCCTGGCTCGCCGAGGCGAGGCCGAGAGTGCTCACCGTCAGCGCACAGGCGCCGACGAAGGCTCCGGCGATCAGCGCGGGGCGCCGCCGGAATGTGGGGGTAGTGCGGCTCATCAGCTGTTCCTCCAGATGATTACTACTGGTCAGAGCCGGAGTGCCAGGTCGGCTCAGGCGAGGGACGGCACGGCGGAAACCGTCGGCCGCACCCTCTGTGGGGGTGCCTCCCGGTGGAGGCGATGCGGAGAGAAGCCCCGGTCCGCAGTCCGGCATGACGACATGCACGGTGCGGTCCGGCGACCGGATGCGGCTGGGACCGCGTGGCGTGGGGCGCACGGAGGTCTGCCGTTCCGCGGCGCGCGTCGCGCGCCGTTCTCCTGGGCGGGCTCGCCGCCGGATGCGGCCCCTCGGATCAGAGGAGACCCGCGGCGGCTGCCGGATCGGTGGTGTGGGGGTGGGGGACGTGGGGGGTTCATGCGGAGCGACTTCCGTCCGGGTTCATGTGCCGTGGGGTGACACATGACCTTGGAAGCGCTCCCACTGGTTGAAGGGAAGGTAGCCCCGAAGGGCGCGTCTTGCCAAGGGGGTGTTCGAGAAATTACCGCTGACCTGCCCGGAAACCGCAGGATTTTTCAGGGGGGTTGACGTATTCACGCGCGGCCCTCAATGCTTGGGAGCGCTCCCACTGGTTTCTGTGTGCACGCTCCACTTGCGTGCGTGTAACTCCTCTTCCCCCACCTAGTCATGAGGAGGCACGATGCGGATCCGACGTGGATCTCCCATCGGGGCAACCGACCGAGCAAGGCCACGCGGGACCCGGCAGCTGCTGATCGCGTAAGCCGTGGCGCTCTCGCTCCCGCTGGGTCTGACCGCCGCCGCCCAGAGCAGCGCCGAGCCGGCCGCCGTGACCGGCGGCCCGCAGGCGATGCAGTACGAAAGCCGCTTCCTGGAGTTGTACGGCCAGGTGATGGATCCGGCG
>NZ_BAAAMJ010000108.1:0-1029 GCF_039529215.1 Streptomyces sodiiphilus | reverse complement strand
CGAAGCTGTGTGGCCGTTGTCCCCGTTGCAGTCCGGTTTGTATTTTCATGGTGTGTTGAGTGAGGGTGGGGTGGATGTTTATCAGATGCAGACGGTGTTGGAGTTGGGGGGTGTGGTGAGGCTGGAGGATTTGAGGGCGGCGTGTGGTGGGGTGCTGGCGCGGCATGCTGGTTTGCGGGTGGGTTTTGTTCAGGTGTCGTCCGGGCGGGTGGTGCAGGTGGTTCCGCGGCGGGTGGAGGTGCCGTGGGAGGTGGTGGATCTCTCGGGCGTGCCGGAGGGGGAGCGGGGCGGTGCGGTGGATCGTTTTCTGGAGCGTGATCAGGAGCGGCGTTTCGTGTTGTCGGAGGCGCCGTTGGTGCGGTTCGCGGTTCTGCGTCTATCGGAGCGGCGTCATGTATTTGTGATGACGGCGCATCATGTCATTCTCGATGGGTGGTCTTTGCCCTTGGTTCTGCGTGACATCTTTGCGTTGTACGGGTCTCGCGGGGCACTGCCGCGGGCGGCGCAGTACGGGGATTTCCTCGGGTGGCTGGAGGGACAGGACCGGGGGGCGGCTGAGAGAGCGTGGCGGGAGGCGTTGGAGGGTGTGGAGGGTCCGACGTTGGTGGCTCCGGGGGTGGGTGAGGGTGAGGGCGGGCTGCCGGAGCGGGTGGTGGTGTGTCTGCCGCGTGAGGTGACGGGGGATCTGGCGGCGATGGCGCGGGGGCGTGGGCTGACGTTGAACTCGGTGGTGCAGGGGGCGTGGGCGTTGCTGCTGGCGGGGATGACGGGGCGGGGTGATGTGGTGTTCGGGGCGACGGTGTCGGGGCGTCCGCCTGAGCTGGCGGGAGTGGAGGAGATCGTCGGCCTCTTGATCAACACGGTTCCGGTGCGGGTGCGGTTGGACCCGGCGGAGCCGCTGGCCGGTCTGCTGGAGCGGATCCAGCGAGAGCAGTCGGCTCTCGCGCCGCATCAGTATCTGGGGTTGAGCGATATCCACCGGCTGGCTGGACACCCTCAGCTTTTCGACACCACCACCGTCTTCGAGAA
>NZ_BAAAMJ010000107.1:0-938 GCF_039529215.1 Streptomyces sodiiphilus | reverse complement strand
CTGCCGGTTGAAGGGGTAGGTGGGGATGGTGGTGTGGTGGTGGTGTTTGTGTTGGTGGTGGTTGGTCCAGTTGATTGTGGTGTTTCCGGTGTTGTGGTGGTTGGTGAGGTGGGTGTGGAGTTGTTGTTGGTCGTTGTGGTGGCGGCGGAGGGTGGTGTGCCAGTGGTGGTGGGGGTTGGGGAGGTTGGTGCGGGCGAGGGGGGTGAGGGCGGGGTGGGGGCCGATTTCCCAGAAGTGGGTGGGGGTGTCGGGGAGGTGGGTGAGTGCTTGGTGGAAGAGGACGGGTTGGCGGATGGCGTTGGCCCAGGTGGTGGGGTTGGTGGTGGTTTCTGGGGTGTGCCAGGTGCCGGTGGTGGTGGAGAGGAAGGGGAGGGTGGGTGGGTTGAGGGTGGTGTGGTTGAGGGTGTGGGTGAAGGGGGTGATGGCGCCGTTCATGGCGGCGGAGTGGAAGGCGTGGCTGACGTTGAGTTGTTGGGTGTGGTGGGGGGTGGTGTTGCAGAGGGTGGTGAGGGTGGTGGTGGGGCCGGCGAGGGTGTGGTTGGTGGGGGTGTTGTAGGCGGCGATTTCGATGTCGGGGTAGGGGGTGATGGTGGTGTGGGTGGTGGGGGTGTCGGCGTGGATGACGGCCATGGTGCCGGTTTGGGGTTGGTTGTTCATGTGGTGGCCGCGTTGTGCGGTGAGGTGGAGGAGGTCGGGGAGGGTGAGGACGCCGGCGGTCCAGGCGGCGGTGAGTTCGCCGATGCTGTGGCCGATGACGGTGTGGGGGTGGATGCCGAGGTGGTTGAGGTAGCGGACGAGGGCGACTTGGATGCTGACGATGGCGATTTGTGCGTAGCGGGTTTGGTTGAGGTGGTGTTGGGCGGGGCCGTAGAGGAGGTCGAGGAGGGGTTGGTCGGTGTGGGGGGTGAGGTGGTGGGCGCATTCGTTGAGGGTGTCGT
>NZ_BAAAMJ010000106.1:0-918 GCF_039529215.1 Streptomyces sodiiphilus | reverse complement strand
TACGGCATCCACCCCGCACTCCTCGACGCCGCACTCCACACCATTGCCCTCGGCCCGATGCTGAAGGCGGGGGAGGGGCGCCTCCCCTTCTCCTGGACAGAGGTGTCCCTGCACGCCACGGACGCC
The DNA here is from genome assembly GCF_039529215.1 of Streptomyces sodiiphilus. Taxonomy (NCBI): domain Bacteria; kingdom Bacillati; phylum Actinomycetota; class Actinomycetes; order Kitasatosporales; family Streptomycetaceae; genus Streptomyces; species Streptomyces sodiiphilus. Next base: position 792 of record NZ_BAAAMJ010000106.1, on the reverse strand, counting down.
GTCGACCTGCGGGTCCGGCTGGCGCCGGAAGGCAACGACACCGTGGCCCTCACGGTCGCGGACAGCCTGGGACAGCCGGTGGCAACCGTCGGGTCGCTGGTGCTCCGCAAGCGCCCCGAATCACTGGGGGCATCACCCGGCAGCGGTGGAGACGTGCTCTACGGCCTCGACTGGGTGGAACTGGAGGACACCGCCGACCGCGACACGGCACCGCGGGAGGAGCCCGCCACCGCCCAGGTCCGGGAGCGGGAGCACCTGGCGGAGCTGGCTGCCCGGGAACAGGTGCCGGCCACGGTGACGGTTCCGTGCACGCCGGAGACCGGAGACACCACGGCGGAGACCGTGCGGGCCGTCACCCACCGGGCGCTCGCTCTCGTCCAGGACTGGCTGGCGGAAGAGAGCTTCGCCGGGTCGCGGCTGGTGTTCGTCACCCGCGGCGCGGTGGCCGCGAGGCCCGGCGAGGGTGTTTCCGATCCGGCTCACGCCGCGGTGTGGGGGCTGGTGCGCGCAGCACAGTCCGAGAACCCCGGCCGCTTCGTCCTCGCCGACCTCGACGACCATGAGGACTCCCCGGCCGGGCTCGTGGCAGGACTCACGTCGGAGGAACCCCAGTTCGCCGTCCGTGAAGGCCGGGCACACGTGGCCAGACTGGCCGTCGCCAAGCCGGCGGAGCCGGCCGTCGAGGTTCCCGCCTGGGACACGGCGGGAACCGTCCTGGTCACCGGCGCCACCGGCACCATCGGGGGAGTGATCGCCCGGCATCTGGTGGCGCGGGGTGCGCGTCATCTGCTG
>NZ_BAAAMJ010000105.1:0-880 GCF_039529215.1 Streptomyces sodiiphilus | reverse complement strand
GGCGGACCCACCACCGTCACCGCCGCACTCCCCTGGCGGGAGCGCCCCGACGCCACCGAAGGAAGGCCCGCGTGACCACCGCCCCCGGCGGCACCGCCGGCACCCGGCCCGCCCGTCCCGCGGGGGCCCGCCGCCCGTCCAGGACGGGTGCCCTGAGCATCCCGTTCGGCGCCCGGACCTGGCGGGAGGGCTGCCACCAGCTGCTCGGACTGCCGCTGGCCACCGTCTCGTTCACCGTGCTGGTCACCACGCTCGCGGTGGGCGCTCCGCTGCTGATCACCTTCGTCGGGCTGCCGGTGCTCGCGGCCGGGCTGTGGGCGCTGCGCGGCCTGGCCCGGCTGGAGCGGGAGCGCGCCCGGCTGCTGCTGGGACTGGAGGTGGAGGAACCCGAGCCGCTGCGGCCGCGCGGCGGCCGGCGGTCCCCGCTCGGCTGGATGGGTGCGGTGCTGCGCTCGCCGGTGACGTGGCGCACCTCGGCCTGGACGCTGGTCCATCTGCCCTGGTCGCTGGTCGGCTTCACGGTGGTCACGGTGCTGTGGGGGCTGGGATGGACGCTGCTGCTGTTCCCGCTGTGGTTCTGGACCGTGCCGAGGTTCTCCGGCGAACCGGGCGTCGGGATCAACCTGGACGGCCGGGGCGGCGGCTGGGTCTGGGACGGGCCCCTGGAGGTGGCGATGGCCGCCGTCCTGGGATACCTGGTCCTGTACGGCGCGGGCTGGGCCGTGCGCGCGCTGTGCACGGTGGACCGGGCGCTGGTCTCCGGGCTGCTGGGCCCCTCCGCGCAGGCGGACCGGGTGCGGCAGCTGGAGTCGGACCGCTCGTCGGTGCTGGACACCTCGGCCGCCGATCTGCGGCGGATCGAGCGGGATCTGCACGACGG
>NZ_BAAAMJ010000104.1:0-875 GCF_039529215.1 Streptomyces sodiiphilus | reverse complement strand
CTAAGGGCTGTCCCGTAACTGCTGGTCACGGGTGAGATGATCTTGTCGTGTCTGGTGTGATCACGGCGTCGGAGCCCTCCTGGATAGCCCCGTTCACCGGGCTGAGCCCGCGGCAGTTCGGGAAGCTGGTCACCGCGCTGCGGCGCGAGGGCGCCGACCCGGTGCGCAAGGGCCGGCCCTGGAGCCTGCCGCTGGAGGACCGGGTCCTGCTGGTCGCCGCGTACTGGCGGACGAACCTCACCCTGCGCCAACTCGCTCCGCTGTTCGGGGTGTCGAAGTCGGCGGCCGACCGCATCATCGCCCACCTCGGACCGACGCTCGCCCTGCAGCAGCGCAAGCGGTACCGCAGGGACACCGTGCTGATCGTGGACGGCACCCTGGTCCCCACTCGCGATCACACCATCGCCGAACGGTCGAAGAACTACCGGTACTCCACCAACCACCAGGTCGTCATCGATGCCGACACCCGGCTCGTCGTCGCCGTCGGCCGGCCGCTGCCCGGCAACCGCAACGACTGCAAGGCCTGGGAGCTGTCCGGAGCGAAGGCGGCCGTCGGCCGCCACACCGTCATCGCGGACGGCGGCTACCGCGGAACCGGCCTGGTCATCCCGCACCGCCGCGAGAGAGGCCAGGCCGAACTCCCGGCCTGGAAAGAGGAACACAACACCTCCCACCGCAAAGTCCGCGCACGTGTCGAGCACACCTTCGCCCGCATGAAGAGCTGGAAGATCCTCCGCGACTGCCGCCTGAAGGGCGACGGCGTCCACCACGCGATACTCGGCATCGCCCGCCTCCACAACCTCACCCTCGCCGGATGACGAAGAAGCGGGACAGGCCATCGAGCATGCCGTAGATCATTTACGGGACAGCCCTTA
>NZ_BAAAMJ010000103.1:0-821 GCF_039529215.1 Streptomyces sodiiphilus | reverse complement strand
CGTATTTCTTCCAATAGTGCCTGGCTTATGAGTGTGTCACTTGCTGAGTCTTCGCGTGTCGATTCCGTGTCACTAGCTGTTATTCTGTTGGATGGTTCGCCATAGCAGCGGATCAACTCGGCAAGGTCTATCACGCGCTTACCATCGCCTCTAATGCTTGCAGATATGCGCCCTGAGTCTATGTGACGGTATATCGTCTTACGTTGCTTACCGTAAAGTTTAGCGGCTTCTGTGATGGTGAATTGCATGTGTGTCACTGCGTGGTCGTGGCGTGTCACTAGAGTCTGTGTCATGCGTGTCGCTAGAGCAATTAGTGCTTACACAAAACTCACCGGTTAGCCACAAGGACTACAATGAGATATAAGGCGATTTAAGGCGTTTCAACCCAACCCCTGTAGGTAGGTATAGGTAGTAGGCTTAAAACCTCCTGAAGGCCTTTATATGAGCTTTTAGGCGTATGATATAGCCCACTCTTAGCTCTTCAGTCTTTCAGGATTGCAAAAAGACTATATTCAAGCAGCACCAACGTCAGGTTCTTCAGAATGAGAATTGGGCTTAGGGGTACCTACGATTGGTCTGCTGAAGTTGAACATTCGCTGATCTTTGGGCTGGTTTTCTTTTGTTGTTACCTTGGCTAGATAGCTCAACCATTTGTAGGCTTCTCTAAGACTTTTTCTTCCTGTGTCTTTAGCCTTTTCAATGTAATAAAACTCGTTCTCCTGTTTGACGTCACCTGTGAAACGGTCTGTCACCCTACTGCCAAAGTTGATCTGACCAACTAGTGAGGCATCTGCCCAGGCGTCGACTATCATTTTATAGAT
>NZ_BAAAMJ010000102.1:0-816 GCF_039529215.1 Streptomyces sodiiphilus | reverse complement strand
TGCCCGATGCCGCTCAAGCCACGTGAGACATCCTCTAAGATAATCCGGGCCATGTCAGCTCAGCCGGGTGGCGTCCAGGCAGGCGTGTGGACTCATCTGGCCGGTTCCTACGACGGTGTCGAGAAACAGCTGCGACTGTTTGTCAACGGCGAACTCGTCGGTGAAACCTCTCACAACATGACGTGGACGGGCAGTCACGGTCTTCAAGTAGGTGCCGGAACCTACAGCGGAGAGGTGAAGAGTTACTTTCCCGGGACCGTCGACGAAATCTCCCTGTTTGACAAGAGGATGTGGGAACCGCAAGTTCAAGCGCTCTACGAAGAAGGTGTCACCGGCGTCCCGGGACGCCCGGTAGTAGCACACTTCGACTTCGAGGAACCCGCGGGGTCACCCGAGGTTCTCGGATACGCGCATGTGCGCCCGGCTGTGCTGCACGGTGGTATGGAGCTCGGAGCTTCCGGTCCCGTCACCACATCCGCCCGGCTCAGTGGCGAGGGGGCGTACGGGAGCGTGGGGGTGCCGCACCTCAACACGGAGCGGAGCTTCACAGTGTCGGCCTGGGCCAAGATTGACCCAGGACAGCACACAGAAGAGAAGGTCGTCGTATCGCAACTGGGAACACACCGTCCGGGCTTCACGCTGTACTACTCCGGAGTGCAGAACCGCTGGGTCTTCGGTACGTATCGCTCGGATGCACCTGACGCCGACCTGATATGGACAGGGCAGCCTGCGGGAAGCGCTGTGCAAGGAGAGTGGGTTCATCTGGTTGGCGTTCATGACACTGAGCCTTTTCCAACCTGGTTGGTGAGGGCTGGT
>NZ_BAAAMJ010000101.1:0-773 GCF_039529215.1 Streptomyces sodiiphilus | reverse complement strand
CTCCACCGCCACCACCACCCACACCGTCAACCAGACCGCAACCGAAACCGTGGTGGACGGAACGCCCGACCCCTCGGTCGCCGGGGAGCCCGTCCTGTTCACCGCGGTGGTGACTCCAGTGGCGCCGGGAGCCGGCACTCCCACCGGCACCGTCACCTTCACCTTCACCGGCGGCGGTCCCACGCTCACCGCCACCCTCGACACCACGGGCACGGCCACGGCCGTCACGGACGCGCTGCCTCCGGGGCTCTTCACGGTCACCGCCACGTACGGCGGCGACGCGGGCTTCGCGGCGTCCAGCGGCACCACCACCCACACGGTTGTTCAGGCCTCCACGACCACCACCGTCACCTCCTTTCCGGACCCGTCCGCCTTCGGTGAGGACGTCACCTTCATGGCCCGGGTGGCGGTCGATGCCCCGGGGACCGGCGTCCCGACGGGCTCGGTGACCTTCACCTTCGGCAGCGGGGGGAGCGCCACGGTGCCCCTGGACGCCACCGGCATGGCGGTGCTCACCGAGAGCACCCTGCCCGCCGGCACCCAGCTCGTCTCCGCCTTCTACAGCGGTGACGCCCTCCACGCCCCGTCGGCCGGGGCCGTGACCCACACCGTCACCCCCGCCGTCACCGACACCACGGTGGTGTCCTCCCCGGACCCGTCGGTCTTCGGCCGGCCGGTCACCATCGCCGCCACGGTGACCTCGGTCGCCCCGGGGGCCGGAACCCCGTCCGGGTCGGTGACGTTCGTGGTCAGCGGCGGCACCGGGGGCGGCA
>NZ_BAAAMJ010000100.1:0-743 GCF_039529215.1 Streptomyces sodiiphilus | reverse complement strand
TTCGTGTTTCCGGGGCAGGGGTCGCAGTGGGTGGGGATGGCGGTGGGGTTGCTGGATTCTTCGCCGGTGTTCGCGGGGCGGTTGGGTGAGTGTGAGGGGGCGTTGTCGGGGTTTGTGGATTGGTCGGTGTCGGAGGTTTTGCGGGGGGTGGAGGGTGCGCCGTCGTTGGAGCGGGTGGATGTGGTGCAGCCTGTGTTGTGGGCGGTGATGGTGTCGCTTGCCGAGGTGTGGCGGGCGTGTGGGGTGGTGCCGTCTGCGGTGGTGGGGCATTCGCAGGGGGAGATCGCTGCGGCGGTGGTGGCGGGTGGTCTGTCGTTGGAGGACGGGGCGCGGGTTGCGGCGTTGCGGTCGTTGGCGATTGCGCGGGGTCTTGCGGGGCGTGGGGGGATGTTGTCGGTGTCGTTGCCGGTGGGTGAGGTGCGGGAGCGGATCGGTGCGTGGGGTGGGCGGGTGTCGCTCGCGGCGGTGAATGGTCCGGGGTCGGTGGTGGTGTCGGGTGATCCGGGGGCGTTGCGGGAGGTGTTGGCGGGGTGTGAGGCCGAGGGTGTGCGGGCGAAGCTGATTCCGGTGGATTACGCGTCGCATTCGGCTCATGTGGAGGCGATCCGGGAGGAGTTGCTGGAGGTTCTGGGTCCGGTCAGGCCGCGCAGTGGGGATGTTCCGTTCCGGTCGACGGTGACCGGTGAGGTGATGGACACCGCGGGTCTGGATGCCGAGTACTGGTACACCAACCTCCGCCGGAC
>NZ_BAAAMJ010000099.1:0-700 GCF_039529215.1 Streptomyces sodiiphilus | reverse complement strand
GCCGACGTATGCGTTCCAGCGACAGCGCTACTGGCTGGATGCTCCGGTGGTGTCGGGTGATGTGGAGTCGGTGGGGCTGGAGTCGGCGGGTCATCCGTTGCTGGGGGCCGCGGTGGAGCTGGCGGGGTCCGATGAGCTGGTGCTGACGTCGCGGTTGTCGGTGGGGAGTCAGCCGTGGCTGGCCGATCACGCGGTGTCGGGTTCGGTGATCTTCCCGGGGACGGGGTTCCTGGAGCTGGCGGTGCAGGCGGGTGACCGGGTCGGTTGTGAGCAGGTCGAGGAGCTCACTCTCGAAGCTCCTCTTGTTCTCACCGGTGAGGATGCTGTTGACCTGCGTGTGACGGTGGGGGAACCCGATGACGGCGGACGTCGTGTTCTCACCGTGCATTCCCGTTCCGGGCGGGCCGGGTTCGGTGAGCCGTGGACGCGTCACGCCTCCGGCAGTGTCGTGCCCGAGGCGGTGCGGCCGCCCGCGGAGCTGACGGCATGGCCGCCGCCGGGTGCCGAGCCGTTGGAGGTCTCCGACCTCTACGAGCGGTTCGCGGACAACGGGTTCGCCTACGGCCCGGCCTTTCAAGGGCTGACAGCGGCCTGGCTGCGCGGTGACGAGGTGTTCGCCGAAGTCCGGCTCCCGCAGGAACAACAGCAGAACGCCACCGGCTACGGCATCCACCCCGCACTCCTCGACGCCGCACTCCAC
>NZ_BAAAMJ010000098.1:0-630 GCF_039529215.1 Streptomyces sodiiphilus | reverse complement strand
GCTGTAGGTGAGGGGGTTGTTGTTGGCGTAGGTGTAGCCGTGGATCTGCTGGGGGTCGGTGAGATCCATGAGGGGGTCGAGGGAGATGAAGCGTCCCAGGGCGGGGTCGTATTCGCGGGCCTGGAGGTGGGTGAGGCCGGTGGTGGTGTCGGTGATGCCGCCGATGAAGCCGCGGGATCCTGGCCATGCCTCTCCGGGGTCGTCGCCTCTGGTGTCGCCGAAGGGGAGGGTGCGGCGCTGGGTGATGTTCTGGGTGGCGGCCTCGATGGCGAAGTGGCCGGTGCCGTGGTGGTCGGCGAGGGTGAAGGACGCTTCGCCGTCGTCGGTGATCACGGCCGTGTGGCCGCCGCCGAGATCGATGTAGCGGGTGGCTTCGGGGGTGGTGGAGCCGGCCGGGACGGTGATCTCGGTGTGGCCGAGGTAGAGGGTGGTCTCCTCGGCTGTCCGTCCGATCAGCCGGGATCCGTCGGCGTCGTACAGGTACTCCGTGGTGGTGCCGTCGGCGTCGGTGACGGTCTCGACGCGGCCTTCCGGATTCCAGGAGAGGGTCTGGGTGTCACCACCGGTCTGCCGGGCCACGGTGTTGCCGGTGGCGTCGTAGGCGTACTCCTCCAGCGACCTCACCCCGGG
>NZ_BAAAMJ010000097.1:0-622 GCF_039529215.1 Streptomyces sodiiphilus | reverse complement strand
GGCCGAAAAGGGGCGGACCAAGGCCGAGGTACAGGGTGAGGCCCTAGCGGCCCGCATGGAGGCTCTCGAGGCCGGTGAAAGCAACCGGCAACGTCAACGGCGTGATGAGGAACAGCCAGGGCTGCCATTCGACGAGTCCAAGTGACCTCCGAGGAGGGGGCGTTTACGCCCCCTGGAAGGGCCTCAGAAGGCCGAAAGTCATGATTACGCGGCTTATCTTGCATGACTTCCAAGCTATCCAGTTAGACCAAAGTAGCGTGCTCCATGGAACATCACAGGCATCACAACCAAGCCCGTCGCAGGCAGCCAGGTAGTGACCTTATCCTTCGTGAGGGCAGCGCCGAACATACCCGCAAGATAGGCAAGGATCAGGGCAGGCAGGAATTTGAAAAGCGGCTGGCCTGGGGACCATAGCCAAGCAAGCAGGTAGCCGATACCAACAAGCCCAGATAGGTGGAAGACAACACGTGCGTCAGGACTAGGCACTTTGTCACCGTTCCTCTCCATGGCCATTAGCATCTGCCCCATCCCGATATAGAAGCCACAGACTACACAAGACAGGGTTACCAGAAGGTAGAGATCCAACTCGCTCATGCTCACTCCATCCTAAGCGGGTACAGGC
>NZ_BAAAMJ010000096.1:0-612 GCF_039529215.1 Streptomyces sodiiphilus | reverse complement strand
GCGCCCTGAACCGGTATCGCAAGAGGCAGCTTGCCCTGCGGGCCAAGCTCCAGAAGAAGCGCACCAAGTCCGCCAAGCGCCGGCTCAAGGAGCGCTCCCGTCGCGAGGCGCGGCACGTCAAGAACACCAACCACATCATCGCCAAGACGATCGTGACCGAGGCTGAACGCACCTCGGCCGGGATCTCCCTGGAAGAACTCAAGGGAATCCGGCAGAGGGTACGGCTCCGCAAGCCCCAACGGGTCGCGCTCCACTCCTGGTCCTTCGCCCAGCTCGGAGACTTCATCGTCTACAAGGCCAAGCGGGCAGGCGTGCCCCTGGTCTTCGTCGATCCCGCGTACACGTCCCGGACATGCGCCGAGTGCGGCCACGTCGACAAACGCAGCCGTGTCGACCAGGGGCTCTTCATCTGCCGGGGGTGCGGGGTCGTTGCCCACGCCGACCGGAATGCTTCCCACAACATCGCCACCCGTGGCGAGAGCGTGTGGAACGCGGGGCGTGAGTCACGCGTCCCTGCCACCCCATAACGGGGTGTCTGGACGGAGGAGTCAACCCAGCGGCCAGTTGGGCACTACCTCCAAGCCCGGTCCTTCAGGGCCGGGTCAAGTTGAC
>NZ_BAAAMJ010000095.1:0-565 GCF_039529215.1 Streptomyces sodiiphilus | reverse complement strand
GGTCATGGTAACTGGGGCTATTACTGCGGCACTGATCAGCCTCGGACTTCGGATTGAAGAAATCGTTGCCCTGTTGGCTGAGGTGGCGAGTTTTAGCTTCCTCGTTTCATATGCACTCGTCCACGTTGCTGTTGTCGTCGTCCGACGAGCGGACCCGGAAGACTACGATCCTGAGTTCGAGTTGCCGAGCCTTCTTTATCCAGTCGTTCCGATTTTGGGCGTTATCCTTTCGTTTGTTGTGATTTCTCAGATGGCACCGATCGTACGATATATCGGTATCGGTATTATTGCACTCAGCGTCCTCTGGTACTTCGGATACGTACAAGGTCGGGTTGACGACGACACACTGGTCGGTGACGCGATCGTCGGCGAGGCTACTGACGTGAGAGAAACAGCGGACACGTACACGATCGTCGTACCGATTGCAAATCCGGAAACACAAAAGGAGTTGTTACGTCTCGCTGCGGCCAGCGCACGCACGCACACCGAAGTCGAGCAGCCTGAAATTGTCGCTCTAAACGTGATTCAGGTTCCCCGTCAAACAGCACTCGAGCAGAATCTCCAG
>NZ_BAAAMJ010000094.1:0-555 GCF_039529215.1 Streptomyces sodiiphilus | reverse complement strand
GGCGTTGAAGTAGGTGGCTTCGGGGTGGTGGAGGACGATGGCGTCGGTGGATTGTTCGGGGTGGAGCTGGTATTCCTCGGAGAGTTTCACGCCGATCCGTTCGGGCCGGAGGAGATCGGCGATCTTGGCGCGGTCGGCCAGGTCGGGGCAGGCGGGATAGCCCAGCGAGTAGCGGCAGCCCTGGTATTCGGTGCGGAACATGCCGGTGAGGGTGTCGGGATCTCGGTGGGCGATGCCGAGTTCGGTGCGGACGCGGTGGTGCCAGTACTCGGCGAGGGCTTCGGCGAGCTGGACGGACAGGCCGTGGAGTTCGAGGTAGTCGCGGTAGGCGTCGGTGGCGAAGAGGTCGGCGGTGGCCTGGCTGATGCGGTTGCCGACGGTGACGATCTGGAGGGCGACGGTGTCGGTCTGTCCGGTATCGGCGGGGCGGATGAAGTCGGCCAGGCACAGCCGGCGTCCGCGGGTCTGGCGGGGGAAGGTGAAGCGGGTGCGCTCATCGCCCTGGTCGTCGAGGATGATCAGGTCGTTGCCCTGGGAGTGGCAGGGGAAGTGGCC
>NZ_BAAAMJ010000093.1:0-551 GCF_039529215.1 Streptomyces sodiiphilus | reverse complement strand
TCGCGGGTGGTGGTGGCTGATGGTGGTATGGGCACGATGTTGCAGGAGCGGGATCCGTCGTTGGAGGACTTCGAGCAGCTTGAGGGTTGTAACGAGGTGCTGAATGTGACGCGTCCGGACATTGTGGCGGGGGTGCACCGGGAGTATTTCGCGGTGGGTGTGGATTGTGTGGAGACCAATACGTTCGGTGCGAATCATGCGGCGTTGGGGGAGTACGGGATCGCGGGGCGGGTGCGGGAGTTGTCGCGGGCGGGTGCGGTGGTGGCGCGGGGGGTGGCTGATGAGTTCACCGCGGGTGATGGGCGGGTGCGGTGGGTGCTGGGGTCGATGGGGCCGGGGACGAAGCTGCCGTCGTTGGGGCATGTGGGGTTCGCGGTGTTGCGGGATGCGTATCGGGAGAACGCGTGGGGGTTGATCGAGGGGGGTGCGGATGCGTTGTTGGTGGAGACGTCGCAGGATCTGTTGCAGACGAAGGCGGCGGTGATCGGGGCGCGGCGGGCGTTGGGGGAGTCGGGGGCGGGGTTGCCGTTGGTGGTGCAGGTGACGGTGGA
>NZ_BAAAMJ010000092.1:0-530 GCF_039529215.1 Streptomyces sodiiphilus | reverse complement strand
GTCGTGCAGGGCCAGCAGCCGCACCCAGGCGTCGAGATCACTGGCGAGGTTCGCGGCGAGCATCCAGCCGCGGTTCACTTCCCAGGAGGCGGAGGGCAAGTTGTCCAGTCCCGTCGCCTTGTTGGTGCGCACCCGGTCCTCGACGCCGGCATGCGAGCGGTGCAGCACGTCCAGGAACTGGCTGTGGCCCGAGCCTGCGATGCCTCACACGTGGCGGATGTTGGTGGCGGTGATGCAGTACCGCCAGCCGGTCTTCTTCCCAGGAGGCGGTCAGTTTCTTCAGGTGCCGGCGGGTGGGCCTGACGCGCCGCACGATCAGCGGTATGCCCTCCGGCCAGCCCTCGCGGGTGTTCAGCGCGGTCAACTCGGCGACGAAGCAGCCCTCCTGGAGGCTGCCGTCCTGGTGCACGGAGGTCTCCCAGGCGGCCTCGGGCAGGCGGACGATGGCCTTCTCGTCGTCTTCGGTGATCTTCGTGCTGCACTTGCGTGATCATGCCGATCTCGCTGCGACGACAGCAACAGCAACGACG
>NZ_BAAAMJ010000091.1:0-522 GCF_039529215.1 Streptomyces sodiiphilus | reverse complement strand
AAGCTCCTGGTAGATGAGTTCACGACCAAGATCACTCGCTCGACCAGGAGCTTCGTCGTGCTTGTCTACCCGTCCGGGCTGGACCTGTCCAGTTCGCACCTGCGCTACCTCGCCCGCCACCTCGCCGCACGCCGCGCGGCGATCGGTTCGCGCTGGCGGCGCCTGAGCTCCGGCCGGCAGGCCCTGCTGGTGCTCGCCCACTTGCGCAACGGGCATCCATACGCCCAGCTCGCGGCCGGGTTCGGTATCGGAACCACGACCGCGTACCGGTACATCACGGAGGCTGTCGAGGTCCTGGCCGCTCTCGCCCCGACCCTGGCCGAGGCGGTCCGCACGGCATCGAGGAAGGCGTTCGTGCTGCTGGACGGGACGCTGGTATCGATCGACCGGATCGCTGCGGACCGGCCCTTCTACTCGGGAAAGCACAAGAGGCACGGGATGAACGTGCAGATCCTGGCCGATCCCTTCGGCCGGCTGCTATGGGCCTCACCAGCGCTGCCCGGTGCCGTCCACGATGTCCGG
>NZ_BAAAMJ010000090.1:0-502 GCF_039529215.1 Streptomyces sodiiphilus | reverse complement strand
GCTGGTGGCGGGGGAGCGTGGTGGTTTGTTGGGTGTGGGGCGTGGTGGGGATGTGGTGGTTTCGGGTGGTGTTGCTGAGGTGTTTGGTGGGTGGGTGGAGCGGTGTCCGGATGCGGTTGCTTTGGTGTGTGGGGGGCGGGAGTGGTCGTTTGCTGAGGTGGATCGGGTGTCGGATGTGTGGGCGGGGCGTTTGGTGGAGGCGGGGGTGGTGTGTGGTTCTGCGGTGGGGGTGTTGATGGAGCGTTCTGCTGAGTTGTTGGTGTTGTTGTTGGCTGTGGTGAAGGCGGGGGGGATGTATGTGCCGTTGGGGGTGGGTGATCCGGTGTCTCGGTTGAGGGGTGTGCTTGGTGAGTGTGGGGCGTCGGTGTTGGTGGTGGGTGGGGATGTGGTGGGGCATGAGCTGGCGGGTTCGTGGTGTGGTGGTGTGGTGGTGGCCGGGGATGTGTGGGGTGTGGGTGGGGGTGGGGGGTTTGTGGGGCCGGTGGTGGATGTGGATCAGGGT
>NZ_BAAAMJ010000089.1:0-23632 GCF_039529215.1 Streptomyces sodiiphilus | reverse complement strand
CCGGCGCACCGGGCCGGGGCCGGAGCGCTGCCCGGAGGGCCGGGCGCCCCGGAGGGCGCGGGTCGTGCCGGTGACGTCTCGCAGCCGGGACGGACCGACGGCACACCAAGGAGCCCGGCCGGCCCCCGGCCTCCGGAGGTGCCACCGAAGCCTGACCACCCGCCGCCCGTGGCCGGCGCCACCCAGGTCCCGGCCCCCCGGTCGCCGGCCGACAGCCGGTACCCCGCGCCGGGGCCGTACCCGGGCCCACCGCGTACCGGTGGCCCCGGCCCGGTACGCCCGGAGGCGACGCGACGGCAGGCGCCTCCCCCGGTGCGGCCGACGGCACCCCCCGGGATTCCACTGCCGGACCCGGCCGCACAGAGCGGCGCCGAGGGCCCTGTGGTCCCCCCGCGCCCGGCACACCCCCCGGGGCCCCCGCAGGCGGGCGGAACCGTGCGTCCCCGGCGGCCCGGCGATCCGGTGACGACGGGAAGCGGCGGTCCGGATCACCGGCCGGAGCACGAGCCGGTGGCGACCGCACCGGCCCCCGTGCGGCACGGCGAGCGGTTGGCGCCGCCCTGTCCCCGGTGCCAGGCGAGCAATCCGTTCGACCGCACGCTGTGCCGCCGCTGCGGCGCCGTGCTCACCATCCGGTCGGCGGCCGACCGGCACCAGCAACTGCCGTGGTGGCGGCGGGTGTTCCGGCGCGACGCGGACCGCTCGCTCACGGTGGGCAGCCGCCCCGGCCAGCGGCGGCGGCGCCCCCGCCTGCTGCTGCCGCTGATCCTGGTGCTGCTGCTCCTCGCGGGGTGGCTGGCGCGCGAACAGATCGCGGATGGCTTCGCGGCGCTGCGGGACCGGATCTCGGATCCGGAGGCGCTGCGCCCGCTCGAGGTCGGAGCGTCGAGCGAGCACAAGGACCATCCGGCGAGCGCCGCCTTCGACGGCTTCCACAACCGCTACTGGGCGCCCAAGGTGCCCGGCCCGGGCAGTGGCGAGCATCTGGAGGCGCTGTTCGAGAACCCGGTGAGGCTGCACACCCTGCTGGTGATTCCGGGCAGCTCCGTCAACCAGGACGAGTTCCTCTCCCAGGCGCGGCCCGCCGCCCTGACCGTGACGCTGGTGGACGCCGAGGGCGACAGGACCGACCACCGGATCGTGCTCCGGGACGAGCCCGGGCAGCAGACCTTCGAGGTGAGCGGCCGGGACATCATCGGGGTCCGCCTCACCGTCGACGAGGCGCACGGCACGGCACCGGACCGCCACGTGGCCGTTGCCGAGGTGGAGTTCTTCGGCCGCCGCTAGTGCTCCGAGCAGGCTTCCGCCGGAGCTCCGCCCGCCGGAAGGGGCACGCCCGGTCTGCGCTCGGGACACCGCTCCGGACACAGCCCTGAGGATCACGCAAAGCAGCGGCACGTTGCTCGGAGGGAAGGCCCGGGGAGCCTCGCGGGAGCAGGCTGAGCTGCCGCAACCGGCCCCCGGGCCGTCCCCGCCCGGCGGTGACCCGCCTGCCACGACATCACGGTAAGAAGGCTGTGGAGTTCCCTTTCGGGCTCGAAAGGCCTCACGGCAGGGCGCCGGGGGAAGCATGCGGACATGAACCTCGATCCGGTCCGCATCGTCGCCACCCTGGCCGGCCACGGCCTGTGGGGGCTGACGGTGCTGCTCCTCGCCTTCCTGTGCCTGGTGGGGCTGCTGCTCGGTGCCCTGACCCTCGGCGGGAACCTGCTGCGCCTCCGGCGCGGCGACACCGGGAAGCACGGAGGCGAGCCCGGCGGGATGCCGGCCGGCCTCGCGTCCTTCGAGTGGGAGGAGGCGCCGGCACACGAGCGAACCCCCGCGGAGGAGGCGGGAACGCGGACACCGCTTGTCTCACGGCGTTCCTCGCTTCCGTGAATACCTCGCGGACACTCTGCCCTGCGACAGGAACGGCACGCCGGGGCCCCCGAACGGGGCAGACCTTGCTCTTCGCGGGTTCAGGTGCCGGGCCCTGCTCCCGGGACAACCGGTCGTGGGAGAGGGCGTAGTCCTGATAGGACACGATCATGAATGCCGAAGCGCTGACGCCGATGGCCCGCCTGCTGGCGGAGCGGGCCGTCGAACGCCTGATCCTCGAGTTCGTCCGCAGGCTCGACCTCGGAGACCCTCGCACGGTGGCAGATCTCTTCACCCCCGACGGGATCTGGGAATGGGCCCATGACGGCCGCCGCGTGGAAGGCCGCGACGCTCTGCGCGACTACTTCGGGGCCCGTCCCGCGGACCGTCTCTCGCGTCGGATGTGCACCAACATCCTGGTGACCGTGGATTCGGCCGTCTCCGCCTCCGCCACGACGTACTTCGCGACCTACCGGGTGGACGGGTACACCGAGGGGGCCCTCGTGCCGGCCAGGCTCCCGGCGAACGTGGGGCACTACGAGGACACGTTCCGCAGGACGGACGGAACCTGGCTGCTGACCAGAAGAAGGCTCGTCGTGCCGTTCGGTGGGGCGACGGAGCGGATCCGGCCGGCCGACGACGGTGCCGGCCGGGCCAGGCCATGACCGGACGGGTCGTCCGGCACGGTGGTCCGTGGGGCGGATTGGTCACCCATCGCCCTCCAGGTCGCCCTCCGTCTCCAGGTACGCCTCACGGAGCGCTTCGAGCACCGCGGGATCCGGCTTCGCCCACATCCCACGGGACTCCGCCTCCAGCAGCCGCTCGGCGATGCCGTGCAGGGCCCAGGGGTTGGCCTCCTGCAGGAACGCGCGGTTGTCCGGGTCCAGGACATAGGTCTCGGTGAGCTTGTCGTACATCCAGTCGGCGACCACGCCCGTGGTGGCGTCGTAGCCGAACAGGTAGTCCACGGTCGCCGCGAGTTCGAAGGCGCCCTTGTAGCCGTGCCGGCGCATCGCCTCGATCCAGCGGGGGTTGACCACGCGGGCCCGGAAGACGCGGGAGGTCTCCTCGACAAGGGTGCGGGTGCGGACCGTCTCGGGGCGGGTGGAGTCGCCGATGTACGCCTCGGGGGCCGTGCCGCGCAGGGCCCGGACGGTGGCGACCATGCCGCCGTGGTACTGGAAGTAGTCGTCGGAGTCGGCGATGTCGTGCTCGCGGGTGTCCGTGTTCTTGGCGGCCACGGCGATGCGCCGGTAGGCCGTCTCCATCTCCTCGCGGGCCGGACGGCCGTCGAGCTCCCGGCCGTAGGCGTAGCCTCCCCAGACGGTGTAGACCTCGGCGAGATCGGCGTCGGTGCGCCAGTCACGGGAGTCGATCAGCTGAAGCAGCCCGGCGCCGTACGTACCGGGACGGGACCCGAAGATCCGTGTGGTGGCCCTGCGTTCGTCACCGTGGGCCGCGATGTCGGCCCGGACGTGGGCGCGGACGTGGTTGGCCTCCGGCGGCTCGTCCAGGGAGGCCGCCAGCCGTACGGCGTCGTCGAGCAGGGCCACGGTGTGCGGGAACGCGTCGCGGAAGAAGCCCGAGATGCGCAGGGTCACATCGATGCGGGGGCGGCCCAGTTCTTCCTGGAGGACGGGTTCCAGACCGGTCACGCGGCGGGACGCGTCGTCCCACACGGGGCGGATGCCGAGCAGGGCCAGCGCCTCGGCCACGTCGTCCCCGGCCGTGCGCATCGCGCTGGTGCCCCACAGGGACAGGCCGACGGACGTGGGCCACTGCCCGTTGTCGGTGCGGTAGCGCTCCAGGAGGGAGTCGGCCAGGGCCTGTCCGGTCTCCCAGGCGAGCCGGGAGGGAACGGCCTTGGGGTCCACCGAGTAGAAGTTCCGTCCCGTCGGAAGGACGTTGACCAGGCCGCGCAGCGGCGACCCCGAGGGGCCGGCCGGGACGTAGCCGCCGGCCAGGGCGTGCACCAGGTTGTCGAGTTCGCCGGTGGTGGCCGCGAGGCGCGGCACCACTTCGCGGGCGGCGAACTCCAGGATCGCGGCGACCTGCTCACCGTGCTCCGCGGGGACGGCCGCCGGGTCCCAGCCCGCGTCCTCCATCGCCTGAACCAGGGTCCGGGCCCGCTCCTCGGCCTCGTCCGCGCCCGTGCGTGTCGCGGCGGACTCGTCCAGGCCGAGTGCTTCGCGCAGTCCGGGAAGGGCCGTGGTGCCGCCCCAGATCTGGCGGGCGCGGAGGATGGCGAGGACCAGGTTGACCCGGTCGGCGCCGCGCGGCGGGCTGCCCAGGACGTGCAGGCCGTCACGGATCTGGGCGTCCTTGACCTCGCACAGCCAGCCGTCGACGTGCAGGAGGAAGTCGTCGAAGCCGTCGTCGTCGGGGCGGTCCTCCAGGCCGAGGTCGTGGTCGAGGCGGGCGGCCTGGATGAGGGTCCAGATCTGGGCCCGGATCGCCGGGAGCTTGGCCGGGTCCATGGAGGAGATCTGGGCGTACTCGTCGAGGAGTTGCTCCAGGCGCGCGATGTCCCCGTAGGAGTCGGCGCGGGCCATCGGGGGGACCAGGTGGTCGACGAGCACGGCGTGGACGCGGCGTTTGGCCTGGGTGCCTTCTCCGGGGTCGTTGACCAGGAAGGGATAGACGAGCGGGAGGTCGCCGAGCGCGGCGTCCGGGCCGCAGGCGGCGGACAGGCCGGCGTTCTTGCCCGGCAGCCACTCCAGGTTGCCGTGCTTGCCGAGGTGGATCATCGCGTCCGCGCCGAAGCCGCCGTCCTCGGCCGGGGCGGCGATCCAGCGGTAGGCGGCCAGATAGTGGTGCGACGGCGGCAGGTCGGGGTCGTGGTAGATCGCGATCGGGTTCTGGCCGAAGCCCCGCGGGGGCTGGATGAGGACGAGCAGGTTGCCGAAGCGGAGAGCGGCGAGAACGATGTCGCCCTCGGGGTTGTGGCTGCGGTCGACGAACAGCTCGCCCGGTGCCGGGCCCCAGTGCTCCTCGACGGCGGTGCGCAGTTCCTCCGGGAGGGTGGCGTACCAGCGGCGGTAGTCGGCCGCCGGGATGCGGACCGGATTGCGTGCCAGCTGCTCCTCGGTGAGCCAGTCCTGGTCGTGGCCGCCCGCCTCGATCAGTGCCCGGATCAGCTCGTCACCGTCGCCGGAGACCAGGCCGGGGACATCCGCGTCGCCGAAGTCGTACCCCTCGTCCCGCAGCCGGCGCAGCAGGGCCACCGCGCTGGCGGAGGTGTCCAGGCCGACCGCGTTGCCGATGCGCGAGTGCTTGGTCGGGTAGGCGGACAGGACGAGCGCCAGCCGCTTGTGTGCGGGCGGCACATGGCGCAGCCGGGCCTGACGGACGGCGATGCCCGCGACGCGGGCGGCACGCTCCCGGTCGGCGGCGTACACCGGAAGGCCGTCGGCGTCGATCTCCTTGAAGGAGAACGGCACGGTGATCAGGCGCCCGTCGAACTCCGGCACGGCGATCTGGCTCGCGGCGTCCAGCGGGGAGACGCCCTCGTCGTTGTCCTCCCAGGCGGCGCGCGAGCCGGTCAGGCACAGCGCCTGGAGAATCGGCACATCGAGGGCGGTGAGCGCGCCCGCGTCCCAGCTCTCGTCGTCGCCCCCCGCGGACGCCTCGGCGGGGCGGGTGCCGCCGGCGGCGAGAACAGTGGTGATCATCACGTCGGCGGCCCGGAGGGCGTCGATCAGCCCGGGCTCGGGGGCCCGCAGCGAGGCCACGTACAGAGGGAGCGGACGGCCGCCCGCGTCCTCGATCGCCTCGCACAGGGCGTCCACGAAGGCGGTGTTGCCGCTCATGTGATGGGCCCGGTAGTAGAGCACGGCGACGGCCGGACCGGTGACGCCGTCGCGGGGCGTGCGCTCCAGCCGGCCCCAGGTGGGCGCGGGGGCGGGGGCGTCGAAGCCGTGGCCGGTGAGCAGCACGGTGTCGGAGAGGAAGCGGGCCAGGTGTTCCAGGTTGGCCGGGCCCCCGTGGGCGAGATAGGCATGAGCCTCGGCGGCGATGCCGACGGGAACGGTGGAGGCGGCCATGAGCTGGGCGTCCGGGGCCTGTTCACCGGTCAGGACGACCACGGGGCGGCCGTCGGCGAGCAACAGGTCGAGGCCGTCCTGCCAAGCCCGGATGCCGCCGAGGAGGCGCACGACGACCAGATCGACGCCGTCGAGAAGGGCCGGGAGGTCTTCCGCGGCGAGCCGGGACGGGTTGGCGAACCGGTAGGGCACCGGGCCACCGGCCGATCGGGCGCTGAGCAGATCGGTGTCGGACGTCGACAGCAGAAGAATCATGGGACGCAGGGCCTTCCTCGGGGTCCGCGCCCCGGGCAGTGATGGTGGCCCCCTGCCGCAGCGCAGCCGGGAGCCCGGAAGGGAGTTCCTGGCTCACCCAGCCCTTGAGAGCGGGATCACAGTGGCGGGACCGCGCCGGATTCACACCGGGCTTCCTCCCCTGTCGCCGGTGAGGGCGACTGCGGACCGGCTGGTCCGCCATGAGGAATGGTAAGGGACGCCCTGCCGGGGCGGGGCATACTCGTGCAGAAGGCCGTGGGTATGCTCGCGGCCATGTCCACGGCTCCCCGCTCTTCCTCGCCCCCGGCCGCACCGGCCGGCCGGAACCGTGGTGACGCCTGCCCGGGGTCGCTGCGGCTGCACGCCGCGGACGACGGCGCGCTGGCCCGCGTCCGGGTTCCCGGTGGTGTGCTGACGGCCGGCCGGGCGGAGGCGCTCGCGGAGGCGGCGCTGCGGCTGGGCGACGGTGAGCTGCATCTGACCTCGCGCGGGAACGTGCAGCTGCGGGGGCTGCGGGACGGGTGCGGGGCCGAGCTGGCCGGGCTGCTGGAGGCGGCCGGGCTTCTTCCCTCGCGTGCGCACGAGCGGGTGCGCAACATCGTCGCCTCGCCGCTGTCCGGTCTCGACGGACGCGGCTACCGCGACGTCCGGCCCTGGCTGACGGCTCTCGACGAGGCGTTGTGCCGGAGCCGGAAGGCACGGGCGCTGTCGGGGCGTTTCCTGTTCGCGCTCGACGACGGCCGCGGTGACGTGGCCGGGCTCGGTGCCGACGTGACGGTGCGGGCGGTCTCCGGCGGCGGCGCGCTGCTCGGCCTGGGCCGCTCGGGCGAGGCTTGGCTGATACCCGGTCAGGAGGCCTCCCGCGCGGCGCTGGTGGCCGCGGAGATCTTTGTGGACCTGGCCGGAGCGAGCGGTACACAGGTCTGGCGTGTGGACGAACTTTTTTCCTGCGGAACCGAGTTGCCGGCCCGGGTGCGGGAGGCACTGACGGCGGGCGGGATCGCCGTCGCGGTCCGGGACGCCGGCCGACCGGGCGCTGCCGGGGGGCCGTCGCCGGGCGTCGTGGGCGAGGCCGCCGCCGTCGCGGTGCACGCTCCGCTCGGACGCCTCACGGCTCTCCAGTGGCGGGAACTGACGCGTCTGGCGTCGCTGGCGCCGGCCGGCGAACTGCGCCTCACCCCGTGGCGCGGCGTCGTCGTGCCCACCGCGGGCATGGGGTCGAAGCGGGTGGCCGAATGGCTCGGCCGGCTCCTGGCCGCCGGTCTGGTCACCGGTCCCGGCTCCCCCTGGCTGCGGGTCGGCGCCTGCATCGGCCGGCCCGGCTGCGCCCGGTCCCTGGCCGACGTGCGGAAGGACGCGGCAAGGGCTCTGGGCGCGGTCCCCGCCCAGGGCCCGCCCCTGTACTGGTCCGGATGCGAGCGCCGCTGCGGCCGGCCGCCGGGCGACCGGATCGATGCCGTCGCCGTGCCGGGCGGCGGCTACCGGCTCTCCACTACCGGGCCGGACGGAGCGGCACACAGCACCTTCCTGGACGACCCCTCACGTCTTGCCGCCGCCCTGGCGGAGATCACCCCCTGAACCGGATCCCGACCGAGAGCAGCGAGAACCACCGTGACCACGTACGACTACGAAAAGGACGGCGCGGCCATCTACCGCCAGTCCTTCGCCACCATCCGCGCGGAGGCGGACCTCGCGGCCCTGCCCGCCGGGGTCCGCCAGGTCGCGGTCCGGATGATCCACGCCTGCGGGATGGTTGACCTCGTGCGGGACCTGGCCTGTTCGCCCGAGGTGGTGGCGCGGGCCCGCGAGGCCCTGCGGGCCGGCGCACCCATCCTGTGCGACGTCCACATGGTGGCCAGCGGCGTGACCCGCAAGAGGCTGCCCGCCGGGAACGACGTGGTGTGCACGCTCTCCGACCCGTCCGTCCCGGCGCTGGCGGACCGGCTCGGCACCACGCGCAGCGCCGCCGCGCTGGAGCTGTGGCGGGACCGTCTGCAGGGAGCCGTGGTCGCCGTCGGCAACGCGCCCACCGCGCTCTTCCGGCTGCTGGAGATGATCGAGGAGGGCGCGCCGCGGCCGGCGGCCGTCATCGGCGTCCCGGTCGGATTCATCGGCGCCGCGGAGTCCAAGGACGCCCTCGCCGGGCACCCGTCCGGGCTGGAGCACCTGGTGGTGCGCGGCCGCCGCGGGGGCAGCGCCATGGCCGCCGCCGCGCTCAACGCGATCGCGAGTGAGGAAGAGTGAGCGGCAAACTGTACGGGGTGGGGCTCGGTCCCGGCGACCCCTCCCTGATGACGGTACGGGCGGTCGAGGTCATCGCCTCGGCCGATGTGATCGCCTACCACAGTGCCCGGCACGGCCGGTCCATCGCCCGCTCGATCGCGGCCGGGCACATCCGGGAGGACCACATCGAGGAGCGGCTGGTCTACCCGGTGACGACGGAGACCACCGACCACCCGGGCGGCTACCAGGGAGCGATCGAGGAGTTCTACACCGAGGCGGCGGCCCGGCTGGCCGCCCACCTGGACGCGGGGCGCACCGTCGCCGTCCTCGCCGAGGGCGATCCGCTGTTCTACGGCTCCTACATGCACATGCACAAGCGGCTCGCCGGGAGCTACGACACCGAGGTCGTTCCCGGGGTCACCTCCGTGTCGGCCGCGGCTGCCCGGCTGGGTGCCCCGCTGGCCGAGGGCGAGGAGGTGCTGACCATCCTGCCGGGGACGCTGCCCGAGGAGGAACTGACGGCCCGGCTCGCCTCCACGGACGCGGCCGTGGTGATGAAGCTGGGCCGGACCTTTCCCAAGGTCCGGCAGGCGCTGCAAAGTTCGGGACGGCTGGACGAGGCGCGGTACGTCGAGCGGGCCACCATGGCCGGGGAGCGGGTCGGCGGCCTGGCGGAGGTGGACGCGGAGTCCGTGCCGTACTTCTCGGTGGCCGTCCTGCCGAGCCGGGCGGGCGCCGGACGGCCGGCGCGGGAGCGGGGCGAGGTGGTCGTGGTCGGCACCGGGCCCGCCGGTCCGCTGTGGCTGACGCCCGAGACGCGGGGGGCCCTCGCCTCGGCCGACGATCTGGTCGGTTACACCACCTACCTGGACCGCGTGCCGCGTCGCCCGGGTCAGCGCCGGCACGGCTCGGACAACCGGGTGGAGTCGGAGCGTGCCGCGTTCGCCCTGGACCTGGCCCGGCGCGGGCGGCGGGTCGCGGTGGTCTCCGGCGGGGATCCGGGCATCTTCGCCATGGCCACGGCCGTGCTGGAGGTCGCCTCGCAGCCGGAGTACCTGGACGTGCCGGTGCGGGTGCTTCCGGGCGTGACCGCCGCCAGTGCCGCCGCCGCCCGCGCGGGCGCCCCGCTCGGGCACGACTGGGCGGCCGTCTCCCTGTCCGACCGGCTCAAGCCGTGGGAGGTCATCGCCACGCGGCTGCGCGCGGCGGCCTCGGCGGACCTGGTGCTGGCTCTGTACAACCCGGGGTCGCGCAGCCGCACCTGGCAGGTGGGCAAGGCCCGGGAGCTGCTGCTGGAGCACCGGGCGCCGGACACCCCCGTGGTGGTGGCGCGGGACGTGGGCGGCAGCGGCGAGAGTGTGCGGACCGTGCGGCTGGCCGACCTGGACCCTGCCGAGGTGGACATGCGCACGATCCTGCTGGTCGGCTCCTCGCAGACGCGGGCCGTGCGGCGGGGCAACGGCGAGGAGACCGTCTGGACGCCGCGCCGGTACCCGGGGGCGTGAGCGGGGCGGGGCTCTGCCGCCCCGCCGGGGCCCCTCCCGTCGGTCAGCCCTCCAGCCGCGCCCTGATCCAGTCGGCTGCCTCCTCCGGTCCCGGCACGACCGGGATGCCGCCGGGGACCGGGGGCCGGCGGACGACGATCACGGGCAGAGCGGCCTCGCGCGCGGCGGTCAGCTTCGGCGCGGTGGCGGCTCCCCCGCTGTCCTTGGTGACGAGCACGTCGACGCGGTGGCGGCGCAGCAGCTCGCGTTCCCCCTCCAGGGTGAAGGGGCCGCGGTCGAGCAGCAGCGTCATACGGGCCGGGTGCGCGGTCCGCGGCTCCTCCACCGCTCGCACGAGGAACCACAGGTCGTCCAGGCCGGCGAATGCGGCCAGGCCGGTGCGTCCGGTGGTGAGGAAGACCCGCCGGCCGAGTGCGGGCAGCAGCCGTGCGGCGTCCGGCAGGGAGTCGGCCCGGTGCCAGTCGTCACCCTCGACGGGCACCCAGCCGGGGCGCCGCAGGGCGAGCAGGGGAACATGGGCGGTGGCGGCCGCCCGTGCGGCATGAAAACTGATCGTCCCGGCGAAAGGGTGGGTGGCGTCGATGAGAGCGTCGGTCCGGTGTTCGCGCAGCCACGCGGTCAGCCCTTCCGTCCCGCCGAAACCTCCGATGCGCACCTCGCCCGACGGCAGCCGGGGCCCGGCGACCCGGCCGGCCAGCGAACTGGTCAGTTCCAGGCCCGGTGTGCCGTGCAGCATTCCGGCCAGCAGGCGGGCTTCCATGGTCCCGCCGAGTATCAGTACGCGCATGGGAGTCCGGATCCGTTCATGAGCAGCGAAACACCCCAGGCCCAGCGGGCGAAGGGCGGCCGCGGTGCCCAGCTGGAGCGCAGTGGCCTGCGGCCGGGCTGGACCACCGGGGCGTGTGCGACGGCGGCCACCACGGCGGCGTACACCGCCCTGCTGACCGGGGAGTTCCCCGACCCGGTGACGATCACGCTGCCCAGGGGGCAGGCCCCGGCGTTCGCGCTGGCCACCGAGGAACTGACGGGGACGTCCGCGACGGCGGGGGTCGTGAAGGACGCGGGCGACGACCCGGACGTCACGCACGGGGCGCTGGTGCGGTCCACGGTGCGGCGGCTGCCCGCCGGGGCCGGCGTGGTCTTCCGGGCCGGCCCCGGGGTCGGGACGGTCACCCGGCCCGGACTCCCCCTGCCCGTCGGCGAGCCGGCCGTCAACCCGGTGCCCCGGCAGATGATGCGCGAGCACGTCGCCCGGGTCGCCGCACTGTGCGGCGGCAGCGGTGACGTGGAGATCACCGTGTCCGTCGACGACGGCGAGGAGATCGCACGCTCGACGTGGAACCCGCGGCTGGGCATTCTCGGCGGCCTGTCCATCCTCGGCACCACGGGGGTCGTGGTGCCGTACTCCTGCTCGGCGTGGATCGACTCGATCAGGCGGGGGGTCGATGTGGCCCGGGCGGCGGGGCGGACCCATGTCGCCGGGTGCACCGGCGCGACCTCGGAGCGGACGGTGGTGGCCGAGTACCGGCTCCCCGAGAACGCCCTGCTCGACATGGGCGACTTCGCGGGCGCGGTCCTCAAGTACATCCGGCGCCACCCGGTTCCCCGCCTGACCGTCTGCGGCGGCTTCGCCAAGCTGTCCAAACTGGCTGCCGGCCACCTGGACCTGCACTCCGCCCGCTCCCAGGTGGACAAGGGCTTCCTGGCCGGGCTGGCCGGGCGCGCCGGCGCGGACGAGGCGCTGGCCGCCGAGGTGGCCGCCGCCAACACCGGCCTCGGCGCACTGCAGTTGTGCATGTCCGCCGGGGTGCCGCTCGGTGACCTGGTCGCCACGGCCGCCCGCGACCGGGCCCTGGCGGTGCTGCGCGGGGCACCGGTCGCCGTCGACGTGATGTGCATCGACCGGGCGGGCGCGGTGGTGGGCCGCAGTGCGGTGGCCTGACCGGGCCGCCGCGTCCCGAGCCGCGCGGGAATCACGGCGCGGGCTGCCCGGTGTCCGGTGCGGCGGCGCCCGTGGACGGCACCGGCTCCGGCTCAGCAGGCATGGCGCTCCCGCTCCGGGGAGTAGAGGTGGCTGTCGCGGAACTCCCGCGCGCCCAGTGTGCGGCCGACCATGATCACGGCGGTCCGCACCACCCCGGCCTCCTTCACCTGCCCGGCGATGGTGTCGAGCGTGCCGCGGATGATCACTTCGTCCGGGCGGGAGGCATAGGCGACGACCGCGGCGGGGCAGTCGGCGCCGTAGTGCGGCAGCAGTTCGCCGGCCACCCGGTCCACGTACCGGGCCGCCAGGTGCAGCACGATCAGCGCGCCGCTGCGGCCGAGGGTCGCCAGGTCCTCGCCCTCGGGCATGGCGGTCGCCCGCTGGGCGACCCGGGTGAGGATCACCGTCTGCCCGACGGCCGGCACGGTCAGTTCACGCTTGAGGGACGCGGCCGCGGCGGCGAAGGCCGGGACCCCCGGAACCACCTCGTACGGCACTCCGGCCGCGTCCAGCCGGCGCATCTGCTCGGCCACCGCGCTGAACACCGACGGGTCACCGGAGTGCAGCCGGGCCACGTCGTGGCCCTCCTCGTGGGCACGGACCAGCTCGGCGGTGATCTCGTCGAGGTTGAGCTGCGCGGTGTCCACCAGCTTGGCGTCCGGGGGGCACTCGGCCAGCAGTTCGCGCGGCACCAGGCTGCCCGCGTACAGACAGACCCGGCAGGCGGCGAGCGTGCGCGCGCCACGCACCGTGATCAGGTCGGCGGCACCCGGCCCGGCACCGATGAAGTACACGGTCATCTGTCTGCTCCTGTGAGGTTGTCCGGCTTCGGGGACGTCTTCTGCACGGCCCACTGGGTGACCGGCATCGCCTGCCGCCACCCGGTGAAACCGCCCACTGGCGCGGCATGGGCCACCGCGAGCCGCACCAGGTCGCCGCCGTACCGCCGGTGGCCGCCTGCCAGCACCGCCTCCGACTCCAGCGTCACGGTGTTGGCCACCAGCCGCCCCCCGTCGGGCAGGGCCTGCCAGCAGGCGTCCAGCAGGCCTGGCGCGGTCAGCCCGCCGCCGATGAACACGGCGTCGGGGGACGGCAGTCCGGCCAGTGCGGCGGGGGCGGCACCGGTGACGACCCGCAGTCCGGGCACACCGAGCCGGCCGGCGTTGCGGGCGATGCGCTCGGCCCTCCGGGGATCACGTTCCACGGTGACCGCGCGGCACGAGGGGTGGGTGCGCATCCATTCGATGGCGACCGAACCCGAGCCGCCACCGATGTCCCACAGCAGTTCACCGGGCCCGGGGGCGAGCGCACCGAGTGTGGCGGCGCGGACGTGCCGCTTGGTGAGCTGGCCGTCGTGTTCGTAGGCCTCGTCCGGGAGGCCCGGTACGGCGCCGAGCCGCAGGGCGTCCGGGGCGCGGCGGCATTCGACGGCGACGAGGTTGAGGGGATCGCCGGGCGGGTCCCGCCAGTCGTCGGCGGAGGTGACGGCACTCACGCGTTCGGCGGGTCCGCCGAGCTGTTCGAGGACCCGCATCCGGCTCGGGCCGAAGCCGCGGTCGCGCAGCAGCGCGGCGATCGCGGCGGGGGCCGCGGCGTCCGGGCCGAGGACGAGGAGGCGCCGGCCCTCGTGCAGGGCGGCGGCGAGCCGGGCGGCGGGCCGGCCGACGAGTGTGACGACCTCGGTCTCCTCCTGCGGCCAGCCCAGGCGGGCGGCGGCGTAGGAGACGGAGGAGGGGTGCGGGAGGACGCGGGGGGCGGCGCCGGCCTGCTCGGCGACGGCGCGTCCGATGCCGTAGAACATGGGGTCCCCGCTGGCCAGTACGGCGATCCGGCGGCCGGAGTGCGCGGTGAGCAGGGCGGGAACGGCCGGGCGCAGCGGCGAGGGCCAGGCGATCCGCTCCCCCGCGCACTCCGCCGTCAGCAGCTCCAGCTGGCGCGGTGCTCCGATCAGGACCTCGGCCTCGCGCAGCGCGGTGCGTGAGGCGCCGGGGAGTCCTTCCCAGCCGTCGGCCCCGATCCCGACCACGGTCACGGCGGCGGGCGTTGCTGGTCGGGCGGGGGTCACTGCGCGGGTACCTCGTGATTCAGGGGCAACAGGCGCACTCTACTGGGCGGTGACCGGTGCGCCTGCGCCCGGGTGCGCCCGGCCGGTTTCCCGCGGGCGCCGGTCAGGTGCAGGAGGGGCACAGCCCCCGGTAGGTGATCTCGGCCTCGGAGACCGTGAAGCCGAACCGTTCCTCCGCGGGAAGGTCCGCCACCGGGTTGCCGGTGGGGTGGACGTCGCGGACGGTGCCGCAGCCGGAGCAGACCAGGTGCTGGTGCGGCCGGTGCGCGTTGGGGTCGTAGCGCTTGGCCCGGCCGTCCGTGGAAACCTCGATGACTTCGCCGAGGGACACCAGTTCCCCCAGGGTGTTGTAGACCGTCGCCCGGGAGATCTCCGGCAGTCGCCGTGTCGCACGGACGTGCACTTCGTCGGCCGTGAGGTGGACGTGGTCACCGTCGAGGACCTCGGCGATGACACGGCGCTGGGAGGTCATCCGCCAGCCACGCTCCCGCAGTCGTTCCAGCAGGTCACTCATGTCGGTTCACCCATTCGGTCAAGGCGGGGCCCCGGCGCGCCGGGACGGCGGGCATCCGGGACCGATCGGACAGGGGCTTGGGGCCCATCTTGACTTGGACTGAGTCCATTGTAGGATCAGCTCCGGCGATAGCCAAGGGTCGGAAGAAGACCCCGGCGCGGCAGACACGCGGACGTGATGGGCCGGCCCGAGGACTCCTGCGGTGCGGGAGGGCGGGTGCGGGCCGGCCACGTCGCGCTGCCGGGGCCGGGGCACACCACCGGGGCCCGGTGTCCCGGCCGTTCCACCATCCGCAGTTGCCGAGCAGCGTGATCCGCCTGGGCCGGAAGGATTCCCATGACAGAGAACCACGACGCGATCGTCGTAGACCCGAAGACGGAGGAGCAGGGCGGCTGCCCCGTCGCGCACGGGCGCGCCCCGCACCCGACACAGGGCGGCGGAAACCGCCAGTGGTGGCCGGACCGGCTCAACCTGAAGATCCTCGCCAAGAACCCCGCCGTGGCCAACCCCCTCGGTGAGGATTTCGACTACGCCGAGGCGTTCTCCTCCCTCGACCTCCCGGCCGTCAAGCGGGACATCGCGGAGGTGCTGACGACCTCGCAGGACTGGTGGCCGGCCGACTTCGGCCACTACGGCCCCTTCATCGTCCGGATGGCGTGGCACAGCGCGGGCACCTACCGCATCAGCGACGGCCGCGGCGGCGCCGGGGCCGGGCAGCAGCGCTTCGCCCCCCTCAACAGCTGGCCGGACAACGCCAACCTCGACAAGGCCCGTCGTCTGCTGTGGCCGGTCAAGAAGAAGTACGGCCAGTCGCTGTCCTGGGCCGACCTGATGATCCTGGCCGGAAACGTCGCCCTGGAGTCGATGGGCTTCGAGACGTTCGGCTTCGCCGGCGGCCGTGAGGACGTCTGGGAGCCCGAGGAGGACGTCTACTGGGGCCCGGAGACCACCTGGCTGGAGGACGGGCGCTACAGCGGGGACCGGGAACTGGAGAACCCGCTGGGCGCCGTCCAGATGGGCCTCATCTACGTCAACCCCGAGGGCCCGAACAGCAACCCGGACCCGATCGCCGCCGCCCGCGACATCCGTGAGACGTTCCGCCGGATGGCGATGAACGACGAGGAGACGGTCGCGCTCATCGCCGGCGGCCACACCTTCGGCAAGACCCATGGCGCGGGCCCGGCCGACAACGTCGGACCGGACCCCGAGGCCGCCTCCCTGGAGGAGCAGGGCATGGGCTGGAGGAACTCCTTCGGCACCGGCAAGGGCGGCGACACGATCACCAGTGGCCTGGAGGGCATCTGGACGCCCACCCCGGTGGCGTGGGACAACACCTTCTTCGAGACACTGTTCGCCTACGAGTGGGAGCTGTTCAAGAGCCCGGCCGGCGCGCACCAGTGGCGGCCGAAGGACGGCGCCGGGGCGGGGACCGTGCCCGACGCCCACGACCCGTCGAAGACGCATGCCCCGACCATGCTGACGACCGACCTCTCGCTGCGGTTCGACCCGGTCTACGAGCAGATCTCGCGGCGCTTCCTGGAGAACCCCCAGGAGTTCGCGGACGCCTTCGCCCGCGCGTGGTTCAAGCTGACCCACCGCGACATGGGCCCGATCGCGCGCTACCTGGGCCCCGAGGTCCCCTCCGAGACGCTGATCTGGCAGGACCCGCTTCCCGAGGCGACCCACGAGCCCGTCGACGACCAGGACATCGCCTCCTTGAAGGAGCAGGTCCTCGCCTCGGGCCTGACGGTGCCGCAGCTGGTGTCCGCCGCGTGGGCGTCGGCCTCCTCCTACCGCGGCAGCGACATGCGCGGCGGCGCCAACGGCGCGCGCATCCGCCTGGAGCCGCAGCGCGCCTGGGAGGTCAACGACCCCGAGCAGCTCGCGACGGTGCTGAGCACCCTGGAAGGGGTGCAGGAGTCGTTCAACTCCGCACAGACCGGCAACAAGCGGGTCTCGCTCGCCGATCTGATCGTGCTCGCCGGCTGCGCCGCCGTCGAGAAGGCCGCCCATGATGCCGGGCACGACATCCGGGTTCCCTTCACGCCGGGCCGTGTGGACGCCTCGCAGGAACAGACCGACGTGGAGTCGTTCGCCGCCCTGGAGCCGTCCGCCGACGGGTTCCGCAACTACCTCGGCAAGGGCAGCCGGCTGCCGGCGGAGTACCTGCTGCTGGACCGGGCGAACCTGCTGACCCTGAGCGCCCCGGAGATGACGGTCCTGGTGGGCGGTCTGCGGGTGCTGGGCGCGAACACGCAGCAGTCGCCGCACGGGGTGTTCACCGGCACCCCGGGGAAGCTGACCAACGACTTCTTCGTCAACCTGCTCGACCTGGGCACGACGTGGAAGGCCACCTCCGAGGACGCCACCGCGTTCGAGGGCCGCGACGCGGCCACGGGCGAGGTCAAGTGGACCGGCACCCGGGCCGACCTCGTCTTCGGGTCGAACTCGGAGCTGCGCGCGCTCGCGGAGGTCTACGCGAGCGATGACGCGAAGGAGAAGTTCGTGCAGGACTTCGTCGCCGCGTGGGACAAGGTCATGAACCTGGACCGGTTCGACCTCGCCTGACGCAGCGGGTCCGGGCCGGCCTCCGCGGCCGGCCCGGACCTCCGGCGATTCGCCCGGCGACGGTTCTCAGACGGCGGACCAGCCGTCGTCGACCGCGATCACCGCGCCGTTGATGCTGCTCGCCGCGTCCGAGGCGAGGAACACGATCACCGCCGCCTGCTCCTCGGGCTCGGCGAGGCGGCCGATGTTGCCCATGAGGGGCATGAGGGTGTCGGGACCGTGCCCTTCGAACCCGAGGCCGGACGTGATGGCCGTCCTGGTTCCTCCGGGCGCCACGGCGTTGGCCCGGATGCCGGACGTGCGGTACATCACGGCGAGAGACTTGGTCAGGCCCACGATGCCGTGCTTGGAGGCCGTGTAAGCGGCGCCCGCGGCGCTGCCCCGCAGGCTCGCCTCCGAGCCGACGTTGACGATCGCGCCCTTCCCGCGTTCCAGCATGTGCGGCAGCACCGCGCGGGTCAGCCGGAACGGCGCCGTCAGGTTGATCCGGATCACCCGCTCCCACTCGGCGTCCGTGACGTCGGCCGGCGCGGTCATGGCGTCCATGATCCCGGCATTGTTGACCAGGACGTCCACGCCCCCGAAGGCGTCCAGCGCCTTCGCGACGACCTCCCCGACGACCGTCTGCTCGCTCAGGTCCCCCACCACCGCCACCGCGGTGCCCCCCGCGGCGGTGATCTCCTCCACCACCGTGCGCGCGCCCTCGGCGTCCAGGTCGGCCACCACCACCCGCGCCCCCTCGGCCGCGAACTTCAGGGCGGTCGCGCGCCCGATCCCGGCGCCCCCGCCTGTGACGATCACGCTGCTGCTGTCGAGTCCGCTGCCGCTCATTCCACTCACTCCTGCCGTAGCCTCTGGCACACTGCGCCAGGATGGCATGTCGTGCCAATAAGTCCGCCGCCTCTACCGTAGACCACGCGAACGGGAGGAGATGGGGTGCCGAGCGACAGAAGAGCGGCGGGCACTGCCCCGCGCACCGGCCGGCCGCCGCTGAGCGAACGACGCAGAGCCGTGACGAGGAACGAGATCGCGCGTGCCGCCGTCCGTCTGTTCTCCGAACGCGGAGTGGCCGGCACATCGGTCGAGGACATCGCCGTCGAGGCCGGGGTCTCGCTGCGCACCTTCTGGCGCTACTCGTCCGGCAAGGAGAGCTGCGTCCGGCCCCTGCTCACCACGGGTACGGGTCTCATGGCGCGCGCCTTGGAGGACTGGCGCCCCGGCGACGATGTGAGCGGGATCGTCGACGAGGTGTGGCACGCCACCGACGAGGCCGTCACGGATCTTCCCACCGTACTCGCCCTGGTGCGCCTGGCCCAGCGCGAACCGGGGCTGCGCGCGGTCTGGCTGCAGGCCCACGACGACGCCGAGGCCGCGTTCGCCGGCGCGCTGGCCCGCGCCACCGGACGGCCGGTGGACGACCTGCGGGTCGGCGTGCGAGCGGCCATGATCAACAGTGCTCTGCGGGCCGCCGTCGAGTACCACGCCCGGCGCACCGCCGACAGCGACGACGATGCCGAGGGCCTGGCCGACGCCATGCGCGAGGCGCTGCGGACCGCGGTCGGCGGCCTGGCCTGACCGGGTCCCGGGCTCACCTCCCCCGCCGGAGGAGAAGTCCGGGCGCGGGATCCCGCGAACTCCTCCCCCGGTGACAACAGCTCAGTTAATCTGCAGGCTGGCCAGTTCTGTGCCAAGGCGCACCGCGGCATGTCCACTCATGACGCCAACGGCCGGATCATCTACTGCAAGGAACGCCCGGAGGACGGCTACCTGCGCTGGAACTACTCCTAGATCGCAGGACCCTCGCACTCACCACAGGCGGACAGCCGGACCGGGGGCCGGATGGGAGGGCAGCACCACTTCGCCACGCTGCGGGCGGCTGCCGTCCTGGCCTCTCAGACCCAGCAGCATGTCCACCGCCGTGCGGCCGGTTTCCCCGGACGGGCCGGCCAGGGTGGTCAGCGGGGGTGAGCCGGGCCGGTCGTGCGGTGTACACCGTGGGGCGGCGTCCGGTTTCCCACCCTTCGCCACTGTTCCATACATCCCGTTACTGTTCGGACAGGTGTTTGGTGAATGCTGCCGGGGGCACGTGCAGGGGACCACCCCGCAGGGGGAGACAGCTGCACCGGCACCACGGGAGACCGGCGCAGCGGACGGAAAACACACCGCGTCCCGCACCGAGGAGCACGCCATGATCACCATCGGGGTGGAGGAGGAGTTCCTTCTTCTGGATCCGGACAGCGGGCTGCCGGTGCCACGGGCGGAGAAGGTGCGGGCGGTGGCCGGCCTGCAGCCCGCTCTGGACAACTGGGAGATCCAGCCGGAACTGCTGCAGACGCAGGTGGAGACCGCCACACCGGTCTGCGGGACCCTGGAGGAGGTCGGCGGGCATCTGCTGCGCCTGCGTCACTCGCTCGGCGCCGCGGCGGAGGAGGCCGGATGCCGGATCGTCGCCTCCGGATCCGCGCCCGTCCTGTCCGCCTCCCCCTCCCCCGTCACCGACTCCCCCCGCTACCGCGCGATGCACACCGAGGCTCCGCGGCTGGTGGACGAGCAGCTGATCTGCGGCATGCACGTGCACGCGGCGGTGCCCGGGCGCGACGCGGCGGTGCGGGTGCTGAGCCGGCTGCGGCCGTGGCTGCCCCTGCTCACCGCGATGTCGGCCAATTCCCCCCTGTGGGAGGGAGCCGATACCGGTTTCGCCAGCTGGCGCACCGTGGTCTTCAGCCGCTGGCCGGTCAGCGGGCCTCCCCCGCTGTTCCACGACGCCGCCGAGCACGACCGGCGCGTCGAGGAGCTTCTGGCCACCGGCGTCGTCCGGGACCGCGGCCAGCTGTACTGGCAGGCCCGGATCTCCGAGCGCTTCCCCACCGTCGAGCTACGCGCCACGGATGTGCAGCTGCGCGTGGACGACGCCGTCATGCTCACCGGAATCGTCCGGGCCCTGGTCGCCACGGCACTGCGCGAGGAAGAGGCAGGACGGCCGCTGCCCGAGGTGCCGCACGAGATCCTGTCCGTGGCCGGCTGGCACGCGGCATGCCACGGCATGAGCGGGCTCCTGGTCGGCCCGCGGAGCCACCGCCCCCGCCCGGCCGCGGAGATCGCCGGCGAGCTGGCGGACCACATCGCTCCGGCCCTGGAGGAGGCCGGGGACGCCCGTCAGGTGCTCCCCCTGGTGAAACGGCTGCTGCGCGAGGGCACCGCGGCCTGCCTGCAGCGACGGCTGCTGGACGAGGGAGGCCCACAGTCCCTGCTGCGCTCCCTCGCCGCCCGGACCACCTCCGCTCCGTGACCGGCCTCCGGGGCCGTCATCCGCGGATTCGGTCCGAGGTGTTTCCGGTGAGATGAGTGAAGACGTCATCGAGGGTCGGCCGGCACATGGCGAAGTCGGCGACCTCGACTCCGGCGTCCCGCAGCGCCGAGGCGACGTCCGCGATGTCGCCCAGTCCTTTGTCCATCTGAACGACCAGTCGCCCCTTCTCCTCGTGGACCGTGGGTGCGGTCATCAGGACCGGCCGCAGGGCCTCAAGCGCCGGTGCGAGGCCGGCTGTGCCGGAAACAGTGATCTCGAGCCATGCGCTCCCGACCCGGCTCTTGAGTTCGTCAGGTGTGCCGTCCGCGATGATCCTCCCGGAGTCCACGACCACGATCTGGTCGGCCAGGTGGTCCGCCTCCTCCAGGTATTGAGTCGTCAGCAGGACGGTGACCCCCTCCTGGACCAGTTCTCGCACCAGCGACCACAGCGCGGCACGGCTCACCGGGTCCAGACCTGTCGTGGGCTCGTCGAGGAACAGCACGGGCGGCGACGTGACCAGGCAACTGGCAAGGTCCAGCCGCCGCCGCATACCGCCCGAGTACGTGCCCACCGGACGGTGCGCGACATCCGCCAGCTCGAACCGCTCCAGCAGTTCG
The DNA here is from genome assembly GCF_039529215.1 of Streptomyces sodiiphilus. NCBI lineage: Bacteria > Bacillati > Actinomycetota > Actinomycetes > Kitasatosporales > Streptomycetaceae > Streptomyces > Streptomyces sodiiphilus. Next base: position 2,709 of record NZ_BAAAMJ010000089.1, on the reverse strand, counting down.
CTCGCGCGTCGCCGCGCCGCTCTCCGGCCGAGATGGAGCAGTGTGGCGAGAAGCACGAGGTTCTCCCAGCCGGTCAGCACCTCGTCCACGGCCGCGTACTGACCGGCGAGCCCGATCCGCCGCCGGACCTCGCGCGGCTGCTTCACGATGTCGAATCCGGCCACCTCCGCCCAGCCGCCGTCCGGCTCCACCAGGGTGGTGAGGATCTGGACGGTGGTGGTCTTGCCCGCTCCGTTGGGGCCGAGCAGCCCCAGAACGGTACCGGCGCGCACACTGAGGTCGATGCCGACCAGTGCCTCGACCCCCCGGTAGCGCTTGCGCAGACCCTCGGCACGGATTGCGCTGTTCACGGCAGGCACCACCGGTCAGCCGACCGGGTTCGCGTCTTGCTCCCGCAGACTGCGCGGCCGCATATCCGTCCAGTGCTTCTCCACGTAGGCCAGGGCCTGCTCGCGGGAGGACTCCTCCTGAGCCACCCTCCAGCCCGGAGGGTTCTGGGCGAACGTCGGCCATATGGAGTACTGACCCTCATCGTTCACCAGCACCAGAAAGGTGCCGTCCTGGTCATCGAAGGGATTGGTCATACCGAGTACCGCCTTCTCTTGACGCCGCTTCCGCATACCGACTGTGGCGCTGCTCCCTGACATCGGGCTGACAGTGCGTTCAGGCCTCCAGGCGCACGGGGAGGCCGCTGTATCCCTTGACGAAGTTCGAGTACAGCCGCTTCGGCCGGCCCAGCAGCTCGATGTGACCGACCTTCTCCCGCAGGGCAGCAAGCACCGCCTCCACGTGTGTCCTCCCGAGAAAGGCACCCAGGCAGAAATGCGGACCATAACCGAAGGCCACGTGCTTGTTGGGGTGACGGGTGAGGTCGAACCGGCAGGGATCGGTGAAGACAGCCTCGTCGAAGTTCGCCGAGCTGTTCCACAGCGTCACCACGTCTCCCGCACGCACCGTTGTGTCGCCGATCCGCACGTCGGCCAGCGCCCGGCGGCCGAAGTGCATGGCCGGCGTGGTCCACCGCAGCACCTCTTCCACCGCCGGCTCCAGACAGGCGGAGCCGTCCTTGAGCGCCTGCCACTGGTCAGAGTGCTCGGCCAGCGCGATCACCGCACCGATCGAGGACATCCGGCTGGATTCGTCACCGCCCAGGATCAGGCTGTAGCAGTTGAAAACGATCTCTTCCTCCGTGAGGGGCTCCCCGTCCACGGTCCCGGTGGCCAGCGCACTGATCACGTCCTCGCCCGGGCTTCTCCTGCGTTCCTCCACCAGCCCGGAGAAGTAGAGGAGGATCTCGTTTCGCGCCAGCCACTCCTCCTCCTCTCCGTGTTCGGCACTGGTCCGGGAGAGTGTCATCGTGTTCCAGTGCACCAGCTTCTCTCGATCCCCGTCCGGCACTCCCATCAGATCTCCGATGGTGTGGATCGGGATGTGGTCGGCGAGGTCGGCGACGAAGTCGAACGCGCCGCTGCCGACCTGCTGGGCGATCAGCTCCCGGGTCCGCCGGTGCACTCCCTCGACCACCGGGGCCAGGACGCGGGGGGAGAAGGACTTGAGCATCAGATTACGGATCGCCCGGTGGCGCGGCCCGTCGGTGACCGCGAGCATCTTGCGGGATGCCGAATCCTCCCCTTGGAGCAGTGTCGCCAGCACATTGCCCCGCTCCGAGGTGAACCGCTTGTTGTCCCGGTACACCGCGTGCACATCGGCATGGCGGGAGACGACCCAGAACGGCGGCGCTCCCCGCGTCGCGGGATGCAGGTACACGGGCCGCTCCGCGCGGAACCTGGCCCACATCGCTTGGACATCGTTGTCGATGAAGGTACGGGGATCCGTCAGGTCGTATCTTTCGAGACCAGGGGCGAGGGTGTCGTTCACAGGCAGCTTCCTCATGTCTTCAGGAGAAGGGTGTGACCGGGTGGCCCGGTATCGGAGCTCAGGAGGCCGCGGCCCGGTAGCGATGCATGCTCACCACCACCGTCACGGCGAAGACCGCACCGAGGGAGATGATGATGGCTGCCGAGGCATGGCCGGCGGGGAAGCCGGCGCCGGTGTCCACGGGGTTGCCCCACAGTTCCCGCAGAACTGTGACCACCGCGCTCACCGGGTTCCATTCGGCCACCGGACGCAGCCAGCCGGGCAGTCGGTCGACGGACTGAAAGGCGTTGGAAAGGAAGGTGAACAGCACGGTCACCAGACCCGCGATGACGTTGATGGTCTCCATGTTCCGCGAGAACATCCCCAGCACCACACCGACCCAGAGCATGGCGTACATGAAAACCGCGAGGACGGCGAAGCCGGCCAGCACGGACAGGACCCCGGTCTGCGGTCGCCAGCCGAACGCGACTCCGACAGCGGTGACGACGAGCAATCCCACCAGCCCGATGACCAGATCACCGATCGTGTGACCGGTCAGCACGGAGGACCGGGAGATCGGCAGGCTTCGGAAACGGTCCACCAATCCCCCGCGAAGGTCCATGGCCACCGCGGTCGCGGTGGGCCCGATGCCCGACAGCCCCACCTGCGCGGCCACACCGGCGAAGATGTACTCCTGATAACTTCCTCCGCCGGAGATCGACAACGAGCCCTGGAACAGATACCCGAGCACGACCAGCGAGACGAGTGGGTTCATGATGATGCCGATCAGGCGACCGGGCGCCCGGCGGAGCCGGCGGAGCCGGCGCCCCCCCCCCCCCCCCCCCCCCCCCC
>NZ_BAAAMJ010000088.1:0-15958 GCF_039529215.1 Streptomyces sodiiphilus | reverse complement strand
TGCCCGATGCCGCTCAAGCCACGTGAGACATCCTCTAAGGATGGAAAGAGCTCACTGGTTCAGTTGCGGAGCTGAGCAGGTAGTCTCCGAAAGTCTTGCCAGTCCTGAAAGTGGGCCGCACGACTCGTAGGCGCCTCCACTGGAAGGACCCCCACCGGTCTGGCGAGCTTGCCGATCTCTGCTCCTTGAGCATGTTTCCAGTGGACCGGTGGAGGCACTCTATCGAAGTCTTCCCGGTAAGTTGCAATGACTCTCATTTTGCCTTCAATCTCAGCAGCGAAGAGCAATTCACCATACGCGCCAGCTGTTCTTGGTTTCCCTCCACCGATGTATCCGGCGAAGAGTTGCTTCCATTTTGGATGCACGTATTCTACAACCAAGAACAGAGGCCGACGAGCGACCTTCATGCGTTGAGCAAGATCAGCAAGCTGCTCCGCAGACCACCCGCGACCGCGCCCGATACCGGAACTCATGACTTTACCTGGAACGGAATACATGAAGGACTCCAGTATCGCTCTACGCTGCTCAAGAATTTCATCCGGTTCAGTGCTGACAGCGCTACTGGCGGCGAATTCTGCGTCCAGGTAGGACTGAAAGAAGTCTCCAACTTCCTCTACTGCAATCATCAGCCAGCCCCTCTTTCGATAAATAGCCAATCATCACCGTCGATAGTCTGCATATCCGAACTCCGGGCACCGGAAGCCAGTGAGGTCAACGTGTACTCGTACACTACAGCCGTGACACGCCGCACGGGCGGATTGAGCAGAACACCCGTCAACCTCTTGAGCTCGGCAACCGATTTCGGATCGCCGGGCTTGAACCAGGGTTGATTCGCAATATTTTGCACAAATACGTCTTTGAGGAGTTCACCAAAAGAAACGGTTACCTTCAGATCCAGCGCCACTTCACCCTGGCTAACGCCTTCGCCCTCCGCAAAGGCGAGAAGTTCCGCAGCGATAGCCGACTCAGCACCTCCCATTACCTGCTTATTATAGTGACCGCTTGTCGTGACCAGATTCAGAGCCTCTCGGTACCCCGACCCTCCGAACCAATCCGCGATCACATGCGCGCGATTAAGGTCTTGATTTGGGAGGAATCCAGGCGAGTCCTGAGTTACACCGCGGGGCGCCCCCGGAGCCTTGAGCCTGAGATCCTTGGCTTCGACACTGACCTTCATACTGCGCTGCGGGTCCGTCTCTGTCACCTTGAATGTCTTTCCTGCGCGAGTAGCATAAGTAGTGACACGCACATTTCCGTTATCATGGAAACTGATATTCGTCGGATAGAAATCTGTATGCTCGCGCTCCTCAGCGGGCTTGGGGAATGGCTTGAACTTGCCATAGATTCCCTGCGCAGCCAAGAACTCCATAGAATCAATGATGTCAAAGTTCTCCTGATCACCCCCTGTCGCCTGCTTCCCTTGCCCCTTCACTTTCGGTAAGGCTTCCTTGCCCAGCATGCTTACAACCTTTGAGCGGACCACGCTCCCAGCACCAAAAACGTGCTTCTCAAAAGCCGCTTTAGCTACTTCACGGCCGGTTCCATCATAGTACTTGCTCTTGACTTCCAAGGCAGTACTCTTCTGTTGCAGATAGGCTAGCGCGTCCGCGTCCGCACCATTGAGGATCGAACTTGACCATATGGGCTTCTCTCCCGTCTTCGGCCGCCTCAACTGCCGCTCCCACCAATGGTGGTGAACTTTCTTAATAAAGACAGGTCCGTACTTGTCGAGCTGCATCTTGATGGTCTCAATTTTCCTATACCGCCCCAAGGGATTCTCACTGGCCTTCATGACAAGGGCATAACTACCGCCCCTCTCCTTCGAAGTAAACCCCTTAATCCAGTGAAACTTGTTCCGGAGAGTGAGAAGATCGGAAGTGACGGCAGCAACTGGAGAGTTCTCCAGTTCATGCTTCGCCATAATACTCTTCGCTTGCTTCTTTGCCTCCGGAAGCTCTTGCCGCTTATCCCCCTTCTTCTTAAGCTTGCGCCAGAGCCGTTTGGCCTTCTTGGCTATAGTGTCGACGATTCTGTCGATGGCGCGGCCGACGGGTTTGGCGGCTTTTAGGAATACCTGTTTGACCTTGTTGGCGAGGCCGCCGATGCCGATGAGGGCGGCGAGGAAGCCGATGAGGAGGGGGAGGCTGTTGGTGAGGGCGGTTTCGATGAGCTGGGGGACGGCGCCGACGTCGCCGTTGGCGATGGCCACGACGGCGTCGATGCAGGCGTTGAGGAACTCGATGATCTGGGCGCCCTGGGTCACGATGAAGGTGACGATGTCGATGATGGCCTTCACGGCGCGGGTGAAGGCCGAGGCGGGGTTGAGCAGGGAGATGATCCAAGTGATCCCGGCGATGATGACGGTGGGGATCAGGTAGGTCTTCAGGTCGTTGAGGATGTTCTTCTTGAGGTCACCGGTCTCCTGCTGGATCTGCTGGGCGGCTCCGCCGGGGCCTTCACGGGCGAGTGCCTGTGCGGCGGGGACGGACTTCTCCGCGGCGGCCATGGCCGGTTCGGGGACGCCCTTGCGGAGGATCTTGGCGCGGATGGAGTCCCAGGTGAGGTTCAGCAGACTGGCCAGGAGGCCGATGATGCCCTTGATGTCGAACTTGGCGGGGATCTGGATGCCGGACTTGACGGCCGTGCCGAGCAGCCAGGAGACGACGCCGGTCTTCATGTGCTGCTCGATGTTGTCCGTGAACTGACGCAGGCCGTCGCCCAGACCGCTGATGAGGTTGCCGAGGAAGCTAATGGGGTCCTTGATGATCTTCCCGACCGCGGAGGCCGCGCGGGAGAGGACGCCCAGGAGGAGGTTCTTCAGCTCCAGGATGGTCTGGATCGCGCCGGCCACGGCGTCCATCACCTTGGCGATCAGGCCCTTGTGCTCGTCCTGCAGGCGCTGGATCTCCGCGTCGACCTCGCTGAGGGCCTCGGTGTACTTCTGCGCCAGGTCGCTGACGAGCTGCTCGGACTTGGCGTCGACATCGGATTCGAGGTCGTCGAACTTGTCGTTGAAGTCGGCGGCGGCCTCCTGGCCGTACCGCTTGAGGTCGTCCGGGAGCTTGTCGACCTCGGCCTTCATCTCCTGGCGGCCCTGCTTGATGCGCTGCTTCGCCCGGCCCAGCTCGGTGCCGATGGTGTCGGCGATGTTCCCGATCAGGGTCTGCATCATGTCGACATAGAGCTTGCGGGACTTCTGGAAGATGTCCAGGCCCTCCTGCGGCAGGCCCTTGAACTTGTCCCTCACCCAGCGGGCCTTGCCTTTGATGCCCTTGTACCGCTTCTTCTTGTACTCCTTCATCCGCTCCTTGTGATCGGCGGTGAAGGCGTCCCGGGCCCTCTTCTCTCCCGTCTCGAACTGTTTGTCGACCTTGCCGTCCAGGCCGTCCAGGATCTTCTCGACGTCCTTCTGGGTCCTGTCGAAGACCTTCTGGAGCTTGGCCGTCGCCTTCTCGCGGCGTTTCTCGTCCTCCGACTTGGTCTCGTCCTTGCCGGCGTCGACGTTCTTGCCCGCCTTCTCGCGGTCGGCGGCCATGGTGCTCATCGCGGAGGAACCAGCGGCTGCCGCACCCGACTTGGCCTTGGCCAGGCTCTCGTTCTCGGCGGCGCGGCCCTCCGCCGGAACAGCGTCGGTGGCCTCCTCGCCCTTCCGCTTCTCGTCCAGCGCCTCGTCGAACTGCGGCTCATTGCCCTTGGCCAGCTGCTCCTCGGTGACGTCGGCGCCGGCCATCTCCTCGTCGACCTTGCGCGGGCCCTCGGAGAAGTCCAGGACCTCATCCGGCTGCTTGTCCGGGACGGCGGCGTCGGCGCTGGGGGCTCCGGGGTCCCCCGGGGGCTTGTCGGAGGTCAGCGGGGTGACCTCCTTCTCCTTCGCCTCGGAGGTGTCCGGTGCGGCCTCGGTCTCCGCGGCGATGTCCTCGGCGGAGGACTCCTTGCCGTCCGCGACCTGGCCGCTCACCTGCTCCTTGACCTGGTCGGCCTTGCCCGAGTCGGCGAACTTGTCGGCCTCGTCGAGGTTCTGGGGGGCCTGGGCCGCGATGGCCTCGTTGACCGCCTTGACGAAGGCGGCCTTGTCGAAGTCGCCTGCCTCCGCCTCGTCCATCTTCCCGGCGTTCTTGTGCTTGCCCTGCGCCTCCACGTCGTCCTGCGGCGCCTGCGCCGCGTCCTGGGCGGCGGCGGACTCCGCTTCGGCGGGCCGGTGCTCCTTGAGCCCGGCCTGCTTCTCCGCGACCTCCGACGTGACCTGCTTGAATCCCGCGGCCGCCTCGGGCGGGGTCTTGACCACCTCCGCGTAGCGCTGGGCGACCAGGCGGGAGACAGCGGCGTTGCCCGCCGCCCCCTGCAGCCGCTGCACCGCCAGCCGCGACAAGCCCACCGGGCCGCCCGCCCCCACCGCCGGAGCCGCCGGCCCCGACGAGGTGCGGGCCGCCGGGCCGGCGGAACGCGAGGTTCCGCCCGCCTTCGCGCCGGGCTGCGCGGCGGACGGGGCCTTGCCGGCGGGGGCCTTCACTCGATCACACAGCGGCAGCTGAGGAGGCAGGACAAGCCGCCGGGCCGCGGGCGCGGCGGCACGGCGGAAGCGAGGAGAAGGCGCGCGGCGTCATCACCATGAAGACAGGGTGCGGTCCCGGGGCCTCGGTCATGGACGGCGGCCGGGAAGGACCCGGTGCACGGCCCGGTGCACGATCAGGCACCGCGCTCTGTACGGGCGGGCGGCCGAAAGACCTTCACCACTGATCATCCGCGAACCAGAATCACTCTCGTTTCCCGGTCGAGGAGAGTGGCATGCCGCAATACCTGTCCCCGGGCGTCTACATCGAGGAGATGGAGTCCGGGTCGCGGCCGATCGAAGGGGTGGGGACCTCCGTCGCCGCCTTCATCGGGTTCGCGCAGAAGGGCCCGCTCAACGAGCCCACGCTGGTCACCAACTGGAGCCAGTTCACCAGCGTCTTCGGTGACTTCGTCGAGGGCGCCTATCTCGCCTCCGCCGTGTACGGGTTCTTCGCCAACGGCGGCGGCATCTGCTACATCGTGCGGATCGGCGGACCGGCGGAGGACGAGCCCGACACGGCTGAGCCGCCGCGGGCGATGCTCGGCCCCTATGAGGTGCGGACACTGCCGGGGGTGACCGGGGAGGTCACGCTGGAGGTGACCGCGCCGGAGGGCGAGGAGCCGCCGCCGGACGCGTTCACCCTGCTGGTGCGGCGCGACGGCGAGGTCGTGGAGTCCTTCCCGGATGTGACGACCAAGCGCAGCAAGGACAACGTGGTGACCCGGGTGAAGGCCCGGTCGCAGGTGATCCAGCTGGAGACGGCGGTCAAGGGAGCCGGCCCCGCGGCGCTGGAGGCGCAGACGGTGACGCTGGCCCCGCCGGCCCGGGAACCGGGACCGGCGCCGGTGCCGCTCGCCGCGGACAGCTATATCGGGGATCCGGACGAGCGCACCGGCTTCGGCGGCCTGGAGGCGGTCGAGGAGGTCACGATGGTGGCCGCCCCGGATCTGATGAGCGCCTTCGAGAAGGGGGCACTGGGGCTGGAGGCGGTGATCGCCGTGCAGCAGGGGCTGATCACCCACTGCGAGGCGATGGGCGACCGCATCGCGATCCTGGACCCGCCGCCGGCGATGAGCCCGCAGCAGGTGCGGAAGTGGCGGCTGGAGACCACCGGCTTCGACTCCAAGTACGCCACGATGTACTACCCATGGATCAAGGTGTTCGATCCGGCCGCAGGGCGCAATGTGTTCATGCCGCCGAGCGGGCACATGGCCGGGGTCTGGGCGCGCAACGACGACACCCGCGGGGTGCACAAGGCGCCGGCGAACGAGGTGGTCCGGGAGGCGGTGGCGCTCCAGACGCAGATCACCAAGGGCGAGCACGACCTGCTGAACCCCATCGGGCTGAACTGCATCCGGGCCTTCCCGGGGCGGGGCATCCGGGTGTGGGGGGCGCGCACGCTCTCCAGCGACCACGCCTGGCGCTACCTCAATGTGCGGCGGCTCTTCAACTATCTGGAGGAGTCGATCCTGGCGGGCACCCAGTGGGTGGTGTTCGAGCCGAACGATGACGCGCTGTGGGCGCGGATCCGGCGGACCGTGTCGGCGTTCCTGGTGAACGAGTGGCGGCGTGGCGCGCTGTTCGGGCTGACCCCGGACGAGGCGTTCTATGTGAAGTGCGACCGGGAGACCAATCCGCCGGAGAGCATCGACGCCGGGCAGGTCATCTGCGAGATCGGCGTGGCGCCGGTGAAGCCGGCGGAGTTCGTGGTGTTCCGGCTGGCGCAGCTGTCCTCCGGGTCGGGCGCGGTGGACGAGTAGGACGACGTGAGAGACGTGCGACGCGCGACTGGAGGCTGGTATGCCGCTCCCTGATATGGACAGCTCGGCGGGACATTCCTTCGGGCTGGAGTTCGACTCGGTGCTGATCAGGCAGATCACCGAGGTGACCGGCCTGAAGATGGAGCAGGACGTCATCGAGCTGAAGCAGAACACCGCCGATGGCAAGTACGCCATCAAGAAGCTCCCGGGCAGGCCGAAGGCGGGTGAGGTCACGGTGACCCGGGGCCTGACCGAGGACAACAGCTTCGAGCGCTGGATCAAGGACTCCCGTTTCGGGCAGATGGCCAGCGCACGCCGCAATGGCTCCATCATCGTCTTCGACTTCACCGGCGTCCCGATCAAGCGCTACAAGCTGATCAACGCCTGGCCGAAGTCGCTGGAGATCGGTGCGCTGAAGGCCGGCGACACCTCAGTGCTCACGGAGAAGCTGGCCATCACCTACGAGAGCATGGAAGTCGAGCTCTGATGCGGCGTGCGATCGTCCCGTCACGCCGGCGGGAGGAGGAAGCGGCCGAGGACGCGGGTGGCCCGCCCGGCGCGGCGGCGGGGCAGCGGCAGCCGGAACGGCTGGTGACGGAGTTCCCCTTCGAGCTGCCGCGCGGCTATGTGGACGCCACGGGGACCGTGCACCGCACGGGTGTGATGCGGCTGGCCACGGCCCGGGACGAGCTGATCCCGCTGCGCGACGACCGGGTGCGGGAGAACTCCGCCTACCTGTCGGTGGTGCTGATCTCCCGGGTGCTGACGCGGCTGGGCACGCTGGAGGACATCCATCCGGGGATCGTGGAGGATCTGTTCGCCTCCGACCTCGCCTTCCTCCAGGACTTCTACCGTCGCATCAACTCCGAGGGCCACACCCGGGCGGCGGTCACCTGCCCGTCCTGTCAGGAGAGTTTCGCGGTGGACCTGGCCGGTGGTGGTCGCCTGGGGGAATCGTGACGTACGCGGCCGACCGTCTGCACGAGGAGGTCGCGTACCTCGCCTTTCACTTCCACTGGCCGCTGGACCAGATCCTGGACCTGGAACACGCCGACCGGCTCCGGTACATCGACCAGATCGCCCGCCTCGGCGGGCGGTGACGCACGGCACGCGAGGGGGACGGAAGACGGATGGGATTGCTGTCCTGGCTGGGCGGCCGTCGGCGGAGTGACGCCGCGGGGACGGGCGGTGGCGAAGCTCGTTCCGCAGCCGGTGACGGCGATGCCGTCCCGCGCCGTCCGCGCGAGGGCTGGCGGGAGGTTCCGCCGCTGCAGCGCACGGTGGAACCGCCGGTGCCGGTGACCGACCCGGAAGCCTTCGCCGGCTCGCTGGGGACCTGGCGTGACGCGTCGCTGCTGGGGCCGATGGGGCATCTGGTGAGCGAAGAGGCGCCGTCGGGGATGCTGCACGGCATCGCCGAGCCCACGCCGGGCGGGGCGGCCGAGGCCGGACGGGAGCCGGGGCCGGGGACGGCGGAGACAGCGGGCCCGGCCGGGCCGGCGCCCGTTCCGGTGCAGCGCGTCGTGGGGACTGGTCCGCTGGTGTCCGCGCCGCCGCCGGAACTGCCGCCGCAGCGGCTGGCCCCGCTGGTCGCGGGGGCGGAGCCGCCGGATGCGGTGGTGCGGCCGGACCCTCCGGCGGCACCCGGGGCGGCGGGTCCGGAGAGGGCGCAGAGCGGGCCGGATGCCGTGCCCGGGGCGGCGCCGCCCGTGCAGCGGTCCGGTCCGGAGCCGGCCCCTCGGCCGCGGGCGTTCGGACTCGGCGCGCCGCTGCCGGGGCTGCCGCCCACGGCACAACGCACCCCGGCGGGACACGCGCCCTCGCCCACCGCGCCGGATGCCCGGCCGGGCCGGGCACCGGGACAGACCGGGCCGGAGGGGAACGAGGGAGCGGGCCCGCCGCCGGTTCCGGCGGTGACGGAAGGGTCGGCGGCGCAGGATGCCGGGCCCTCCGGTCAGGAGTTGATGCGGCCGTTGCTCGGCGAGGAGCCGCCGGTGGTCAGCCGGGCGCCGGAGGCGGGGGCGGACGTCTCACCGGGCGGCCTGTCCGAGCGGGCTTCGGGTCCGGCCGGTGGCGGCGAGGCGCCGGGGCCGGACTCCCCCGGCGGAGGTTCCGGACCCGCGGACCGGCAGCCGGTCCCCCTGCAGCGCGCGACGGCCGACGGGAAGTTGATCGACGAAGCGGGCGGCCCGGCGCCTGCGGCGGAGGGGCACATGGTGCCGCTGACGGCGCAGCGGGCGGTGCCGCTGTTCTCCGGGGAGCTCCCGCCGGGCGTTCCGGGCGGTGCGGACACCGGGGAGGGTGCCGTGCCGGTGGTGCCGGTGCGGTGGGCCGGTGAGGAGGGCTCGGGCGGTACGGCCGGCGAGGGAGGCGGCGGCGGGGCAGGGCCGGGGTCCGTCCCGTTGCAGCGGCAGACCGACGATCCTACGGGCGCGGTGCCGGGCTCCGGGCCCTCGATGCCGGCCCCGGCGTCACCGGGTGTGGCGCGGCCGTCCGTTCCTCCGGTGGCCGGCGCGGGCACGGCCCGGGGCACGGGCGGGCTGCCGGACGCGGGGTCTGCGGCGATCGCGGCCGGAGTGGCGCAGCGCTCGGCCGATGGATCGGTGGTGTTCGGGGCGCCGCGGGGGGCGCCGGGGACGGTGCCGGGTCCACCGCCGTCACCGCCGCCGGAGCCGACAGCGGTGGCGGTGCCGACGGCGGTGCAGCGGTACGACGGCGGGGATGTGGGCGACGCCGGGGAGGACATCCTTCCCGGGGAACTGCTGGATGCCGGGCCGGACGAGGACCCGCCGGATGCTCCGCTGCCCGAGCCGGGGCCGGACGCCGCCGCCCCGGAGGACGAGGGCGGTGAGAGGCCGGGCCCTGCCGGTGCGGGGGGCAAGGCCGGGGCGCCGGAGGTCAGCGACGAGCTGGTCCGGGCGCTGTATCCGCCGCTGAGCCGGATGCTCCGGGCCGAGCTGCGGCTGGAGCGGGAGCGCGCCGGATTTCTGATCAACACCAGGCACTGACCACACCAGGCAGATCACCAGGCATCGGGAAAGGGGTCCGGGGATGAATGTGAACGATGACCCCGCGGTCAGCGTCTGCTTCGTCGTCACCGTGGACGGCATCGAGCTCGGCTCGTTCAACACCTGTGAGGGGCTGGGCTGCGAGGTGGTGCTGGAGCGGCGCGAGGAGGGCGGGAACAACGGCCATGTGTGGCAGCTGCCGACGCGGCTGAAGTACCCCAATGTGAAGCTGTCGCGGCCGCTGACGCGGGACACGGAGAAGGTCGCCAAGTGGTTCGCGTCCATGACCACCGGGTTCAGCCGGAAGACGGCGCACATCGAGGCCCGCACCGGGGACGGGCGCAAGGTGGCGCAGTGGGGGCTGCTCGAGGTGGTGCCGGTGCGCTGGACCGGGCCGTCGTTCAATCCGGATTCGCCGAAGGTGGCCATGGAGACGATCGAGATCGCCCACCACGGCTACGTCATGGAGGGCTGAGGCGGTATGAGTGCACCCGTGGCGTTCAGTGCGGCCGGGAGCGGCGGTGGCCCGGGGTCGCGGCCCAAGCTGGAGCACGCGTATCTGGAGCTGCGCACGCCCCCGCCGGGCGGGAGCCTGACGCCGGGCGGACCGTGCGGGCGGGTGGACTTCCAGTTCAACCCGCGGGAGCTGAGCCTGAGCAAGTCGGCGTCGTGGAAGCGGAACAGTGCCAAGGGCGCGAAGAGCGCGGGTCCGCCGGAGTATCAGGGCCCGGAGCCCAGCAAGCTGACGGTGGAGATGTTCTTCGACGCCAGCGACACCCAGGACTCCAGCGTGGTGTCCTCGGTGGAGCAGTTGCTGGCGTGCTGTGTGCCGACGAGCGAGAGCCGGCAGCAGAAGCGGTCCTCGCCGCCCTGGGTGGTGTTCCACTGGGGCGGGCTGACGGGCTTCCCCGGGTATGTCAGCCAGGTGCAGGTGAAGTACACGCTGTTCACCACCTCCGGGGTGCCGATCCGGGCCGTGTGCCAGGTCACGATGGAGGAGATCACGGGCGAGACGCCGGGGCAGAACCCGACGTCCGGGGCGCGGGACGCGCGGCGGGTGCACCGGGTGCGGGCCGGGGACACGCTGCCGCATCTCGCGTGGCGGGAGTACGGGGACCCGGCGGGCTGGCGGCTGATCGCCGAGGTCAACGGGATCGACGATCCGATGCGGCTGCGGGAAGGGCAGGAGCTGCTGCTGCCGTCGCGTGAGGAACTGGTCCGGGGCCGGGCCCGCGGGGCGGGGACCCAACCGGCAGGGGAGCTCGGGGAGGGCCCGGTGCGGCCACCGGGCCGGGTACTGGCGGGCGCGGCGCCCCGGGCGGCGCTGCCCGCCGGGGCGGGGAGGTGACGGCGGATGGCCGGAGAGAGCGTCGCCAAGACCCTCGAGGTGGAGTTCGACGGCAGCCCGCTGCCGGTGGCGCTGGCGAACACCCTGGTCGAGGCGTATGTGGACGACAGCCGCCGGCTGCCGGACCTGTTCGTGCTCCGGTTCCGGGACCCCGGCCGGGTGCTGCTGGAGCAGACGGGCGTGACGATCGGCAGTGAGGTGCGGCTGCTGGCGGACGCCGGGGACGGGCCGGGGCCTCGCCCGCTGCTGGAGGGGCAGATCACGGCCCTGGAGCTGGAGATCGACGACACGGGCACGTTCACCGTGATCCGGGGCCTGGACCGGGCACATCTGCTGTTCCGGGGGCGGCGGGTGGCCAGCTACCAGAACATGACGCTCGCGGACATCTGCACCCAGGTGGCGCGCCGCGCCGGGCTGGAGCCGGGGCGGATGGAGGTGGCCGGACCGGTGCTGGAGCACGTGGCGCAGCCGAACATCAGCGACTGGGAGTTCGTGCACGGGCTGGCCGAGGAGGCCGGCGCCCAGGCGTTCGTGGCGGACGGCCGGCTGCATGTGGTGCGGCCGACGGAGGCGAGCGGGGCACCCGATGTGCCGGCGCGGGCGGGCAGCGATCCGCTGGTGCTGGAGATGGGTGACAACCTGCTGCGCTGCCGGGCGGCGGTGTCGGCGGCGGAGCAGGTCACCGCGGTCGAGGTGCGGGGCTGGGACGTGCGGGCGGGGCAGCCGCTGGTGGGCCGCGCCGAGGCCGGTGCGGCGCCGACGCTGGACCTCGGGGTGTCTCCGCAGGACATGACCGGGCCGTTCGGGGAAGCGGAGTACGGCGTCAGCGACGGCGGTTACGGCAGCCAGGCGGAGGTGGACCAGGCGGCGGAGGCGCTGGCGCGGCGCATCGCCGGCTCGTTCGCGGAGCTGGAGGCGGTGATCCGCGGCAACCCGGAGGTGCGGGCGGGCGGCGCGGTCACCCTGGCCGGGGTAGGGGCGCCGTTCGAGGGCCGGTACACGGTGACGTCCACCCGGCATGTCTTCGATCCGGTGCGGGGGTACGAGACCTGGCTGACGGTCTCCGGGGAGCAGGAGCGGTCGCTGCTGGGGCTGACCGGTGGCGGGGGCGGCGCGTCGCACACCGGCGGCGGGCGGGCGCCGGGGCTGGCCAACGGCACGGTCACCGACACCAAGGACCCGGAGGGCCTGGGGCGGGTGAAGGTCAGTTTCCCCTGGCTGTCGGAGGAGTACGCCAGCGGCTGGGCGCGGACCGCGCAGGCGTCCGGCACGGGTGGCGGGGAGGCGTTCATCCCGGAGGTCGGGGACGAGGTGCTGGTCGGCTTCGAGCAGGGCCGCCTGGACCGGCCGTACGTACTGGCGGGGCTCTTCAACGGGCAGGACAAGCCCGCTCAGGGGCAGGGCGCGGACGGTGGCTCGGACGCGGTGGATCCGACGAGCGGGGCCGTCACCAAACGGGCGTTCGGCTCCAGGAGCGGGAACAAGGTGGAGCTGCTGGACGCCGACGGCGGGCAGCGGGGCGTGCGGCTGGTCACGGGCGACGGCAAGCTCACCATCGGGCTCGACCAGAGCGCGACGGAGATCGTCGTGCACAGCGACGGTTCGGTGGTGATCGAGGCCGGGGAACGCGTGTCGGTCTCCGCGAACGGCGGCGTGAGCGTCGACGCGGGAACCGGCGCGCTGGAGTTGTCCGGGGACTCGGTGACGCTGACCTCCCGCTCCGGTGTGCGGGTGGACGGCGGCAGCGGCGAGCTGCGGCTGGCCACGGACGGGGCGGTGGATGTGCGGGGCGGGCAGGTGTCGGTCAGCGGTGAGCGCACGGAGCTGCGGGGCGGCGGATCGCTTTCCGTCAACGCTCCGCTGGTGAAGATCAACTAGGCGGGAAGAGGGAGCGACGATGCCAGCAGCGGCACGGGTGGGCGACCCCACGGGCCACCCCGGCGTGATCAGCGGTCCGGGGGTGCCGTCGGTCCTGATCGGCGGGCAGCCCGCCGCCACGGTCGGCACCCCGCACCAGTGCCAGTCGCCGGCGGGGCATCTGCCCTCCGCGCTGGCTCCGCCGGGCAGTGCGACCGTGCTGATCGGCGGGCAGCCCGCGGCGCGGGCCGGGGATGTGTCGGCGTGCGGTTCACCGGTGCTGGCCGGCTGCCCGAGCGTGCAGATCGGCGGGTGAGGGGCGTGGCGCAGCAGTTCATCGGCGCGGGCTGGGCGTTCCCGCCGCGCACCGACGCCACCGGCAGCATCGCGCTGGTGCGCGGGGACCGGGAGCTGGAGGAGTCCATCCGGCTGATCCTGATGACGTCCCCGGGCGAGCGGCCCATGCGGCCGGAGTTCGGCTGCGGTCTGAACGAGTACGTCTTCGCCCCGGCCGACGCGGGCACCGCCGGGCAGCTCGCCTACGAGGTGCGGCGCGCGCTGGAGCGCTGGGAGCCGCGGATCGAGGTGGGCGATGTGGTGGTCCGCTTCGACGAGGCCGACGAAGGGGTGCTGTACATCGACATCGGCTACGCGGTGCGGGGCTCCAACGATCCGCGGAATCTCGTCTTCCCCTTCTATGTGATCCCCCGGCACGAGGAGTCTCCATGACGCTGCCCAGCCCGAATCTGGACGACCGGCGCTTCCAGGGGCTCGTGGACGAGGCGAAGCGACTGGTCCAGCAGCGCTGCCCGGAGTGGACGGACCACAATGTGTCCGATCCGGGGGTCACCCTGATCGAGGCGTTCGCGACGATGGTCGATCAGCTGATCTACCGCCTGAACCGGGTGCCGGAGAAGAACTACCTGGCGTTCCTGGGCCTCATCGGAGTGCGGCTCCATCCGCCGACGGCGGCCCGTACCAAGGTCACGTTCTGGCTGTCCGCGCCGCAGCCGGAGCCGCTG
This sequence comes from Streptomyces sodiiphilus, assembly GCF_039529215.1. NCBI lineage: Bacteria > Bacillati > Actinomycetota > Actinomycetes > Kitasatosporales > Streptomycetaceae > Streptomyces > Streptomyces sodiiphilus. The sequence continues at coordinate 2,411 of NZ_BAAAMJ010000088.1, read as the reverse complement.
CGGGTGCGGGCCGGCACGGAGGTCACGACGGTGCGCACCGAGACGGAGGAAGCGGTGGTGTTCACCACCGGCCGGGACCTGTCGGTGGTGCCGTGCTCCTTCCGCCACCTGGCGACATGGGGGGCGTCCGGCAATGCCACGGACCGCTCGCAGGAGCTGGCGCTGGGCCGGGACGTGCCGTGCTTCTCCCCCGCCCCGGTGCCGGGTGACTGCCTCTATGTGGGGCTGTCCAATCCGGTGCCGAACTGCGCGCTGGTGCTGCGTCTGGACTGCTCGGTGGAGGGCGTCGGCGTGGACCCGCGACGCGCGCCGCTGCTGTGGGAGGCCTGGGACGGCGGCGGCTGGGTGGCGTGCGAGGTGGAGAAGGACGACACCGGCGGGTTCAACAAGGCGGGCGAGGTCATTCTGCATCTGCCGGCGGCGCACGCCACCTCGGTGGTGGCCCGGCAGTCCGGTGGCTGGCTGCGCTGCCGGCTGCTGGAGGCGGAGCCGGGCCAGCCGACCTACGTGGCCTCGCCGACGGTCCGTCAGGTCACGGCGTTCACCATCGGGGGCACGGTGGAGGCCACGCACTCGGAGACCGTCACCGAGGAGATCATCGGCACCTCCAACGGGCTCCCCGGGCAGAGCTTCCACGTCTCCCGGCCGCCGGTGATCACCGACGAGGAGCCGTTCGTGGTGGAGGTCGCCGAGGAGTCCGGCTGGGTGCCCTGGCAGCGTGTGGACCACTTCGCGCACTCCACCGTCTACGACCGGCACATCACCCTCGACCCGATCTCCGGGCGGGTGGACTTCGGCCCGGCCGTGCGGCAGCCCGACGGCACGCTGCGCAGCTACGGCGCCTTTCCGCCGGAGCGGCGGCCGGTGCGGGTGCGCCGCTACCGCACCGGCGGGGGCCGGCGGGGGAATGTGGCGCGTGGCGCGCTGCGGGTGCTGCGCAGCTCACTGCCGTATGTGGCGCGGGTGGAGAACCGGCGGGCCGCCCTGGGCGGGGTGGACGGGGAGACCCTGGAGAACGCCAAGAAGCGTGGCCCGATGACGCTGCGGACACTGCAGCGGGCCGTGGTGCCGCACGACTACGAGCAGCTGGCCCGGGAGGTCGCGCCGGACGCCGCCCGGGTCAGCTGCGTGCCCGTCGGCGACGCCGGCCCCGGGCCGGGGGACGTCGTGGCGGAGGCCGGGGTGCGGCTGCTGGTGGTCCCGGCGGGCCGCAGCGACGCACAGGGCCGCATCCGGTTCGAGGAGCTGATCCCTCCTGATGACACGCTGGCGATGATCGCCTCCCATCTGGACGAGCGCCGCACGATCGGCGCCCGGGTCGTCGTCGAGCCCCCGTACTACGAGGGCGTCACGGTGGTCGCCACGGTGCGCGCGGCGCGCGGCGTGGCCGGGGAGCGGCTGCGGGAGGAGGCGCTGACGGCGCTGTACGGCTACTTCAATCCGCTGACCGGCGGGCCGGAGGGGCAGGGCTGGCCGTTCGGGCGGCCGGTGCACTCCGGGGAAGTCTTCGCGGTGCTGCAGGGCGTGCCCGGCGTCGACCTGGTGGAGGATGTGCGGCTCTTCCCCGCCGACCCCGTCACCGGGGAACGCGCCGAGCCGGCCACCCGCATCGAACTGGACCGGCACGCACTGGTGTTCAGCTACGAACACCAGCTGCGAGTGAGGGAGGACTGAATGCGCGGCGTGATCCCGGGGCTGCCCACCACGCACCCGCTGCTGGGGCAGTTGCCGGCTGTCTACGGGGACGACGACTTCCTGCCGAGGATGCTCAGCGCCCTGGACGAGGTGCTGGCCCCGGTGCTGCTGACCCTCGACAATCTGCCCGCGCACCTGCATCCGCGGACCGCGCCGGAGGACTTTCTGGCCTGGCTCGCGGGATGGGTGGCGGTGGAGGTCGACGCGGAACGGCCGCACACCCAGCGGCGCGCGGTGGTCTCCGGCGCCGTGGCGCGGCACCGGGCGCGCGGCACCCGGCGGGGGCTGGCGGCGGCGGTGCGGGTGGAGACCGGCGCCGAGCCGGAGATCACCGAGAGCGGCGCCGCCTCCTGGTCGTCGGCCCCGGGCACCGCGCTGCCGGGCACCGCCCGGCCGTGGGTCCTGGTGCGGGTCCGCGTCCCCGATCCGGAGCGGCTGAACCGGGCGCGCCTGGAGCGGCTGGTGGCGGCGGAGGTGCCCGCGCATGTGGCGTCCCGGGTGGAAGTGCTGCCGGAACCGGAAGGGGGTGAGCCGTGATCTGCCCGGACTGCGGTTTCCTCAACGCCGCGGACGACCGCTTCTGCGGGTCCTGCCAGGCATACCTGGAGTGGGACGCGGAGGAGCGGGCCCACCGTGCCGCCGAGCGGCCGGCCGGGCCGGATGTCCCTCCCGTCCCGCCGACCGTGCCCGCCACGCCGACCCTCCCGGACGGCTTC
>NZ_BAAAMJ010000087.1:0-49597 GCF_039529215.1 Streptomyces sodiiphilus | reverse complement strand
TTCAGGGCGCCTCCGGCGGCCTGGTAGCCGGTGGATGCGACCTGATCGAGCGTGACGGCGTCTTCCATCTGATCGCCACGTGCGAGGTTCCCGAGGCCGAGACGTACGAGCCGGACGGCTTCATCGGCGTGGACCTCGGCATCGTCAACATCGCCACCGCCGGGGTTCCGCGCTAGATCATGCTGAACAAGGGTGGGGGACCGACCCCGGCCGGTCCCCCACGGCCGCATCCGGAGTAACGTCGGTCGCGGCGGTGACAGCGCGGTCGGCGTGTTTGTCGCCCCATGACGTGTTGACCAGCGAAAGGCATGGGTGTGACCGACATCGAACGGGTCGGAGTCGTCGGGTGCGGCCAGATGGGGGCGGGTATCGCGGAGGTGTGCGCGCGGGCCGGACTCGAGGTGAAGGTCGCGGAGACCACCGGCGAGGCACTGGAGCTGGGACGGAGCCGGCTGGTCCATTCGCTTGACAAGGCCACCGGGCGGGGAAAGATCACCGCTGAGCAGCGGGAGGCCACGCTTGCCCGGCTCACCTTCACCACCGACCTCGGGGAGTTCGCCGACCGCGATCTGGTGATCGAGGCCGTCGTGGAGAGCGAGCCGGTGAAGACCGAGATCTTCCAGGTGCTCGACCAGGTGGTCACCCGTCCCGACGCGATCCTGGCCTCCAACACCTCCTCCATCCCGCTGGTGAAGCTGGCAGTGGCCACCACCAGGCCGGGGCAGGTGATCGGCATCCACTTCTTCAACCCGGCCCAGGTGCAGCGGCTCGTGGAGATCATCCCCGCGCTGACCACCTCGGAGGAGACCGTCGGGCGGGCCGAGGCCGTGGTCACCGGGATACTGGGCAAGCACGCCATCCGGGCACAGGACCGCTCAGGCTTCGTGGTGAACGCTCTGCTCATTCCGTACGTGCTGTCCGCCGTGCGGATGTTCGAGTCCGGCGCCGCCAGCCGGGAGGACATCGACAACGGCATGGAGCTGGGCTGTGCCCACCCCATGGGGCCGCTCAAGCTCGCCGACCTGATCGGCCTGGACACCGTGGCCTCGGTGGCGGACTCGATGTACGAAGAATTCAAGGAACCCCTGTACGCCGCTCCGCCGCTGCTGCTGCGGATGGTCGCCGCCGGCCACCTGGGGCGCAAGTCCGGCGCCGGCTTCTACTCCTACCTCTGATCCCGGTGCCCTCGGCCTCCCCGCGCGGTTCTCCGCGGGGAGGCGGGCCCGGAAAGGCCCCGCGCACCGGCGGATGACAGACGGTCGCGCGGTGCTCAGGAGGCCCGCTTGCGCCCGCCGGACTTCTCGGCGGCCGTCTTCTTCCGGGCGGGCTTGCCCCCTTCCTTCCGCTCCTCCTTCCGGCCGGCCTCCTTCTTCGCCGCCGGCCGCTTCCTGCGGGCCGGGGCGGTCTTCGTCTCGGTCTTCTTGGCGGTCTTCCGTCTGCCGCCGGCCCCTGCGGCCGGTTTGCCGTTCTGCCGCTCCAAGGAGGTCACCGTCGCCTCCTCGCCCTCGGCCCCCGTCTCGGCTCCGGCCCCCTCGCCGCGGCTCTCCCTGGCGGTGCGGACGCTGTCCTCCAGGGCCGCCATCAAGTCGATGACCCGGCCTCCCGCCGGCCGCTCCCCCGGCATCTCGGGCTCCCGTCCCGCCAGCTTGGCCCTCACCAGCGACTCCAGTGCGGTGCGGTACTCGTCGTGGAGCTCCTCGAGATTCACCTCTCCCAGGGAGTTCATCAGGGTGTCGGCCAGATCCAGCTCGGCATCCCGCACGGTGACCTTTTCGTCCGGCTCCAGACCCGCCGCGGGCCGGATCTCGTCGGGCCACAGCAGGGTGTGCATGCCGAGGACGTCCCCCTCCAGGGCACGCAGGAGAGCCAGCGTTTCCCGTCCCCGCATCGCGAGCTTGGCGATGGCTCCCCTGTCACCTCGCCTCAGGGCCTCACGCAGCAGCACGTAGGGCTTGGCCGCTCCGGTGTCCGGGGCCAGGTAGTAGGAACGGTCCAGCTGGTAGGGGTCGATGCTGCCGACCGGCAGGAAGCCGAGGATCTCGATGGTCCGGGCGGTGGGCAGCGGCAGCGAGGCGAAGTCGGCGTCCGTCAGCTGGACCAGCGAGCCGTCCGCGGCCTCGTACGCCTTTCCGATCTCCTCGCTGGGCACCTCCTCGCCCTCCAGCTCGCACACCTTGCGGTAGCGGATCCTCCCCTCGTCGGCGGTGTGGACCTGCCGGAAGGACACGCTGTGGTTCTCCGTGGCACCCACGACCTTGACGGGAATGCTCACCAGGCCGAATGAAATCGCACCCTTCCATATGGTTCGCATCATTTGCCCCTTTCATGCATTCTCAGGGTATGCCTGTCATCGAGGTGGAAGGGCGCCGGCTGACCCTCAGCAATCTGGAGAAGGTGATCTATCCGGGAGGCACGACCAAGGGCGAGCTGCTGCACTACTACGCCGCCAACGCGGGCGCCCTGCTGCCCCACCTCCGCGATCGCCCGCTGAGTCTTCTGCGCTACCCCGACGGGCCGCGGGGCCAGGTGTTCTTCACCAAGAACGTTCCGCCAGGTACCCCCGGTTGGGTGAACACCTGCATGGTTCCGCACTCCGACGGCAGCACCACGGCGCAGATTCTGGTGCAGGACGCGCCGAGCCTGGTGTGGGCGGCCAACCTGGTCGTGGAGCTCCACACCCCGCAGTGGCCGTGCCGCTCCCCCGGGGAGGCCGACCGGCTGGTGCTCGATCTCGATCCGGGCCCGCCGGCCGGAATCGTCGAGTGCTGCGAGGTCGCGATGTGGCTGCGCGAGGTGCTGGCCGCCGATGGCCTCCATGCCTATCCCAAGACTTCCGGGGCCAAGGGCCTGCATCTGCTCGTCCCGCTCGAACCGGCCGGTTCCCGGGAGGTCACCGAGTACGCCAGGGCACTGGCGGTCCGGGCCGCGCGGGAGCTGCCGGGGCTGGCCATCGCGACGATGACCCGCCGGCTGCGTCCGGGAAAGGTGTTCATCGACTTCAGCCAGAACGCCCGGGCCAAGACCACGGCAGCTCCCTACACCGCGAGGGCGCGGGCCTCCCCGGTCGTCTCCACGCCCGTGACGTGGGAGGAGATCGGGCGGTGCGAGAACCCGGAGCAGCTGCGCTTCGAGATCGAGCACGTAGCCGCGCGGCTGGAGGCCCATGGCGACCTGCTGGCGGGGCTGCTGGACCGTGAGCGGGCCCGGCCGCTCCCGGCGCCGCGGTGAGCGCGCTGCGGCCACCGGTGCGAGTGGCCCTGGCCCGCACCGTGCGCACCCTGCCCACGCGCGGGGATCTGGCCTACGAGCCGAAGTTCGACGGACACCGAATGGTGGCCTTCCGGACCGGCTCCGGTGTACTGCTCCAGGCACGCTCCGGCCGCCTGGTCACCGACAGTTTCCCCGACCTCGCGACGGCCGTGGAACGGCTGCCGGAGGGAACCGTGCTGGACGGTGAGGCGGTGGTGTGGACGCGGGCCGGGCGCACCGACTTCGCCGCCGTGCAGCGCCGGGCGGCGGCCGGCCGGGTACGGGCGGCCGGGCTGGCCCGAGAGCTGCCCGCCTCCTACGCCGTGTTCGACCTGCTGGCGCTGGGGCGCGAGGACCTCCGGCGGCTGCCGCTGCGGGAGCGCCGCGCTCGGCTGACCGCGCTGCTCGAACAGCTCGGACCACCGGTGCAGGCCGTGCCGCAGACACTTGATCCCCACGTGGCGAGGGCCTGGTACGACTCGTTGCCGCCCACCGGCGTGGAGGGACTGGTGATCAAACGCCTGGACCAGCCCTACCGGGCCGGCCGTGGTGAGTGGCGCAAACTCCGCCACAGCGAGACCCGGGAGGCCGCGGTGGTGGGGACAGTGGGCCCGGCGTTCCGGCCCCGGGCGCTGGCGCTGGTCCTGCCGGACGACGACACACCGGTGATCTCCGCCCCGCTGGCCCCGGCCCAGCGCGCGGAGATCGCCTCGGCCCTCGCCGGGCCGGCCGCGCCGGATCCCGCCACCGCCCTGGCCGGCGACGGCACGGTCTACCGGCCGGTGCCGTCCGGGCTGACCGTGGAAGTGCTGCGCAGCACCACCCGCCACGCGGAAACCGTCGTCACCCGGCTGCGCCGGCCCGAGTGACCGCCCGCGCCCGGCGCGGGAACACCACCTCACAGGGAAGCGGCCGGGACGGGACCGGCGGATGTCGTCGGTCCCCTCCCGGCCGCCCGCCGGCCGAGCCTTTCAGGCGCCGCGCAGCACCGCGCCGCTGCGCTCGACGGCGGCAGCGACGGCCGCGTCCCGCGCCGCCGACGCCTCCTCGGCGGTGAGTGTGCGGTCCGCGGCACGGAAGCGCAGAGCGTACGCGAGCGACTTCTTGCCCTCCCCGACCTGCTCACCGGTGAAGACGTCGAAGAGCCGCAGCGACTCCAGCAGTTCCCCGGCGCCGGAACGCAGCGCCGCCTCGACCCGGGCGGCGGGTACCGCCGCGTCCACCACCAGGGCGACATCCTGGGTCGCCACCGGGAAGGAGGACACGTGCGGTGCGCTCACTCCTCCGGCACCCGCCCTGGCGAGCAGGTCGAGATCGGCCTCCATCGCGCAGGTCCGCTCGGGCAGCCCCATGGCTTTGATCACCCTCGGGTGCAGCTCCCCGGCGTGCCCCACCAGGGTCCGCTCACCGTCCACGGAGGCGTACAGGGCCGCGCACCGCCCGGGGTGCCACGGCGCGTGGCGGTCCGCGGCGACCGAAAGCTCCGCACCCGCCTCCCGGGCGACAGCGCGGGCGGCCTCCACCGCGTCCGCCCATCCCGCGGCGCGGCCCTGCCCCCACCAGCCGGACAGCTCGCGGGCCCCGGCGAGCACCACCGCGACCCGGCGCGGCTGCCGGGGCAGCGCGGCATCCAGCGCGGCGATCTCCTCGTCGGACGGACGGCGGTCGACCGGGAGCCGGACGGCCTCCGGCTCCTCTCCTGTCGGCCGGAACACCAGACCCGTCTCGAACAGTGCCAGGTCGGTGCTGCCCCGTCCGTGATTGCGGCGCAGCGCGGCCAGCAGCCCGGGCAGCAGCGTGGTCCGCAGCGCGGGCTCTTCGTCGGAGAGCGGGTTGACCAGCGTCACGGTGCGACGGCGGTCGTCGTCCGCGGGCAGTCCCAGCTGTTCCAGGGCGGCCTGCCCGAGGAACGGGTAGTTCGGGGCCTCCACGTAGCCGGCGCCGGCCAGTGCCCTGCCCACCCGGCGGAGCAGCCGCTGCCGGCCGGTCAGCCCGCGGCCGGCGGGCGGCCGGGGCAGCGTGGAGGGGAGCGTCTCGTACCCCTCCAGCCGGATGACCTCCTCGGCCAGGTCGTTGGGGGCGGCGAGGTCGGGACGCCAGCTCGGCACGGTGACGATCAGCTCGTCAGTACCGTAGACGTCGCAGCCCACCTGCTGGAGCCGGCGCGCCACGGCCTCGCGCCCGTAGGTCACACCGGCGACCCGGTCGGGGTGGTCGGCGCGCATCCGCACCGTCCGCGGGGTGACGGGGGCGGCGATCTGCGTGACGCCGGGTTCGGCGGTGCCGCCGGCCAGCAGCACCAGCAGGTCGACCGCCCGCTGCCGGGCCGCTTCGGCGGCCTCCGGGTCGCCGCCGAGCACGAAGCGCCGCGACGCCTCGGAGGACAGCCTGTGGCGGCGGGCGGCCCGGGCGATGGCGACCGGGTCGAAGTGCGCCGCCTCCACGACGATGTCGGTCGTGCCCCCCGGCTCGCCGATTCCCTGCTCCGCGGCGGCATCGGCGATCTCGGTGTCGGCACCGCCCATCACCCCGGCCAGGCCGACCGGCCCATTGCGGTCGGTGATGACCAGGTCCTCCGGATCGAGGGTGCGCTCGGTGCCGTCCAGGGTGGTCAGCTTCTCCCCGCGCTCGGCCCTGCGGACCCCGATGGGTCCTTCCAGCCGGGCCCGGTCATAGGCATGCAGCGGCTGGCCGAGCTCCAGCATCACGTAGTTGGTGATGTCCACGGCAAGGGAGATGGGGCGCATGCCGGCCTTCTGCAGCCTTCGCTGGAGCCACAGCGGGGAGCTCGTCCCGGGGCGCACCCCGGTGACGGTGCGGGCCACGAAACGGTCACAGGCGGCCCGGTCGGTCACCTCGACGGGGAAACCGTCCGTGTTCGGCGCCGGGACATCCAGCAGCGCCGGGTCACGCAGCGGCAGGCCGTAGGCGATCGCCGTCTCGCGGGCGATGCCGCGCATCGACAGTGCGTAGCCCCGGTCGGGGGTGACCGCGATGTCCAGGACCTCGTCGACGATCTCCAGCAGGCCGATGGCGTCGGTGCCCGGTGCGTGCTCGGCGGGCAGGACGATGATGCCGCTGTGGTCGTCGCCCATGCCGAGCTCGGCGGCCGAGCAGATCATCCCCTCGGAGACCCTGCCGTAGGTCTTCCGCGCGGTGATCTTGAAGTCACCGGGCAGGACTCCGCCGGGCAGTACTACGACTACCTTGTCACCCACGGCGAAGTTGGTGGCCCCGCAGATGATGTTCTGCGGCTCGCCGGTGCCGTTGGCGTCCCCGACGTCCACCTGGCAGTAGCGGATGGGCTTCTTGAACTCCGAGAGCTCCTCGATGGCCAGGACCTTGCCGACGACCAGCGGACCGGACAGTCCTCTGCCCAGTTGCTCAACGGTCTCCACCTCCAGCCCGGCGTCGATCAGCTTCGCGGCCACGTCCCGGCCGGTCTCACCGGCCGGGAGGTCGACGTATTCCCGCAGCCAGGAAAGCGGGGCGCGCATCAGATCTCCATCCCGAAGGGCCGGGTGAACCGGACGTCACCCTCGACCATGTCTCGCATGTCCTCGACGTTGTGGCGGAACATCAGCATCCGTTCGATGCCGAACCCGAAGGCGAAGCCGCTGTACCGCTCCGGGTCCACACCGCAGGCGGTGAGCACCCGCGGGTTGACCATGCCGCAGCCGCCCAGCTCGATCCACCCCTCGCTGGAGCAGGTCCGGCAGGGCCGGTCGGGGTTGCCGACGGACGCGCCGCGGCACTTGTAGCAGAGCATGTCCATCTCGGCGGACGGCTCGGTGAAGGGGAAGTAGTTCGGGCGCAGCCGGGTGCGCATGTCCTCGCCGAAGAGCGCCTGCACCATGTGGTCCATGGTGCCCTTGAGGTCGGCCATGGTCAGGCCCTCGTCGACCGCCAGCAGCTCCACCTGGTGGAAGACCGGGGTGTGGGTGGCGTCCAGCTCGTCGGTGCGGAAGACGCGCCCCGGACAGATCACGTACACCGGCAGCTCGCGGCCGAGCAGGGAGCGGATCTGCACCGGCGAGGTGTGGGTGCGCAGCACCACACCGGAATCCTCCTGCTCGCGGCCCCGCACGAAGAAGGTGTCCTGCATCGTGCGCGCCGGGTGGTCCGGGGCGATGTTGAGGGCGTCGAAGTTGAACCACTCGGCCTCCACCTCGGGCCCTTCGGCCACCTCGTACCCCATGGCCACGAAGATGTCCTCGATCCGCTCGGAGAGCGTGGTCAGGGGGTGCCGGGCTCCGGAGGGCACCCGGTCGTGGGGCAGCGTGACATCCACCGCCTCCTCGACCAGGACCCGCTCGTCACGCTCGGCCTCCAGCTCTTCCTGGCGGGACCGCAGCGCCCGGCTGACCGCGCCGCGCGCCTGGCCGACGCGTTTGCCGGCCTCCGCCCGGGCCTGCGGCGGCAGCGCCCCGATCTCCCTGTTGGCCAGGGCCAGCGGGGAGCGGTCGCCCGCGTGGGCGGCCTTCACCTCGCGCAGTTCCGGCAGGCTACTCGCCGCGGCGACAGCCGCCAGGGCCTCGTCCCGCGCCCGGTCGATCTCTTCCGGTTTCAGTGCCTCGACCTCGACTGGGTCGTAGGACTTGTTGGGTGCCGACATCTCTTCCCGTACTTCCGATGGGGGTGGCTTCACGCTGTGCCCGCGACGTGGCGCAAAGGCGCCAGGGGTCGAGTCTACGGGGACGAGCGCGCGGGTCAGGACCGGTGGCGCCCGCGGAACCGCTCAGGCCAGGACGGCCGGGGTGCCCGCGGGCAGGATAAATCGGAAGCGCGCCCCGCCTGCCGGTGCGCGGCTCACGGTGACGGTCCCCCCGTGGGCCTCCACGATGCCCTTGACGATGTAGAGGCCCAGGCCGGTGCCGCCGCGCGAACTGCCGCGCCAGAAGCGCGTGAAGACCCGGTGCATCGCCTCCTCGGGGATGCCGGGTCCTTCGTCGCTCACCGTCACGGCGGTTCCCTCCGGGCGGTTCTTCGTCGGCGGAACGGGGCCCACCTCAATGGTGACAGTTCCCTCGCCGTGCCGCACCGCGTTTTCCAGCAGGTTGCCGAGCACCTGGTCCATCTTGTCGGGGTCCGCCCACAGCACGGGGAGCGTACCGGCCGTCCGCAGGGCGAAACGGTCCGCCCGGTGCCCCCCGCGCACCAGGGTCTGCACGTGGCGGCGGACCGCCTCGTCGAGCCGGACCGGCTGGCGGCGGATCTCCAGCCGCCCGGAGTCGATCCGGGAGACGTCCAGCAGGTCGGTGATCAGGCGGGTGACGCGGTCGGCATCGCTGTCGACCGTCTGCAGCATCAGCCGCTTCTGGTCGTCGGTGAACCGCTCCCAGCGGTTCAGCAGGGTTGCGGTGAAGCCCTTCACCGAGGTCAGCGGGGAGCGCAGTTCGTGGGCGACCGTGGCGATGAGCTCGGCGTTGCTGCGCTCCGAACGCTGCCGGGCGTCCGTGCCCCGCAGCGTGATCACCAGGCGGCGCACCGGGCCGGCCGGGCGGGAGCGGACGTAGCGGGCGGAGACCAGCACCTCGCGGCCCCCGGGCAGCAGCAGGTTGCGCTCCGGCTGGCCCCCGCGCGTGGCCAGTCCGCGGTAGGGGTCCGTCAGCCGCCACCAGGGCCGGCCGTCGGAGTCCTCCAGGGGCAGAGCACGGTCCACCGGGCGTCCCAGGGCCGCGGAGGGCCGCCGTCCGGTGAGCCGTGCGGCCTCGGCGTTGAAACAGATGACGCGCCCCAGCCGGTCGGCCACCACCAGGCCGTCGGGCAGGTCGTCGGGCCGCAGCCCGAGCTCCACGGCACTGTCCGTCCGGTCCATCCCCGCTCGCCCCCTCCACCGCCCGGCGACGGTCACCCTACTAGGATCCGGCCCGCCCCGGACTCCCCTCGCGGGCCGGGGGCACGGGATCCGGCCGTCTCCGGGGCAGGCCGGTCATCCGTCCCGGTCACCCGCCCGGCACCCGCCCGGAGCACGCTGGGCGCGGGCCGAGGCGTAGAGGCACACCGCCGCGGCGGTGGCCAGATTGAGGCTCTCGGCTCTCCCGTGGAGAGGCACCCGCACCACGGCATCAGCCAGTTCCCGCGTCGCCTCCGGCAGTCCCCATGCCTCGTTGCCGAAGATCCATGCGGTGGGAGCGCCCATCCGACCGGCGTCCAGTTCCCCGTCCAGGTCGCGGCGGCCCGCACCATCGGCGGCCAGTACCCGGACGCCCGCCGCGGCCAGGCCGCGCACGGCCTCCTCGACGGGCACGCCGACGGCGACCGGGAGATGAAAGAGACTGCCGGCCGAGGCACGGACCGCCTTCGGGTTGTACAGGTCGACCGACGCGTCGGTGAGCAGCACCGCGTCCGCCCCGGCGGCGTCCGCGCAGCGCAGCACCGTGCCGGCGTTGCCCGGGTCGCGGACGTGGGCGAGGACCGCCACCAGCCGAGGGCGGGCGGCGAGGATCTCCTCCAGCGGCCGGTCCAGGAAACGGCAGACCCCGACCAGGCCCTGGGGAGTGACCGTCCCGGAGAGGCCGGCGACCACGTCGTCGGCGGCGGTGTGCACCAGGACCCCGGCCGATGAGGCTGCCTCCAGCAGGTCCGCGTGGCGGACGGCGGCCTCCGCGGTCGCGAACAGTTCGGTGAGGGTGCTCTGACCGCCCGTGCGGTGTGCGGCGGCCTCGCGGACGGCCTGCGGGCCCTCGGCCAGAAAGCGGCGCTCCTTGGCCCGGGCGCTGCGACGGGCGAGCTTCCGGGCGGCGACGACGCGCGGCGAGCGCTGGGAGGTCAGATCGACGGCAGGGCCCATGGGGCGGCGGCTCGCTTCCGGTTCGTTCGTGGGGCGGGAGCACAGCGGCGGACCCGCAGGCGGCGGGCGCCTGCGGGTCCGGTGTGATGCGGTGGGACGACGCCCGGGGAGGGCGGTCGTCGGGGGGCGATGCCGTGTCAGGCGGCCTTCGGCGCGTTCACGTCGCTGGGCAGCGCCTTCTGGGCCGCCTCGACCAGCGCGCTGAAGGCGTTCGGGTCGTTGACCGCGAGCTCCGCCAGCATCTTCCGGTCCACCTCGATCTGGGCGGCCTTCAGTCCCTGGATGAACCGGTTGTACGTCACGCCGTTGGCGCGGGCGGCGGCATTGATCCGCTGGATCCACAGCTGCCGGAAGTCGCCCTTGCGCTTCTTGCGGTCGTTGTAGTTGTAGACGAAGGAGTGGGTGACCTGCTCCTTGGCCTTCCGGTACAGACGCGAGCGCTGGCCGCGGTAGCCGCTGGCCTGCTCGAGGATCGCCCGGCGCTTCTTGTGGGCGTTGACCGCCCGCTTCACGCGTGCCACTGGTTGAACTCCTTGTCGGGGGGCCGTGGATCGGTCACACGGCCCGGAAACGGATGGGTCCCGGTATCACGCCGCGCCCGCGGACCGTCAGGTCACGCGGGACGTCGGCGTCACTTGCCGAGAAGCTTCTTGATCCTCTTGGCGTCGGCCGGAGCCGTCTCCGTGGTACCGGCCAGACGACGGGTCAGCGTCGACGGCTTGTGCTCCAGGTAGTGACGGCGACCGGCGCGCTGGCGCAGCACCTTTCCGGAGCCAGTGATCTTGAAGCGCTTGCTGGCACCGCTGTGCGTCTTGTTCTTCGGCATGTCGCCGTAACTCTCCTCATCGGTGGCGCCTCCGGGCCCAGCGGGGGCGGCGGGGGCGCCAAGTCTCGGTTGTCGTCCGGGCTGCGGCCCCGGCCTCAGGCCGGAGCGTTGCCCTGCTGCTCCGCCTTGCGGGCGGCCTTGGCCTCACGGGCCTCGGCCATCGCCTCGGTCTTCTTCTTGTGCGGACCGAGAACCATGATCATGTTCCGGCCGTCCTGCTTGGGGTTGGACTCCACGAAGCCCAGATCCTGAACGTCCTCGGCGAGCCGCTGCAGCAGCCGGAAGCCCAGCTCGGGGCGGGACTGCTCACGACCGCGGAACATGATCGTGATCTTGACCTTGTCACCCTGCTTGAGGAACCGGACGACGTGACCCTTCTTGGTGTCGTAGTCGTGCGGGTCGATCTTCGGCCGGAGCTTCATCTCCTTGATGACCGTGTGCGCCTGGTTCTTGCGCGCCTCACGGGCCTTCATGGCCGACTCGTATTTGAACTTTCCGTAGTCCATGAGCTTGCACACCGGAGGCCGCGCGTTGGCGGCGACCTCGACCAGGTCGAGGTCGTACTCCTGGGCGAGCTCCAGGGCCTTGGCAAGCGGCACGATGCCGACCTGCTCGCCACTGGGACCGACGAGTCGCACCTCGGGGACGCGAATCCGGTCGTTGATGCGGGGCTCGGCGCTGATGGGGCCTCCTCGGGTACACCGCGCGGTTGACTGGCGGACAGCCGCGCACGAAATCTGCAGACGGTCGACCCCCGCGCCCTGACGCACGAAACGCCCCGGACGGGGTCGCAGGCGGGGCTCCTCATGGACCGGGAGCACCGCCGCGGTCTCCCGCGGGGCGCAGCCTGACCGGTGACCAGCCGGCCGCAGGGCCGGTCAGGTGGGAGATCGGAGCCTCCACTTGCGGGCCGGGACGGGTGCCGCACGATCATGATGTTCAGCCATGATGCGCAGCGACTTCCCAGCCGGTCGGTTACCCCCAGCATACCAGGGACCACCGAGCACCGTACCGGTCCCCCGGCCCGCCGCCGGGGGGCCTAGTCTTGAGCGCACCGCCCCGCAGCCGCCCGGAGAGTGAACCGCCATGACCGACGCCAGCACACAGCCGGACACCCCGGAGCAGGGGCCCGACTTCGACACCATGACCCGGGACATCGCCGATGTGCCCGCGGTGGAGGTGATCACCACGGTGGCTGTGCACCTGATGAGTTCGGCCGCCGTCAACCTCGGGCTGGCCGAGGGGGGCGAGCAGCACAAGGACCTGGACGAGGCACGCAAGCTGATCACCGCGCTGGCGGGCCTGGTCACCGCGAGCGCCACGGAGGTCGGCTCGTACCACGCCGCTCCGCTGCGGGACGGACTGAAGTCCCTGCAGCTTGCCTTCCGGGAGGCGTCGTCCGTCCCCGACGAGCCGGGCCAGGGCCCCGGCGAGAAGTACACAGGGCCCGTCCTCGGCTGATTCCGGGCCACGGGCCGGAACCGCGCGGGCCGGCGCCCCGGCGGCCCACCCCCTCAGCGCCGGTAGAGGGGGGTCCCGGGCATCTCACTGCCGGGCGGGAGGACCGCCAGCTCCAGGCCGCGGACCAAGTGGCTGCGCAGCACCTCGCTTCCGGCGACCGCGCGGGCCAGCTGCTGGACGGCACCGGCGTCCGCCCCTTCGTCCAGGGACACCGCGAGCGTTCCGTCGGCCGTTCCGCCGGGAACCAGCCGCGCGGCACGCACCGCAGGCTGGGCGCTGAGCAGATCACGCAGCGCCTGCGCCACCTCGGGGCGTGAAGCCGGTGGTCCCCCGCCCGCGACGGCGCGCACCCCGGGCCCGGACAGTTCGTAGGGCACCGGCCCGGCCAGGTCCACGACAAGCGTCCCGGCCCCTTCCTGTACGGCCGCCTGGAGCGCCTGGGCCGCCGTCACGGCCACGGGCCGGGCCTCCGGCCGCCATCGGGCAAGGGCGTCGGTGCAGGTGAAGACGGGCAGGGCCCGCCGGCCACCGGGCACCGTGAGAGTGAGGACCGCCATCTCGCTGCTCTTCTCCCGCCGCAGCCCGTCGGGCCCCGTCTCCTCCTCGCCCAGGACCGCGACGACCGGAACCAGCAGCCGGGCCCGGGCGAGAAGCTCGAGCAGCCGGGGCTCGGTGTCCGGGTCCTGCGACCAGTCGGCCAGGGCCCGGGCCAGCTCGGGGTCGGCGGTACCGTCGTCGCCGGCGAACGCCGGCTGGGGAATGCGCTTGGAGGGAGGGTTCTCAGACGCCACGCACCGAGCCTAACGGGGCTGCCACGGGTTCCGTGCGTGGCCCCCGTCGCCGACCGTTACCCGTTCGTCACCACCGCCCGATGACGGGCACATCCGTGCGGGATAGCGTCAGGCGTATGAATCCCCGGGTCCCGCGGCAGACCATGAGACGGACCGGGCCGGTGCTGGCCGTCAATGCCGCGCTCGCCACCGCGATAATCGCCACCGCCGCGGCGGGAGAACCGGCCGGCGGGCACCCGCCGCGGGCCGGGCACACCACCGGACCGGCGGAGGCACCCACGGTGACGGCGGCGGAGACCGGGGTCCCGGCAGCCCGCGGCGCCGTCCTGCCCGCCGGTCCGGGCCTCGCGGACCTCACCCGGACACCGGAGGTTCCCGGCCCACCTGTCCGCCCTGTCCCTTCCGTCTCCCCTGCGGGGCCGTCACCGGCCCCCTCCCCGCCACTCGAGAACACCGGCGCACTGTCCGCCCCCTCCCCCGGTGTCCGGCTGTCGGTCGCCGTGCTGGAGACCGACACCGGCCGCAGCGCTGTGTTCGGCGAAGGGAAGTTCGACACCGCCAGCATCGTCAAGGTCGACATCCTGGCCGCGCTGCTGCTCCACGCACAGGACGCCGGGCGCGAGCTGACCGAGGAGGAGCAGGCCCTTGCCGCGGCCATGATCAGGCGAAGCGACAACGAGGCCACCCACGCCCTGTGGGCCGTCATCGGCCGTGAGGCAGGTCTGGACGCGGCCAATGCCCGGCTGGGGCTGACCGGGACCCGCGGCGGGGAAGGGGGCCACTGGGGACTCACCCAGACGACCAGTGAGGACCAGCTCACCCTCCTGCGCGCCGTCTTCCCCCCCGCCGGCACCGGCTCGGCACTCTCCCCGGAGTCCCGCGCCTACATCCGCAGGCTGATGGCGGGCGTGGTGGCCGACCAGCGGTGGGGGGTGTCCGCGGCGGGGGACGGAGAGGTCCGGCTGAAGAACGGCTGGCTGCCGCGCAGTCACACCCAGTTGTGGGACATCAACAGCATCGGCTCGGTCGTGGCGCAGGGGCGCCGCTACCTCGTCGCGGTCGTCTCCGACGGTCACGCCGATTACGCCTCGGGAGTCGCCGCCGTCGAGGCCGCCGCCGCGGCGGCGGTGGCGTCGTTCAGGGAAGGGTCCGAGGTCTGACCCGCAGGAACAGCAGCGCCGCCGCCCCCAGGAACATCACCCCCAGGGCCCCGGCCGCCGGTGCCAGCCGTTCCGTCGGCCGGGAGGGCTCGGGCTCCGGCCGGGGGCCGGGCCCGAAGTGCTCCCGGACGAACGGCACGATGCCGGGACCGGAGCTCCCGGCCGAGTCCTGCGCGGCCGCGGCGGCGATGGCCGCGGCAGGGTCCACCAGGCCGGCTCCCAGCGCGTCGTTGCGCCCGCCCTCGGGAGGGTTCCGGGCGGTCTCCATGATCAGCCGTTTCACCTCGGCGGGAGTGAGGCCGGGATGCGCCGCGCGGAGCAGGGCGACCGAGCCGGAGACGAAGGCCGCCGCGGCGCTTGTCCCCCATCCGGCGTAGTAACGGCCGTCCGGGTCGGCGACGATCACATCCTTCCCGGGAGCGCTGACAGTGGCGTACCAGCGCTGGGTGGAGAAGGGCGCGCGGGCCCCGCCGCGGTCCACCGCGGTGACCGCGATCACTCCTGGATATCCGGCCGGGTAGGAGACGGGGTCGCCCTTCTCCCCACCGTTGCCCGCGGAGGCCACCACCACGGCCCCCTTGCCCAGTGCGTACCGTACGGCGGCGTCCTCCCTCGGGTCGGGGTGCGCCGAGTCGCTGTCGTCGCCGAGGGACAGATTGATGACGTCCGCTCCCTGGTCCGCGGCCCATCGGATGCCTTCGGCAAGCGCGTTGCCCCGCCTGCCGCGTGCGGCGTCCCGCTGCGGATCGTCGTCCTCCAGCAGCACCCGGACCGGCAGCACGGCGGCCTCGGGAGCGACGCCCAGGACCCCGTTGGCCCGCCCGGGACCATGGCCGCGCCCGGCGATGATGCCGGCCATGGCGGTGCCGTGGCCGGCCCAGGCCGGATCGCCCGGTTCCGCCCCCATGCCGACGAAGTCCTTCCCCTCCAGTACCGCACCGGCCAGGTCCGGATGGTCCGGGTCCACCCCCGTGTCCAGGACCGCGACGACGATGCCTGCCCCCTTGGTGGTCCGCCAGGCCTCGGGCGCGTTGACCGCGTCCAGTGCCCAGCGCTGCTGTTCCCGGATGGAGTCCGCACGTGCCGGGGCCGCGGTGGCGGACACGGCCAGGCATACGAGGGAGGCCAGCAGGGCCGCGAACAGGCGCGCGGGCACGGTACGCGCACGGCCCGGCGTCACGACCGCTCCGCCACGGTCCGGTCGGCCGCCTTGCGCAGCCGGCGCTCCACACGGTCGGCCACACCGGTGGCGTCGTGTCCCAGTCCCGCCAGGGCGACAGAGCTGTCCTGGCCGTCCTCGGCGGCCCGGTCGGCCGGCTGGGGCCCCGGGACCGGGCGGCCGTCCGCGAACCCGGCCACCGCGTAGGTCACCACGGGTATGTCGGTGAGCACTCGCACGGTCCAGGCTGCGCGCTGGGCATCACCGAATCCTTCGGCCGCTGTCCCCTCGGGCGCGTAGGGCCTGGGAAGCAGGTCGGTCCGCTCGTCGAGCGACTGGGCCCGGAACCGCTCGCGCAGGGCGGACATTCCGGCGGGATCGGCGCGGGTGAACAGGAGGCCGACGGTGATCACACTGCTCTCGGTGTCGTCCAGGTAGCTGGCACGCAGCAGCCGGTGGCATCCGGCGGGCGACAGGACCTCGCTCAGCAGCGGGTCGAAGGCGTCCGCGCAGTCGCTGTCGGGTGCCACGGCGACGCGTATCCAGCGCCGGTCCGCCCCGCCGGGGCCGGCCCCCTCGCCGGTCAGCTCCGGCGGGAAGATGTCGTCGACCGGGAGCTCCCGCCACAGCATGCGTCCTTCGTCGAACACCTCCTCCGCGCCCGGCAGGTCCGTCCCCGGGCCGGACAGCCAGGCACCGGCCGCGGCACCGCCGAGCAGTCCGGTGCCCAGTACAAGGCAGGTGACGGCCGCGACCAGCCGCGGACGGCTGCGGGGTGCCGGTGGCACCGGTCGGAGAGCCGGGCGGCCGGAGGGCGTCCCGTCGTGCGGCGGCCAGGGGGCGGCCGACGAGGAAGGGCCGGCCTGGGGGGCGGAGGGAGGCACCGGAGCCGGCACGAAAGGGCCTGCGGGCACCTGCCCGGCACTCCGTCCGGAGTTCATCACCCACACCCCCTGCCCGCCGCCGAGCCGCCGGCCACGCTCTGCAGGAGTCACTTTACGGGCGTCCGCTCACACGTCGGTACCGGGCCCGCTGCCGGTGACGGCCCGGGCGCCCTCGACGATCCGGTCCATGTCACCGGCCGGCGGTGCGCCGTCCTCGATGTTGAAGCCGATCCGGAGCAACAGGGCGCCGGAGCCGTCCGGGGCGGGGAAGGCGACGGATTCGACGTAGGCCTCGGTGCCGACCCCTGTCCGCAGCCGCCAGCGGACCCGGTAGCCGTCCTGGCCCGCGACGGTCACCCGCTCGCTCAGCACCTCCTCGTGACCGGTGACTCCGCGATAGGCCGCCTCGCTGTAGGACTCCTCGGCGTTCGCCCCGATGTCGGCCTCGGCGATCTCCCGGGGCTCGAACTGCCCGCCGCCGGGCAGCGGGTGGAGGAAGGCTGCGCCCCGGACACAGCCCAGGTCCGGGGAGGCCGGGCAGGGATAGCCCTCGATGGTGACACCCGTGCCGCCCCCGGCGGAGCCGCGCTCCTCCCAGCCGTCGAACAGGGGAAGAACGACGCCACCGGGACCGGCCGCGGTACTGCCGGGAGTGTGCCCCGGACCACCGGGCTCCCGGTCCTCCTCGCTCCGCCTCTCCTCATCCGCCCCCGGCTCCCGCGCCCCGTCCTCGGAGGCGGAGGCGGCCGGTCCGGTTCCCGCGGCGGACGGCGAAGCGGCCGTGCCTCCCAGGACCAGGGCGACGACCAGCGCGACCACGGCGGTCAGAACGACCGTCCCGCCCGCGAAGAGGGCGATGAGCCCACCCCGGCCGGCGGAGGCGAGGACCTCCCGCACCTGGTCCCGCCAGGTGCCGGGCGCGCGGACGTGTCCGGTCCAGGAGCTGCCGTCCCACCAGCGCTCGGGGGCCGGCGGGCCCCCGGGGTGGGCGGGGTCGGGGTACCAGCCGGGTGGTGTCGTCATGCTCACAGGGTGAACCTCTCACAGCACGACGCCGGCGATCCACCCGCCGGCCGGTCCCCGCAACAGCCCGAACCGCCGCGCGCACCGGGCAGTTGCGGAAGCGGACGCCGTTTCGCCGCGCCGGGGCCCGCAGGTGGGCGGTCAGTCCCAGCGGCGGGCGACGGCCGGACGCACGGCCTTCGCCAGTGCGTCCGCCAGCGGCACGAGGTCCTGAGCGGACAGCGGGGAGACGGTCACGCGGATCCCGGGCGGGGAGGCGAGCCGGAAGCGCGCTCCGGGAGCCACGGCCCAGCCGTCCCGCAGCAGGGCGGCGACCGCGGACGTCTCGTCCGGGACCGGCACCCAGACGTTCATGCCGCTGCGGCCGTGGGCCCGGACTCCCCGCCCGGCCAGCTCCCGCAGCAGAGCGTCCCGCCGCTCCCGGTAGGACCCCGCGGCGTCATCCGGACCGGCGCCGCCCGGGTGGTCCCACAGGGCGGCCACGGTGTCCTGCAGCAGGTGGCTCACCCAGCCGGGGCCCAGACGCTGCCGGCCCTGCACCCGGTCGACGGTGACCGGGTCGCCCGTGAGCACGGCCAGACGCAGGTCGGGGCCGAGTGACTTGGCGGTGGAGCGGACGAACGCCCAGTGCCCGGTGCGGCCGGCCAGCGGGTGGAGCGGCAGGTCGACGATGCCGTGCCCGTGGTCGTCCTCCACCAGCAGGGTGCCGGGGTGTGCCGCGAGGACCTCACCGAGCGCGCGGGCCCGGGAGGCGGAGACGGCGGCTCCGGTGGGGTTCTGGGCGCGGGCGGTGACGAGCAGCGCCCGGGCTCCGTCACGCAGGGCACGTCCGGCGTCGGCGGGGAGCGGACCTTCGTCGTCGACGGCGACCGGAACTGCCGTGAGCCCCAGTGCGGGAACGAGATCCAGCAGGCTGCCCCAGCCGGGGTCCTCCACGGCGACGGTGTCGCCGGGCCGCAGGTGCGCCGCCAGCACACGCTCGATGGCGTCCAGGGCGCCGGAGGTGACCGCCAGCGGGCCGGCGGGCACCCCGTCGCGGCTCAGGGCGGTACGTGCCACCCGCTCCAGCGCGGTACCGACGGGAGCACAGCCGTAGAGGACCGGTTCCCGCGCGCCACGCCCGGCGGCTGCGGCCAGCGCGGGCGCCAGGTCCGGGAGCAGTCCGGGGTCCGGATTGCCCGTCGACAGGTCCCGGGCCCCCGACGGCACCTCGATCCGGGACGCGCGGCGGCCGGTCGTGGGAGGGCTCGCCCGCACCCGGCTGCCCCGCCGGCCGGCCGTCTCGATCACCCCGCGTTCGCGGAGGATGCGGTAGGCGGCGGCGACGGTGTTGGGGTTGACACCCAGCCGCTGCGCGAGCTCCCGCATGGGTGGGAGTGACGTACCCGGCGGCAGCCGGCCGGCCCCGACCCCGCTCTCGACGCTGGCGGCGATCTCGGCTGCGCGACGCCCCGCGATGCGATAATCTCCTAGCACAAAATCAATTATGCACTAGTGCAATTGACTGTGCAACCGCCGGCACCGGACCGGCGGAGACGAACCGCCCCAGGGAGCGACCGATGACGACTGCCGCAGAGAGCTCTTATCCGACGACCAGCCGCACCACCCCCACCCGGGGGCGCGCCCGCGCCCGGTACGACCGCGAACTCGTGCACGCCGTCCTGGACGAGGGCTACGTGTGCCACCTGGGGTTCGTCCGAGACGGGGCACCGGTCGTCCTGCCCACGCTCTACGCCCGTGACTGCGAGCGGCTGTACCTGCACGGCTCCACCGGCTCCCGTCCCCTGCGGGCCGCCGGGGAGACGGAGCCCGGGCTGCCCGTGTGCGTGACGGTCACCCACGTCGACGGGCTGGTGCTGGCCCGCTCCGCCTTCCATCACTCGGTGAACTACCGCTCGGTGGTGGTGCACGGCATCGCACGGCCGCTGCGGGACCCGACCGGAAAAGCCCGGGCACTCGACCTGCTCNGGGCGGTCGGCCGACTGCCGGCCGGCCGACGCCCGGGAACTGGCCGCCACCGAGGTACTCGTCCTGGACCTCACGGAAGTGTCCGCCAAGGTCCGCGACGGCGGTCCGAACGACGAGCCGGAGGACCTCTCACTCCCGCACTGGAGCGGAGTGCTTCCGGTCTCCACTGTGCACGGGACGCCCGAACCCTCCGGTGACCAGCCCTCCTCCCTGCCGGCTCCCGGTTACCTCACGGCTTACGCCCGCCCCTGAGCCGGCCTCGGAACGGACGAGCACCGCCACCGCCCCGATCAGCACCCCGGTACCCAGCACGGTCGGGGCGGTGAGGCGCTCACCCAGCACCACGACGGCCAGGCCGGCCGCGGAGACCGGCTCGATCAGCGCGACCACCGACGCCGTGGCCGCCCTCACGGCGGCCAGGCCCGCGAAGTACAGGGCGTAGGCCAGCGCGGTCGGGACCGCCGCGAGATAGGCCATCAGCCACAGCGAGTGCCCCAGGTTCTCCGCCTGCGGCAGAAGTCCTTCCCACAGCGCCGCCGGCAGGAGGCACACGGCGCACACCGCGAACGACAACACCGTCGTGGAGTACGCACCGGCCCCGGCGCCGGAGCGTCCCAGGCGGCGGCTGAACAGCGTGATGGCGGAGTACCCGGCGGCCGAGACCAGGGCCAGCCCGACCCCCGCCGGCCGCACCGTGCCGGTCCCGTCCGCACCGCCGGCTACCAGCACGGCCAGGCCGAGCAGCGCCGCGGCGACCGCGGCGGCACCGCCGCGTCCCAGCCGCTCCCCCATCAGCACGCGGGCGCCCAGCGCGATGAGCACCGGCCCGGCACCGAGGGTGACGACAGTGGCCACGGCGAGACCGGTGGCCTGAACGGCGGCGAAGTAGGCCGTCTGGAAGACGGTCAGGCCCAGCCCCATGACCGCGATACGCAGCGCGCGACGGCGGGCCGGTTCGGCGGTGCCCCCCGCCGTCCGGGGACGGGGCCGCGGGCGGCGGAACAGCGCACGGCCGGCCAGCAGCAGGGCCAGGCCGCCCGCCGTCCGCCAGAAGGTCAGGGCGACGGGACCGAGACCGCTGCTGTCGAACAGCAGGGCGGCGGCGGCGCCGGCGGTGCCCCACGCGGTGGCGGCCACCACGACGTAGAAGAGCCCCCGTTTCACGGACAGGGCAGGCTGAAGAGAGTGATCCATCGAGTTGTTCTCCCGCGGAGAGGACGGCACGGTCACGTTGCGTCCACGGGCAGCACAGGACGGCGCGGTGGCGGTCGGTCCGCGCCGCGCTGGGTTCCGGTGAGCCCGCCTACGCGACCGGCGGCGGCAGAACGGTGAGGTGCACGCGGAAACCCTACGGAAGTCCGGCGGCACGGGCAACGGTGGTACCGCGCGCCGGGCCGGACCGGCTCGCGCCCGGAGCGGGCCACATGCGCGCAGGTGGCCGTGGCGGTCCGGGGCGGGGGTCCCTAGCGTGACGGCATGAGAATCCGCATCGTCGACGCGTTCACCGACCGCCCCTTCTCCGGCAATCCGGCCGGGGTCGTCCTGCTCCCGGACGGGCCCGGGGCCTCCGGCACCTGGCCGGACGAGTCCTGGATGCAGCGGGTGGCCGCCGAGGTCAACCTGTCCGAGACCGCCTTCGTGACGTCGCTGCCGGCCGGGGCCGGTGCAGACCGCGGCCTGCGGTGGTTCACCCCGGTCGCGGAAGTCGCGATGTGCGGCCACGCCACACTGGCCGCGGCCCACGTCCTGTACAGCACCGGGCAGGCGGCCGGGCCGGTGCGCTTCGCCACCCGCAGCGGGGTGCTCACCACCGCACCCGGTGAGAACGGCTGTGTGGTCATGGACTTCCCCACCGCCCCGCTCACCCCGCTCCCCGCGCCCCCGGGACTGGCCGGCGCGCTGGGAGCCCGTCCGGTCTCCGTCCACGACACCGGACCGGACGTCGGCGACCTGCTGGTGGAACTCGGTTCGGAGAAGGAGGTCCGGGAACTCGCGCCCGACCACGCCGCACTCGCCCCGCTCGGCGGGCGCGGTGTGGTCGTCACCGCCCGGGCCGCACGGGACGGGGCCGGGTACGACTTCGTCTCCCGTGCCTTCTTCCCCGCGCTCGGCATCGCCGAGGATCCCGTCACCGGGAGCGCCCACACCGCACTGGCCCCGTTCTGGGCCGCGCGCCTGGGCCGGCAGACACTCACCGGGCTGCAGGCCTCTGCCCGCACCGGACTGGTCCGCCTGGCTCTCGCGGGGAACCGCACGCAGCTGAGCGGCCCGGCCGTCACCGTCATCGACGGCGAACTGCTCGCCGGCCGGTGACCATCGCGGAGGTCATGCCGTGGGAAGCCAGCCCACCTTCCCCGCGAGCAGCGCATAGCCGAGGAACGCCACGATGTCGATCAGCGCGTGCGCCACCACCAGCGGCATGACCCTCCCCCACCGCCGGTACAGCCAGACGAAGACCACTCCCATCACGATGTTCCCGACGAAACCCCCGATGCCCTGGTACAGGTGGTAGGTACCACGCAGCAGGGCGCTCGCGGCGAGCGCGGCCACCGGCGTCCAGCCGATCTGGTGGAGGCGATGCAGCAGGTATCCCACCACGATGACCTCCTCCACGACGGCGTTCTGCACCGCGGCGGCGATCAGCACCGGCACCTTCCACCACACTCCGGGAAGTGCCTCGGGAACCACCGTGAGGTTCAGCCCGGCCGCCTGAGCCGCCAGGTACAGGGCAAGCCCGCTGCCGCCGATGGCGGCGGCGACCAGCGCGCCGCGGGCCAGGTCCGTGCCGGGACGCGTGAGATCGAATCCCAGGCCGCGCAGCCCCGGCCCGGTGGTCCCTCCGGGGTTCTCCCGGTACAGCAGGTGGGCGACCAGCAGCACCGGAACCAGAGCGGTGGCGATACCGAAGACCTGCCACGCGAGGTCGATCCACGGCTGGTCGCCACGCGAGCGGTTGAGGGTCGCCGCGTGGTCGCTCAGCCCGCCGGGGGCGGTGACCACCCGCGTGAAGCTGATGACGGCGGAGACCGCGCTCGCCCCCAGCGAGAGGGCGAGCACCAGCAGCAGCTCGCGGCCGAGCATCCGGCGTCTGCCCTCGTCCCCCGGCCGTGCCCCCGCCAGGCCGTCCGGTTCCCGCAGCACTTCGCCTCCCGATCGGGCACCCATGGCCGTCCCTTCTCGCGACGGCGTGCGCCCGGATCCGCGGTGGATCAGGGGTCCAGCGGCCAGGTGTGCACCGGCTCGTCCGACCGGGCCAGTTCGCAGTACCGCTTGACCATTCCTGCCAGGGCCGTCGCACGGTCCGCTCCGCCGTCCACCGCCCGGTGGTAGACCCCAGTCTGCCAGCCGGCCCCGGTGACCCGGCGGCGGCACCGCCCTTCGATGACCTCCAGACAGCGGTCGCGGTCGGCGGGAGCGACGCCCCAGGCGTCCAGCCCGGCTGCGGCGAGCGGGAGCAGCTCGTCCGCCACCAGGCGGGCCGCCGGGACCTCGGCCACGCCGTGGCGGCCGCCGCGGGGCCATATCAGCAACGACTCGATGCCGTGCCGGCAGGCGGCGTGGAAGTTGCGTTCGGCGGCCTCGAAGGGCAGCCTTCGCCACACCGGGTCGGGCTGTTCCGCCAGCGCCCGCACCAGTCCGTAGTAGAACGCGGCGTTCGCCACCATGTCGGTGACGGTGGGGCCGGTCGGCAGCACGCGGTTCTCCACCCTGAGGTGGGGAACCCCGTCGGTCACCTGGTACACGGGGCGGTTCCAGCGGTAGACCGTGCCGTTGTGCAGGACCAGTTCGTGAAGGCCTGGGATCCCGCCCGCCGCCAGTACGTCCGCGGGGCGCTCCTCGGAGCAGATCGGCAGAAGGGCCGGGAAGTACCGGACGTTCTCCTCGAAGAGGCACTGCACGGAGTCGATCCACCGCTCGCCGAACCAGGTCCGCGGACGGGCGCCCTGGGCGGCGAGCTCGGGCGGACGGCTGTCGGTGGACTGCAGGAAGAAGGGCGGACGGGATTCCTGCCACAGCTCGCGCCCGAACACGAAGGGGGAGTTGGCGCCCACCGCGATCTGCGCGGCTGCCACGGCCTGCGCCGCGTTCCACACACCGGGGAACCGCTCGGGAGTGAGCTGGAGGTGGAACTGGACCGCGGTGCAGGCCGACTCGGGGGCGATGGAATCGAAGGAAGCGGTCAGGTGCTCGGCGCCGGCGAGATCGACGGTGATCGCCTCGCCCCGGGCCGCGAGAATCTGGTCGTTCAGGAGGGTGTAACGGTCGGCCGGGGAAAGGTTGCCGGGCACCAGTTCCCCGGCGGTGATGGTCGGCAGAATGCCGATCGGCACCGCGTGGGCCCCGTATTCGGCCGCAGTCCGGTCGGCGTAGCCGAAGGCGATGCGAAGCTCCTCCGCCAGGTCGTCGAAAACTCTGCCGGTCAGCCGTCGCGGAGGCATGTTGAGTTCCAGGGTGAACTTTCCCAGCTCGCTCTGGAAATCCCTGCTCGCCATTCTCTCCAGCACGGCCTCGTTCACCATGCGCGGTGAACCGTCCGCACCGGCCAGGCTCAGCTCCACCTCCAGTCCGACGAGGTCCCGGGGGCGGTCGAAGCGTCCTTCGTCCAGCAGCGTCCGCAGGGCTCGCAGGCACTCGTGCAGCTTGGCCCGGTACTGCTGCCTGTCACCGAGATCGAACCGGTCGGCGCTGACCTTCTCCCCCATCGCGGCACACCTCCTTGATCGAGCGGTGCCCCGATCATGCCCAGGCGCGCACGCCCTGACGCGCGCCCCGGTTCACACCAGCGCTACCCGAGTTGCATATTCGCGTGGAATACTCTCCGGTCCAGGAGCGCGCCCACGCCCGCATGAGAGCCGGCCGGCCCACAAGAGCCGCGCGTGTCCGGATTTCCCCTTGCCGAAACATCCCGGGGCGGCTAATCGAAACATCCTGCGAACATACGTCGTATAAGCTCCGATTACGACGTGTCTCCCGAAGCACGAGGCGACCTACTCCGACGTGAGAGGCGACCACCATGCCCCTGCACCTGTACTCCGCCCCGGCACCGGCCGAACGCAGCGTCCGCGCGGCGCTTCACTCGTCCGCCGTGCCGACCCCCCACCCCCTTCAGCGCGACCGGGGAAGCCTGGAGCCGGCTTCCCCGCTCCCGGTGCACCGCCTGGACCCGATGCCCTATCCGGGCGCACCGCCGCGCACCCGCCTGACCGGCTGGCGCTTCCTGCTGGAGCGCCGGGGCCGGGCGGTCGGGGCCGCGGAGACGGTACTCACTCCCGACGGGTGGGCGTTCTCCCACTTCCTCGAGGGCCCCTACATCGCCTCGGGGTGCGCCGCGCTGCGCCAGGCGGAGGCCATGGACGGCGCCTACCAGCCGCAACTGCTGTCCGTGCCCGAGCTCTACATGCTCACGCTGTGGCTGCGCCCCGGAACGGCCTCCGACCCCGCGGAGAGCTCCCCCAGTGCGCTGGACCTGCTGGTCCCCCTCGCCCCGGCCCCTCCCGGCATCGCCTCCGGCCGGCCCCAGCCCGTCGAGGCGCTGCTGCCGCAGCTGACCCGGCGGCTCACGCCGAGCACACTGGCCGGCTGACATGACACGGCCGGGGCCGGCACCGCGACGCGGTTGCCGGCCCCGGCCCCGTTCCCGGCGGGCCCGTTCAGCCGTCGTAGTCGGACGGCGGGGGGCAGGAGCAGACCAGGTTGCGGTCGCCGTAGGCTCCGTCGATCCGGCGCACGGGCGGCCAGTACTTGTCCTGCGAGCCGGTGCCGGCCGGGAAGACCGCCTCCTCGCGCCCGTAGGGGTGCGGCCATCCGCCGGCCAGCTGCGCTGCCGTGTGCGGCGCGTTGACCAGCGGGTTGTCATCCGCCGGCCACTCGCCGGACCCCACCTTGTCGATCTCGCCCCGGATCGCGATCATCGCGTCACAGAAGCGGTCCAGCTCGGCCAGGTCCTCGCTCTCGGTGGGCTCGATCATCAGCGTTCCGGCCACCGGGAAGGACATCGTGGGCGCGTGGAAACCGTAGTCGATCAGCCTCTTGGCGACATCGTCGATGGTGACTCCGGTCGCCTTGGTCAGCGGACGGACATCGATGATGCACTCGTGCGCCACCAGCCCGCCCGGCCCGGTGTAGAGCACCGGGAAGTGCGGCTCCAGACGCTTCGCCACGTAGTTGGCGCTCAGCACGGCCACCTGGGTGGCGCGGCGAAGGCCGTCCGCCCCCATCAGGCGCAGGTACGCCCAGGAGATGGGCAGAATTCCCGCCGAACCCCAGGGGGCCGCGGAGACCGGACCGATCCCGGTGCCGGGCCCGGCGGCCTCCTGCAGCGGGTGGCTGGGGAGGTAGGGCGCCAGGTGGGCACGGACCGCCACGGGGCCGACGCCCGGGCCTCCGCCGCCGTGCGGGATGCAGAACGTCTTGTGCAGGTTCAGGTGCGAGACATCGGCACCGAAGTGTCCCGGCCGGGCCAGACCCACCAGTGCGTTGAGGTTGGCACCGTCCACGTACACCTGCCCGCCCGCTTCGTGCACGGCGGCACAGATGTCGGCGATGTCCTCCTCGAAGACGCCGTGCGTCGAGGGGTAGGTGACCATCAGGACGGCCAGTTCGGACCGGTGGCGTTCGATCTTGGCGCGCAGGTCCTCCGGATCGACACCGCCGTCCTCCGCGGTCCTGACCACCACGACCTTCATCCCCGCCATGACCGCGCTGGCGGCGTTCGTGCCGTGCGCCGAGGACGGGATGAGACAGACCGTCCGATGTCCCTCCCCCGCCGCCCGGTGGTAGGCCCGCACCGCCAGGAGCCCGGCCAGCTCGCCCTGGGAGCCCGCATTGGGCTGCAGGGAGACGGTGTCGTATCCGGTGATCTCCGCCAGCCGGTCCGCCAGCTCCCCGATCAGCGTCAGGTAGCCGTCGGCCTGGTCCAGCGGGGCGAAGGGATGCAGCTGTGCGAACTCCGGCCAGGTCACCGGTTCCATCTCGGTGGTGGCGTTGAGCTTCATGGTGCACGAGCCGAGCGGGATCATGCCCCGGTCGAGCGCGTAGTCCCGGTCGGCCAGCCGCTTGAGGTACCGCAGCATTGCGGTCTCGGAGCGGTGCCGGTGGAAGACCGGGTGCGTGAGGAACTCACCGGTGCGCAGCAACGGGACGGGGAGCGCGTCACCGGTCCGCTCGTCCAGCCCGGCGAGGTCCTCCTCCGCGGCCGCGACACCGAACGCGGTCCACACCGCCGCCAGCTGTGCCCGCCCGGTGATCTCGTCGCAGGCGATTCCCACGTGGTCGGCGTCCGTCAGGCGCAGGTTCACCCCGTGTTCGCGGGCGGTAGCCACGACCTGGGCCGCACGTCCGGGCACGCGGGCCGTCACGGTGTCGAAGTACGCGTCGGACACCACGTCCACACCGCCTTCCCGCAGTCCGGCCGCCAGCAGCACGGCACAGCGGTGAACCCGACGGGCGATGGCCGTCAGCCCTTCGGGGCCGTGCCACACCGCGTACATCCCGGCCATCACCGCCAGGAGGACCTGGGCGGTGCAGATGTTGCTGGTGGCCTTCTCCCGGCGGATGTGCTGCTCACGGGTCTGCAGAGCGAGCCGGTAGGCCTGTGCGCCGTCCGCGTCGTAGGAGACGCCCACCAGCCTCCCGGGCAGACTGCGGGCGAACTGTGAGCGGACCGCCATGAAACCGGCGTGCGGGCCGCCGAAGCCCATCGGCACCCCGAACCGCTGGGTGGACCCGACCGCGATGTCGGCGCCCAGTTCCCCGGGGGAGCTGAGCACGGTGAGCGCCAGGAGGTCGGCGGCCATGGTGACGACGGCGCCCAGGCCGTGCGCCTGCCGGATCACCTCGCGCGGGTCGCGCACCGCCCCCGAGGCGCCGGGATACTGCAGCAGCACGCCGAAGACCCCGCGCTCGGCGACCGCGGCCGGGATGCCGCCGGAGAGGTCCGCGACCTCGATCTCGACACCGGCGGGCTCCGCACGGGTACGGAGGACGGCGATGGTCTGCGGCAGGCAGTCGGAGTCCACCAGGAACACCCCGCCCTTGACCTTGCCCACCCGGCGGGCCAGCGCCATGGCCTCGGCGGCGGCCGTCCCCTCGTCGAGCAGCGACGCACCCGACGTGGGCAGCCCGGTCAGGTCGGCCACCATGGTCTGGAAGTTGAGCAGCGCCTCCAGCCGGCCCTGGGAGATCTCCGGCTGGTACGGGGTGTAGGCCGTGTACCAGGCGGGGTTCTCCATGACATTGCGCAGCACGACCGGCGGGGTCACCGTGCCGTAGTAGCCCAGTCCGATCATGGAGTGCAGGACTCTGTTGCGGGAGGCCAGCGAACGGAGCTCGGCGAGCACTTCGGCCTCGCTCCGGGCCTCCGGCAGCCTGAGTCCCTCCGTGCTGGTGATCACCTCGGGGACGGCGGCGGCGGTCAGCTCGTCGAGCGAGCCGTACCCGATGTGGGCGAGCATCTTCGCCTCGCCGGCGGCGTCGGGGCCGATATGGCGGGCGGCGAACGGGGTGCCCCGTTCGAGGGCGGTGAACGGGGTGCGGTGAGCAGTCATGTTTCGGAGGCCTCCTGGTCGCTGCGACCTGCCGGGCACCGCTTGAGTACCCGATCAGCCTCCCCCTCTGTCATCCGGACCTGAGAGCTTCGCCGTCCGCCGCGGAGCGGGCCGGCTTGCACCGTCGGTGAGGCGGTCCCGTGGGCGGCATCGCCCAGCGGTCCCCCTGCTTTCCAGAGTGGCCTGACTCACGCGGTACGTGGGCCTGAGAGATTCCGGGGAGGAGTTGCTCCTTCGGCGCCCCCGTTGCCGGGGGACTCTCCCGCCTGAGGTCGTCAGCCGTCTTCGAGCCTATCAGCGGCGTTCCACCGGGGCAGGAGCCCGGCTGGGCCGGTGGAGCGCGTGCCTTTCCGGCAATCGTGGGTACGCGTCCTGCAGACGTGGTGATTCTGGGAGGAACTCGTGCATACGCATATCGACCCCCGCAGCCTGATCGGACGCAAGGCCTTCGACCGTCACGGAGCGAAGATCGGCACCGTTGACGAGGTGTATCTGGACGACGCGACCGGCATACCGGAGTGGGCGGCGGTGCGCACCGGTCTGTTCAGCCGGGACGCGTTCGTCCCGCTCGGTCCCAGCGAGCTGGTGGAGGACACCCTCCGGGTTCCCTTCGACCGGACCCTGGTCAAGGAGGCACCCGATTTCGGGGTGGGCCGGCATCTGTCGCCCGAACAGGAGCTACAGCTCTACCACCACTACGGCCTGGATGTGAGCCGGGACAGGGTCGGCCACGTCGCCTACAGGGACTCCGGCCGGCCCTCGCCGTCCGACGGCAAAGGCTGAGCAGGCAGCGGCAAGGGCTCACCCGGTTCCAGCTCCGGGTCGTCCATGGAGAAGGTGCGCACGCGGCCGGGCTGTGATCCAGGCTGCTCGAAGCGCACCGTTACCCGTCCCACGCCACTTCCCTGCACCCAGCCCGGGCCGTGCTTCACGTGGCGCACATCGAGACCGGGCAGCCAACGCCGGACCGCGGAGGGCGGAGGCTGCGCGGGCGCGGGCGGCTCCGGCGGTGCGGTGGCCGCATGTCCGCCCGGGGTCTGCGACCGCTGGGCGAAGA
The DNA here is from genome assembly GCF_039529215.1 of Streptomyces sodiiphilus. Lineage (NCBI taxonomy): Bacteria > Bacillati > Actinomycetota > Actinomycetes > Kitasatosporales > Streptomycetaceae > Streptomyces > Streptomyces sodiiphilus. Next base: position 20,680 of record NZ_BAAAMJ010000087.1, on the reverse strand, counting down.
GATCTTCCTGGGTGTACCCGGCCAGAGCGGTGACCCCCACGCCCAGCAGCCGGACCCCGGCCGTGGTGTCGACTCCTTCCAGCAGACGGGCCGCCGCTTCCCTGATGACCGCGGGCTCGTCGGTGGGACCGCGCAGGGTCTCCGACCGGGTGAGGGTGGTGAAGTCATGACCGCGCACCTTGAGTACCACTGTGCGGGCCGACCGTCCGGCTGTCCGCAGCCGCTCCGCGCACCGCCCGGCCAGGCGGTCCACCTGGGCCCTGACAAGGGGGCGGTCCGTCAGGTCGGTGTCGAAGGTGTCCTCCACCGACACCGACTTCGCGTCGCGCTCGGCCACGACCGGCCGGTCGTCCACCCCCTGGGCCATGGTGTGCACAGCGACCCCCTGGGCCTGTCCCAGGAGCCGGACCAGTTCCTCCTTGCCGGCCGCGGCCGCCTCGGCGACCGTGCCGATCCCGGCCCGCCGGAGGGCGCGGTCCGTTGCGGGGCCGACTCCGGGCAGGACCCGGACGGACATCGGTGCCAGGAACTCCCGCTCGGTACCGGGCGCGATGAGCACCAGGCCGTCGGGCTTCGCCTGCTCGGAAGCGATCTTGGCAAGCATCTTGGAACCGGCGAGCCCGACCGAACCGCTCAGTCCGGTGGCCGCGCGGATGCGCGCCCGCAACGCACGGCCGGTGGTGAGCGCCTCTTCGGTGGTCACGGCAGCTCCGCCGACGGCGAGGTCGACGAACGCCTCGTCCAGACTGAGCGGCTCCACCAGCGGCGACAGCTCCGCGAGGAGCTCCATGACCGTGTCGCTGACCTGCCGGTACAGGCCGAATCGCGGGGTCAGATACGCCGCGTTCGGGCAGCGGGCCCTGGCCTGGGCGACGGGCATGGCCGAGTGCACGCCGTACGTGCGGGCCTCGTACGAGGCCGTCGCCACCACACCGCGCGGCCCGAGACCGCCGACGACCACGGGCTTGCCGCGCAGGCTGGGCTTGGCCCTCTGCTCGACCGCGGCATAGAAGGCATCCATGTCCAGATGCAGGATGGCCGGATGTCCCCTCACACCACGAATGATGCCGGACCGCACCGACACGGGCCCCGCTGCGGCCGCCGGCCGGACGTCAGCCGGGACGGTGCCGGCGGCGGGCCAGCTCGTCGCCCGGGTGGTCACGGAGCACGGACTCACCGGTGTCCACCCGCTCGGCCTGCAGCTGGGCCAGTGCGCTCTGCACATCCGCCCATACCGCTCCGACCGCGATACCGAAGACGCCCCGGCCCCCTCGCAGCAGCTCGGCCAGGTCGTCGGGCGAGTCGCAGCGGTACACGGCGGCCCCGTCGCTCATCAGGGTCAGATCGGCCAGTTCGGCGAGCTCCCCCGAACGCAGGGCACGCACGGCGGTGCGGATGCTCTGCAGGGACACCCCCGCGTCCAGGAGGCGCTTGACGATCTTGAGGACGAGGATGTCGCGGAAGCTGTACAGCCGCTGGGTGCCCGACCCGTGGGCCGGACGCACACTGGGCTCCACCAGGCCGGTGCGCGCCCAGTAGTCGAGCTGGCGGTAGGTGATGCCGGCGGCGGCGCACGCGCTGGGCCCCCGGTAGCCCAGCTTCTCCGGCGTGCCGCGGTTCTGCCGGGCCACTGTGTGCCGCAGCCCCGGGCGCTGCGGTGCGCCCGGCAGGGCGGACACCCCGCCCACCGCTCCGCTCTCGCCGTTACCTGTCACGCCGGCCTCCGTTCTGCATGCCCCGACCGTGCTCCCGGTGCTCTCCCGGTGTGACCCCTCGCGAGCACACGCACGGCGCTCCTCCCAAGACATGCCCCATTGACGCTAGGTACCCGCACCGGGTGCGTCAACGATCGCCACGCACTGCTACCGGGGTTTGGCGGGCTACTGACTGCTGCCGAAGTCCTCCGGAGAGATCTGGTCGAGAAACTCGCGGAACTTCTCGACCTCGTCCTCCTGCTCGTCCGGGATGATGATCCCCGCGTCGTCCAGCACCTCGTCGCTGCTGTAGATCGGCGTACCGGCCCGCAGGGCCAGTGCTATCGCGTCGGACGGACGGGCACTGACCTCGACGCCGCCGGCGAAGACCAGTTCGGCGTAGAAGATGCCGTCTCTCAGATCAGTGATGCGCACCTCGCTCAGCTCCTGGCCGAGCGCCTCCAGCACGTCCTTGAACAGGTCGTGCGTCAGCGGACGGGGAGGAGCCATTCCCTGCTGGGCGAAGGCGATGGCGGTCGCCTCCCCCGGGCCGATCCAGATCGGGAGGTAGCGATCGCCTCCCACTTCCCGCAGGAGCACGATGGGCTGGTTGTTGGGCATTTCCACCCGGACACCCACGACGTCGAGCTGATTCACACAGCAACCCTAGGACGGGCCCGGGGCGTTTGGATAGTCGGACACCGCCAGGCGGTGCCTTCCGCGCCCCGGGCGGCGGCTCAGCCGGCCTGCTGGCCGGCGAAGAAGACCAAGCGGTACTTGCCGATCTGCACCTCGTCCCCGTTGGTCAGCAGCAGGGAGTCGATACGCTCCCGGTTGACGTAGGTGCCGTTGAGGGAACCCACGTCGGCGACCGAGAACCCGCCCTCGGCCCGCCGGCGGAACTCCACGTGCCGCCGGGAGACCGTCACGTCGTCCAGGAAGATGTCGCTCTCCGGGTGACGCCCCGCGGTGGTCACCTCGCTGTCGAGCAGGAAACGGCTTCCGGAGTTCGGGCCCCGCCTGACCACCAGGAGGGCGGACCCCGCCGGCAACGCGTCGACGGCCGCCTGGGCCTCCGGGGACAGCGAGGGCGCGGCCTGCTGACCGGTCGCCTCGGCCTCGTACGCCTCGAGACCGGAGATCGAGATGGTGGAGGTGGTCTCGGAGGCCACCTCGGGCGTCCGGCCCTCGCGCAGGGCGTTGCCGCAGTTCGAGCAGAACCGGCTGGTCGCGGCGTTGCCGCTGCCGCACCTGGAGCAGGTCAGCGTGCCCGCGCCGGCCCCGCCTGCGCCTATTCCCGCCTGCGGGGCGTCCTTCCCGGCGACCTCGTCGCGGAACATCGGCCGCTCGCGGTCCGCGCCCGCCGGCGTCTCGCCGTGCTGGCGGGCGCTGTGGCGTGCGGCACTGTCCGTGCCACTCTGACGCCTGCCGAACAATCTAGCGAAAAATCTCACCGGCAATTCCCCTCGCACCGTCGGTCCGTCCCATCCGTGGACGGGACGGTCCATTCTCTCTCATGGACCGCGTCGGACATCCTGCCAACGTCCGCGGCCCCCGTTCAGTTTCCCTCACCGGGCAGTGCACAGCTCCGGCAGCCCTCCGGTCCCCGATAGCCGGTGATCATGGGGCTGACTGAGCGTAGTCAGGCCGCTCCGCCGACCGCAAGGCGTCCACAGTGATCTTGTCCGGACGGCTCACCGTCACACTTGCCTGTTCCTTCTCCAGCGACTGCACCACGCCCCCTGGGATGTTCAGCGCGGGCTCGAGATCCTGCGGCCGGCCGATCGCCTCCACCCGGAACGGCTCGGTGATCCGGACGCCGTCCACCAGGACCCCGCCGTCCCCGTCCACGAAGGACGTGCTCGCCACCACGCGGACCTCGTTGATCTGCATCGCCTCGGCCCCCGCTGCCCGCAGTTCCTGGACCGCGTCCAGCAGCATGTCGGCCCGGACCGTGCCCGCCGGGTCGTCGATGCGCAGCGTCACCCCTGGGCCCTCCGCGGCGACAGTGCCGGCCAGCACGCCGAGCTGACGCCGGCGTTCCTGAGTCTGCCGACGGGCCTCCTCGGCCTGATCGGAGCTGTTCTCCAGCTCGGTTCGCTGCTCCTCCAGCCGGGCCCGCTCCTCCTCCAGCCTCTTGGTCCGGTCGTCCAGATCGCTCAGGATGCGCACGAGATCCTCGGGCCGGGCGCCCCGCAGCGCACCGCCCTCCTCCCCTGCGGCGCGCACCTGGATGGCCAGTCCCAGCCCGAGAACGAACAGCAGCAGGGCCACGGTCAGCTGGGCACGCGTCACACGTGGCGGCCACAGCCCGCTCAGCAGGGCCTGGCGCCCGGTGACCGGCTTCCCGGCGGTGGCCGGCTCTCCCGTGGCCTCTGCCGGACCCTCCGGGGCCGGCTCACCGATGGCAGAGGTTTCCTCTCCGGAGGCCGGCCGGGAGCCGGGATCGTGCGGAGGTGGTGTCCTGTCCGTCATCGCGCTCACGCCCGGAAGATGTGCCGGCGGATGGCCGCCGCGTTGGAGAAGATGCGGATGCCCAGGACCACCACCACGCCCGTGGACAACTGGGCTCCCACTCCCAGCTGGTCGCCGAGGAACACGATCAGCGCGGCGACCACCACGTTGGAGAGGAAGGAGACCACGAACACCTTGTCGTCGAATTTGCCGTCGAGTCTGGCACGCAGACCGCCGAACACGGCGTCCAGCGCGGCCACCACCGCGATCGGAAGGTAGGGCTCCACGACCATCGGCACCACCGGCCGGGTGATGATTCCGACCAGCACTCCCAGGAGCAGCCCCACAATGGCGATCACGATGCGTTTCCTTGTCCTGTCTCGGCCGGCTCTTCCACCGGTGCCGCCGACCGGAGGGTCAGGCTCGGGGCGGCGGGTATGTGCACCTTGTCCTTGACCGAGGAGGCGACCCGTACGCCGTAGTTGTCCTGGAGTACCCCCAGGTACAGGCCGTCGGCGGTGTTCTCGAACCCGGCCCGCAGCGCCTGGCCGTCCCCGACCGCGAGCAGGGTGTACGGCGGCACGAGCGGCCGGTTGTCCACCAGCACGGCGTCCCCTGCCGCTCGTATCGCGGACACGGAGGTCAGCCGCTGGCCGTTGACCGCCAGTGCCTCGGCACCGGCCTGCCACAGCCCGTTGACGACCCGCTGCAGGTCCCGGTCGCGGACCCGGCCGGTGTCGGAGAAACCGCCCCCGTCCCGGGGTCCGCCGCCCAGGCCCTGCCCGGCCCCCTCGGCGTCGTCGATCACCAGCTCGAGCCCGGGGCCCTCCACGGCGGTCGCACCGGCCAGCAGCGCCACCAGATCGCTGCCGCCGCCCTCGAGCCGCAGCGCCTCACGCTGCCGCTCCTCGACGGCCGCGCCCAGTTCGTCGACCTCTTCCTGCAGGCGGTCCAGCTGGGCGGTGCCCGCCTCGATCCGCTCGGTCAGCTCCTCGCGCTCCTTGGCCACCGAGGGGGCCGCCACGCGTGTCTGGGCGGCCCCCAAGGTGAAGATCAGCGCCGCGAGCGCCAGGCCTCCCGCGAGCCAGAGTCTGGCGCGCAGCGGACGGGGCACGCCGGTTCGCCCTTCGGCGGCCCGGCGCGCCGCCGCCTCTTCGTAGCCCTCGTCCAGGGTGTGATCCATGACCTGGTGCAGCAGCCACATGGAGGCGTCCGGCGGCGGGGCCGGACGGGCCGGGCCGGGCATGTCCCGTTCCCCGGAGTGCTGCTGCGACATGGCGGACATGGTCGCACGGCCGGCCCGCAGAGATCGAAACGGCCCCCCGTCATGGGTCAGCGGTCGGCGCTGTCGACCACCACCGCCCAGGTGTCCAGCAGGTCCCGGGCCGCCGCGTCGTCGGGCCCCTCGGCCCACAGATGGGTCACCGCCTCGGCCGGGTCGGGCAGCACCATGACCCACCGTCCGTCGGCCTCGACCACCCGCACCCCGTCCGTGGTGTCCACCGACCTGTCGCCGGCCGCCTCGACCACCTGGCGCATCACCAGCCCCTTGACCGCCCAGGGCGTGGCGATGTCCCGGCGCAGGACGTGCGCTCGCGGAATGCGGGCGTCGATCTGGCTCAGTGACAGCTGTGTCCGGGCGACCAGGCCGGTCAGCCGGACGAAGGCCGCCGTCGCGTCGAAGACGCTGCTGAACTCCGGCACGATGAGGCCACCGCGCCCGTCACCACCGAAGATGGTTCCCTCCTTGCCGGCCACTCTGGTGAGATCGCCGGGCGAGGTCGTGGTCCACTCCACCTGTGTGCCGTGATAGGCCGCCACCTGCTCGGCGATTCGTGTCGTGGTGACCGGCAGTGCGACCGTTCCGGTGCGCCGCTCTGCGGCCACCAGGTCCAGCATGACGAGCAGGGCGCGATCGTCCTCGACGATCCGGCCGCGCTCGTCGACCAGGGACAGACGTTCCCCCACCGGGTCGAACCGGACACCGAAGGCCGCCCGGGCCGACGAGACGATCTCCCCCAGCCGCGTCAGAGCCGCCCGCCGCTCCTCGGGGCTCTCGGTCGGCCGGGCCTCGTCGAGGCCCGGGTTGATCGTCAGGGCGTCCACCCCGAGCCGGCCCAGCAGGCTGGGCAGTACCAGTCCGGCGCTGCCGCCCGCGGCGTCGACGACCACCTTCAGTCCCGCCTCCGGCACCCCCGTGGTGTCCACCGCGCGCAGGACGGAACCGGTGTAGGCGTCGAACACGCTGGCAGGGAACCGGAGGTCGCCGATCTCCCCGGGGAAGGCACGGCGGTACTCGTGGCGGGCGTAGACGCGGTCGAGTTTCCGCTGGCCGGCCTGGGAGAGGTCTGCTCCCCGTTCGTCGAAGAACATGATGTCCACCGAGTCCGGCACCCCGGGCGTGGTCCGGATCATCACACCGCCCGCGCTGCCGCGGGCGGTCTGCTGGCGCGCCACCGGCAAGGGAACGTTCTCCAGGTCCCGTACATCGATCGCGCTCGCCTGGAGAGCGGAGATGACGGCACGCTTCAGGGCCCGGGCCCCTCGGGAGTGGTCCCGGGCGGTGGTGACCGTCGAGCCCTTCTTCAGCGTGGTGGCATAGGCGCTGGCGAGCCGGACGGCGAGTTCCGGGGTGATCTCCACGTTCAGGATGCCGGACACGCCACGGGCGCCGAAGAGGTGTGCCTGGCCGCGGGACTCCCAGATCACCGAGGTGTTGACGAAGGCACCGGCCTCGACCGTCTTGAACGGGTAGACCCGCACATTGCCCTGCACAATCGATTCTTCACCGACAAGACACTCGTCGCCGATAATGGCGCCGTCCTCGATGCGGGCTGCCCGCATGACGTCCGTGTTCCGGCCCACCACGCAGCCGCGCAGATTGCTCTGCGGGCCGACATAGACGTTGTCGTGCACGACCGCCCTGTGGAGGAAGGCGTCGGACTTGACGATGACGTTGGACCCGATGACCGTGTGCTCGCGGATCTCCGCCCCGGCCTCGACCTTGGCGTAGTCCCCGACGTACAGGGGGCCGCGCAACTGGGCGTCCGGATGGACCTCGGCCCCCTCGGCCATCCATACTCCGGGGGAGATCTCGAAGCCGTCGATCTCGACGTCGACCTTCCCCTCCAGGACGTCGGCCTGCGCCTTGACGTAGCTCTCGTGGGTGCCGACGTCCTCCCAGTAGCCCTCGGCGATGTACCCGTAGATGGGCCGCCCCTCCTTCATCAGACGGGGGAAGACATCGCCGGACCAGTCGACCGGCACATCCGGGTCCACATAGTCGAAGACCTCCGGCTCCATGACATAGATGCCGGTGTTGACCGTGTCCGAGAAGACCTGCCCCCAGGTCGGCTTTTCAAGGAAGCGCTCGACCCTGCCCTCGTCGTCGACGATGGTGATGCCGAATTCCAGCGGATTCGGAACACGCGTGAGGCACACCGTCACCAGGGCGCCTCGTTCGCGGTGGAAGCGGATGAGATCGGTCAGATCGAAATCGGTGAGCGCGTCACCGGAGATCACCAGGAATGAGTCGTCCTTGAGAGCCTCCTCGGCGTTCTTCACACTCCCGGCGGTGCCCAGAGGTTTCTCCTCGTTGGCGTACGTGAGATCCATCCCGAGTTCCTCGCCGTCGCCGAAGTAGTTCTTGACGAGCGAGGCGAGGAACTGGACGGTCACCACGGTCTCGGTGAGGCCGTGCCGCTTGAGCAGCCGGAGCACGTGCTCCATGATCGGACGGTTCGCCACGGGGAGCAGCGGCTTGGGCATACTGGCGGTCATGGGGCGAAGCCGGGTGCCTTCGCCACCTGCCATTACGACGGCCTTCATATCGGAAGTGTCCTCCTTGGAGAGACGACAGTCATGCCGACTGCGCCCATCTGGAGGGCCCCGGAAAAGCTGTATACGGGCACCAGGCCTCTGCGACACTGCCAGGAGGCGGAGCTCAGTCGGCCGCGGCGTCCGCCTTGAGGAGACGGCGGACCTGGACCACGTAGAGAATCCCTGCCCACCAGTACAGCGCTGTACCCCAACCGGCGAACGCCCATCCGAAGATAGCAGAGAGTGACGACACCCAGCCACTTCCGTCGCTGAGGAGCAGCAGCGGGAAGGCGTACATGAGGTTGAAGGTGGCCGCCTTGCCGAGGAAGTTGACCTGCGGAGGGGCGTAGCCCCGGCGGTCGAGCACGATCACCGCGACCAGCAGCACCAGCTCCCTGGCCAGCAGGAGCGCGGTGAGCCACAGGGGGAGGATGTCCCGCCAGGTGAGCCCCACGAGGGTGGCAAGGATGTACAGCCGGTCCGCTGCGGGGTCGAGCACCCTCCCCAGGGCGCTGACCTGGTTCCAGCGGCGGGCCAGTTTGCCGTCCAGATAGTCGCTGATCCCGCTGGCCGCCAGCACCAGAAGCGCCCAGCCGTCCAGGTTCGGGCCGTCGAAGACGGGCGAGAGCACCAGCAGCAGGAAGAGCGGGACGCCCAGCAGCCGGGCCATGCTCAGGATGTTGGGAACGGTGAAGACCCGATGGGTCTGAATGCGCGTGTCCTGGACCTCCACCCGGATTCCTCCCGTGTCCCACTCCGCGGTCCTGTGCACCCTACCCGGCCCCGCCTCCCGGCCTGTGCCCGGCACCTGACCCGGAAACAACTGTTTCTATGACTTATCCTTTATGTGGCGTGCCGTCCGGCCGGCGGCGGCCGTTTCCTCACCATTGTCCGCGAGGGGCCCTCATGACTACTGTCACCTCCCCGATGGCGGGGCGCGCCGTGGGGCTCGCCACGGTGCGCGATCCCGTCTTCGCCGATTCACTGGTGGGCCCGGGTGCCGCGGTGGATCCGCTCCGGGAGCCCTCGGTGGCGCGCGCGCCCGTGGACGGCATCCTGGTCTCGGTCCATCCGCACGCCTACGTGGTCGTGGACGAGCAGGGCCACGGCGTCCTCACCCATCTCGGCATCGACACGGTGCAGCTCGGCGGTGAGGGGTTCGAACTGCTGGCGGGCAAGGGCGACCGGGTCCGGCGCGGTGATCCGGTGATCCGCTGGGACCCGGCGGGCGTCGAGGCGGCAGGCCGGTCCCCGGTGTGCCCGGTGATCGCACTCGACGCGCCGGCCGCGGCCCTGTCGGGGGTCGCCGAGGACACCGACGTGGACGCCGGGGAACCGCTGTTCCGCTGGAACGGATGAGATGCGGACAACACTGCGAGGAGTCGGCGTCAGCCACGGTGTCGCGGTCGGCGAGGTCCGGCAGATGGGCACCACCGTGCTGGAACCGCCGGACGGACGGACCGGTCCCGCGGAGGTGCCCCGGGAACAGGACCGGGCGCGCCGGGCCGCCGAGGCCGTGGCCGCCGACCTGATCGCCCGTGGCAATCTCGCGGGAGGCGAGGCACAGGCGGTACTGGAGGCCCAGGCCCTGATGGCGAGGGACCCCGAACTCATCGCGGACGTCGAGCGGAGGATCGCGGTCGGCTCCACCGCCGCCCGCGCGGTGCACGATTCCCTGGCGGCCTACCGGGCGCTGCTGACCGGCGCCGGGGAGTACCTCGCCGGGAGGGTGGCGGACCTCGATGACGTCCGCAACCGGCTCATGGCCCGGCTGCTCGGGGTGCCGCTGCCGGGGGTGCCGGACAGCGACGGCCCCTTCGTGCTCGTGGCGCGCGACCTGGCACCGGCCGACACCGCCCTGCTGGATCCCGCACTCGTGCTGGGCTTCGTCACCGAGGAGGGCGGACCGACCAGCCACAGCGCGATCCTGGCGCGCTCCCTGGGGGTTCCCGCCGTGGTGGCCCTGCCCGGTGCCGTTCGGCTGGCGGAAGGCACCGTGGTCGCCGTCGACGGCAGCACCGGCGAAGTGGTGGTGGAGCCGGACAACGCCCTGCGGGCACGGCTGACCGGGACCGCGGCCCGGAGACGGGCAGCGCAGGGCCGGACGGACGGCCCGGGGGCGACGTCGGACGGTCACCGGGTGCCGCTGCTGGCCAACATCGGCGGCCCGGCGGACGTCCCCGCGGCGGTCGGGGCGGGCGCCGAGGGAGTGGGCCTGCTGCGCACCGAGTTCCTGTTCCTGAAGGACACCGGGTCCGCACCGCCGGTACGGCAGCAGACAGAGGCCTACCGCCAGGTGCTGGAGGCCTTTCCCGAGAGCCGGGTGGTGGTGCGGGTCCTGGACGCGGGGGCCGACAAGCCCCTGGACTTCCTGTCCCCGGGCACGGAACCCAATCCGGCGCTCGGCCGTCGCGGACTGCGGGCGCTGCTGGCGCATCCGGAGATCCTGCACGGGCAGCTGACCGCGCTGGCCCGGGCCGCGGAGGGTCTTCCGGTCCACTTGGAGGTGATGGCGCCGATGGTGGCCGACCGGGCCGAGGCCCGGTTGTTCGCCGACGCCTGCCGTGCCGCCGGGCTGCGGGCCAAGTACGGCGTGATGGTGGAGATTCCCTCCGCCGCGGTGCGGGCCCGGTCGGTGCTGCAGGAGGTCGAGTTCCTCTCCGTGGGCACCAACGACCTCGCGCAGTACGCCTTCGCCGCCGACCGTCAGGCCGGCGAGCTCGCCCGGTTCCACAACCCCTGGCACCCGGCGCTGCTCGATCTGATCGCGCTGTGCGCGGAGTCGGCACGGGCGGAGGGCAAGAGCTGCGGGGTGTGCGGTGAGGCAGCCGCCGACCCTCAGCTGGCGTGCGTGCTGACCGGGCTGGGCGTCACCAGCTTGTCCATGACGCCGGCCGCACTGCCCCGGGTACGCGCGGGACTTGCCCGGCACACACTGGCCCAGTGCGAGCGGGCAGCGGCGGCGGCCCGGCCCGCCGACAGCGCCGGAGACGCCCGCGGGGCCGCCCTGGCCGTGCTGTCCGGAGAGTGATCCCCTCCGCGTGCGGCCCTCACCCCGGCCCGCAGTGGTGCGGGGGGAGAGCCCAGCCCGGAAGATGGCGCACTCCCGCCTCCGGGGGCACCGGCTCCCCGGTGACGGGGTCGGTGCAGTACGCGGCGAACACCTCCCCCTCGCTCAGCGGCTCGATCCGGCCGGTCTCCAGCCGCCAGCCCCGCACCTGTTCTCCCGCGTGACCGCCCGGGCCGGGGGCGGAGCGCAGCACCAGCCCGCCCGGAGCGCCGGCCGCCAGCCCGGCGGCGAGCACCGTGCACATCAGCAGGGCGTCCGGCTCCTCCCGGCACACCATCTGCCCGCCCTCGATCGTGGCGGGCAGGGCCGCGGTCAGGTGATGGCCGGCCACCCGCACGCTGCACACCACGTGGTGGCGGCCCGGCCCGCACCGCCTCAGCATCCCGGCCAGGACGGCGGCGGCCCGTTCGAACGCGCAGGTGCTGTGCGGCCGTCCGCAGCCGGGGCACTGTCCGGCCGCGTCCAGCAGGCCGCTGCCGAGCTCGTGGAGCCGCTCCTTGCCCGCCTCCGCGAGCAGAGCCGGGAGGACGGGCCGCAGACCGTGGCCGTCGTAGCGCACCGTGGCGCCACGGCCGGCCAGTTCGCCTGTGTACCGGGCGCGGCTGGCGGGGCGGTCCGGGTCCAGGCCTGCCCGCGCGCAGTAGGCCGCGTATTCGGCGGGATCGAACAGGGCCAGCCAGGTCTCCCCGCCCCCGGCTGCCAGCCCCCGCAGATGCCGTTCCATCCGCCGGAGATAGCCGCGGTGGCCGGTGGAGGCGAAGCCGGCGTATCCCCGCATCCGGGCGAAATCGGCGGGGTCGGCGACGACGGCCACCGTGTGGGCCGTCTCCGCCATCAGGTCGCCACGCCCCCGCGCTCCCGGCCGCGAGGTGCGGCGGGAGCCGGGGATCTTCCGTCTCGCCGTCGCTGCCGCCGGCCGGGACAAGCCGCGCCGGTTTCTTCCGGTCCTTGCCATGTGTGCCTCTCAGCGGTCGGATGACGGGTACTCACGTACCGTAGCCACCGCCACTGACAGTGACCGCGGGGCGGGCTCTCAGCCGCCGCGCTCGGTGGCGAGCCGCTCGAAGAACCGCAGCAGTGCGAGGTCGTCGACCGAGCCGGGGTTGACCGCCCGCTCCATCGGCGTGCCCTGCAGCAGCCTCTTGACCGGCACCTCCAGTCGCTTGCCGGTCAGCGTGTGCGGCACGCCGGGCACCTCGATCACCTCGTCCGGAACGTGCCGCGGCGACAGCTCCGCCCGGATGAGCCGGCGGATACGGCCGCGCAGCTCGTCGTCCAGCGCCGCCCCCGGCGCCAGATGGACGAAGAGCGGCATCCAGTACCCGCCGTCGGGCAGTTCCACCCCGATGACCAGCGACTCACGGATCTCCGGCAGTCGCTCCACCGCCTCATAGATGTCGGCGGACCCCATCCGCACACCCTGCCGGTTCAGTGTGGAGTCCGAGCGTCCGTGGATCACCACGGTGCCGCGGGAGGTCAGCGTCGTCCAGTCACCATGACGCCACACCCCCGGGTACATCGTGAAGTAGCTGTCCCGGTAGCGGGCGCCGTCGTCGTCGTTCCAGAACCTGACGGGCATGGAGGGCATCGGCTCGGTGACCACGAGCTCTCCGACCTCGTCGGTCAGCGGTCCTCCTGCGGGGTCCCACGCCTGGAGGTCCGTCCCCAGGCAGGGTGCCTGGAGCTCCCCGACGTACACCGGGAGGGTGGGGACGGCTCCGGCGAAACAGCTGCACACGTCGGTGCCGCCGCTGACCGAGGCGATCCACAGGTCCGGGGAGACCTTCTCGTGCAGCCAGCGGAACCCGTCCGGCGGGAGCGGCGAACCGGTGGTCGCGACACAGCGCACGGCCGACAGGTCGAAGTCGCGCGCCGGGTGCACCCCGTCCTTCCGGCAGGCCATGACATAGGCGGCGGACGTGCCGTAGAGCGTCGCCCCGGTCCGCTCGGCGACCCGCCACTGGGCGCCGGTGTCCGGGTAACCGGGACTGCCGTCGTAGAGCACGACGGTGGTGGCCGTCAGCAGTCCGGAGACGAGGAAGTTCCACATCATCCAGCCGGTGGAGGTGTACCAGAACAGCCGGTCGCCGGGGCCCAGGTCGCAGTGGAGGCCGAGCTGCTTGAGGTGTTCGAGCAGGATCCCGCCCTGGGACTGCACGATCGCCTTGGGCAGCCCGGTGGTACCGGAGGAGTACAGCACCCACAGGGGGTGGTCGAAGGGAACCTGCTCGTAGTCGGGCAGCACGTCCTCGGAGGTCAGCTCGGCCCACTCCAGAGCTCCCCCGGGCGCCGGGGTACCCAGCAGCGGAACGTGCACCACCGCTTTGAGCCCGGGCAGTTCGCGGCGCAGCTCGGCGACGGTGGCCGTGCGGTCGTGCTCCTTGCCCCCGTACCGGTAGCCGTCCACCGTCACCAGAACGGCAGGCTCGATCTGCTGGAAGCGGTCGAGCACACTGCGGGCCCCGAAGTCGGGAGCGCACGAGGTCCACACACCCCCCACGGCGGCGGTCGCCAGGAACGCGACAACGGCTTCGGGGATGTTGGGGAGGTAACCGCTGACGCGGTCTCCCGGCCGCACTCCGAGACGCCTCAGCGCGGCAGCCAGGGAGCCGACCTGACGCCGCAACTCGCCCCAGGTGGCGGCGGACGGTTCGTGCCGCTCGTCAACCCGCAGCAGCGCCGGCTCGCCCGCCCGGCCCGGGTCGTCGGCGGCACGCAACGCGTGCTCGGCGTAGTTGAGCCGGGCCCCGGTGAACCACCGGGCCCCGGGCATGGTCCGGTCGGCGAGCACGGCGTCCGCCGGACGGGAGAAGGACACCTGGAACCATTCGGCGACCGCCTGCCAGAAGGCTTCCAGCTCGGTGACGGACCACCGGTGAAGCGCCGCGTAGCTCGCCTCCGCGTCGCCGGGCACCGGGGCGGGGGCTCCGTGCTCCGCCGCCGCCCAGGCGTGGAACCGGGTGATGCGGGCCGTCTCGACGGCCTCGTCCCCGGGGCGCCACAGCGGCTCGGGCGGGGACGAAGGGACGGCGTGCGCTTCACTCATGACGACTCCCGGACATGGACGCGAGGGTTTGCGGGACATCCGCGCACGCGCCGGGGTGGTGCGCGCAACGCGGCTGACATCGGACGATGCCATGTGATCGTCCCGCGCACCAGGGGGATCGCCCGGATGCGGGGGAGCACACACAGCTCTGTGAGGTCTACTGTGTGCGGCCCCCATGGACACGCCGCCGGCGCACGGCCCCGGCCGCATCGGCAGCCTTGGCGCGGAAGCCGCCCTTCCCCTTCCGGCGGGCCGGCCTCAGAAGCCGGACGGTTCCTCGCGCGGCGGCGTGGTGAGATGCGGACCCACCTTCTTGACCAGCAAGGCGATCTCGTAGGCGATCTGGCCGACGTCGGCCTCGGTCTCGGCGAACACCGCCAGGCAACTGCCCGAACCGGCTGCCGCCACACAGAGGTAGGCGGTGTCGAGTTCGATCAGGGTGTGGCGCACGCCGCCGGTCTCGAAGTGCCGTCCGACGCCCTTGGCGAGGCTGTGGAACCCGGAGGCCACGGCCGCCAGGTGCTCCGCCGCGTCCCGGCCCAGAGTCCGTGAGCAGCCACGGGCCAGCCCGTCGGCGGACAGGGCCAGGGCGTGCTGGACACCCGCCACACGGGTCACCAGGTCGTCCAGCAGCCAGTCGAGTTCGGCCGAGTCCCCGGACGGGGAGTTGTCCTGCCAGGCGGCGGGCTCGGGTGCTGTCATGGTTGCTGCCCCTTCGCGCTGTCGTCCCCGGCCGGATTCCCCGGCCGGGCATCGGTGTGCTCACGTCCCCGCCGCCAGCCGCTCTGCAGTGCGGCCATGCGGCTGCGGATCTCCTCCGGATCCATTTCGCCCCTCTCCTCGTCGCCGGTGTCCGGTGCGGCGGCATTCCCGGTGTCCGGCCGGGCGCTCTCCGGCCGGGCGGGACCCGCGCCCGGCCCGCCGCGGCGCACCCGGCGGGGCAGCCCCGCCGCGGTCGTGGGCTGCGCCGGCCCGCTCTCCCCGCCTCCCCGGTGCTCACCGGGGGGCAGGTGCCCCACCGTGCGGCCGTGGTCGGCCACGAGAACCGGCACCCGGCGCTGACGGGGCAGAGAGGTGAGCGGTGAGGGCTCACCGGGGCCGGCGTGCTCGATGAGGTCGTCGCCGGACGCCTCCGGCGGGTGCGCGGCCTTCCCCGGCCCCGGCACGGAGAGGGGAACGGAGACATCCAGCTCCACCGGCCCGTCCATCGGCCCGTCCACAAGCGTGTGCCGGGCGCCGACGGCCGGGCGCCCTGTTCCCTCGGATGCGTCCGCCGCCTCGGTCAGCAGTTCCCCGGGCAGGAAGACGACCGCGGTCGTCCCGCCGTAGGGCGACTTCTGCAGCCCGACCCGCACCTCCAGCCGGCGTGCCAGGCGGGACACCACGAAGAGTCCCAGACGGTCGGTGTCGGACAGGTCGAACTCCGGGGTCTCCTCGAGCCGCTGGTTGGCCTCGGCCATCGCCTCCGGCGTCATGCCCAGCCCTCGGTCGTGGATCTCCAGGGCGAATCCCTGAGCGACCCGCTCGCCGGTGACCTGGACCGCCGTGTGCGGCGGGGAGAAGACCGTGGCGTTCTCCAGCAGTTCGGCGACGAGGTGGGTGAGGTCCGCGACGGCGGAGCCGGTCACGGCCAGCGACGGCATCCCGCGGACCTCGACCCGCTCGTAATCCTCGATCTGGGAAACCGCCGACCGGATGACGTCCATCAGCAGCACCGGTCCGCGCAGCTGCCGCGCGGGAGCCGCGCCCGAGAGGATGACCAGTCCTTCCGCGTGCCGCCGCATCCGGGTGGTGAGGTGATCCAGCCGGTAGAACTCCGCGAGCTCGTCCGGGTTCCCGGTGCGCCGCTCCATGGTCTCCAGCAGGCTCAGCTGACGGTGCAGCAGGACCTGATTGCGCCGGGCCAGGTTGACGAAGACGTCCGAGACACCGCGGCGCGTGTCGGACTGCTTCACCGCGGCCTGCACCGCGGCCCGCTGAAGGGTGTTCAGCGCCTGTCCCACCTGGCCGACCTCGTCCTGGCCGTACTCCAGGCGCGGCGCCTCGGTCTCCACGTCGACCCGCTCACCGTCGGCCAGCCTGCGCAGCACGGTCGGCAGCCTGACCTGGGCGGCCTCCGTGGCCTCCTTGCGCAGCTCGCGCAGATCGCGGACCAGTCCCCGGCCGATGCGGACCGAGACGACCACCGAGACCAGCACCGCCAGGAACCCCACCACCCCGGCCGCAGCGGCCCGCGTCAGCACCGCGCCGGCCTCGGGCCCCACCCGCTCGTGGTACCGCTCCCCCGCGTCGGCCTCCAGGGCACGCAGTCCGTCCAGGGCAGCGGCGGTCGCGGTCTCCCACTGGTCCTGGCGGACGGTGGCAGTGCCGTTCTCCAGCAGGCTCTCCTCGACCGTCGTGAGCACCCGGCCGGCGCCGTGCTGCCAGAAGCTCTCGAAGGACTGGCGCTCCTCCAGCGGAAGGTCGGGCAGGTGCATCCGGTAGGCCAGCCGGCGCTCGGCCATCCGGTCGGTCAGTGCCCGCAGTTCCTTGTCCGTGGCGCGGCCGGCGGCCAGCGCCCCTGCCACCAGCGCGTCCTCCTGGGACAGGAACTCCCGGGCCTGCCCCAGCCCGGCGACGGCACGGCCGTGCCGGTCCAGCTCCACGTCCTCCAGCAGGTGCAGAGCGGACACCAGCCCCAGTCCGGGCTCCACGACGGCGTTGTAGGACCCCAGCGCACCGCTGCGGCTGACGGTGTTGCTCCCGACCTGATCCCGGATCTGGTCGAGACGGTCGAGCCCGGCCAGCAGGGCGTCCAGCCGGTCCCGGGCGCCCGAGCCGAGATCCTGGGCGGCCCCGGCACGGCTCCGGACCACGGCCACTGCCCCGTCGGTGCTCTCCCGGGACCTGTGCAGCTCGCTCAGCGCGTCCGAGCGGCGGGGATCGGCGAGGTAGACCAGGGTCTGGCGGCGTTCCTCCTGAACCGCGTGCACGGCCTCCTGCGCCGGGGCTCCCAGCGTGTCGAAGACGGCGGAGACGGCCAGCAGCTGGCGCGCCTCCTGTGCGGTGATGGCTGTCGCGAATGCCCAGATCGACACCAGCGACAGCAGGGGCACCGACAGCAGAGCCAGGATCTTGCGGCGGATCGACCGCCCGCCCGAGCGTCCGCGAAAGCGCATGCCCTCCCCCAGATCCTCCCCGCGCACGGGGGCCGGTTCCTCTCCGTGTGCCGCGAGCCTACTACCGGTAGCGGTCCGCTTTCACCGGTCCGGCCCAACCACCGGCGCTTCGCCCGGCGCGCCACATCCTTCTTCGGTGCGTTCCCGGCCGCAAGGCGTTCTACGATGACCCGTGCAGGTCATATGCGTGCGTCTCACCGTGCAGGGAGCGAGGGCGGAGTGTATGCCAGGCCCCGGATGCCCGACCCCGTGCGCAATGCCGCGGTCCGGGCCGTCCTGATCATCGCACTGACGCTGATTCAGCTGAAGGTGGCGCTGCTGTGTGCCTGGGCGGGTGCCTGGCTGGCCTATCCCGCGCTGCTCAGCACCGTGGCCAGCACCGTTGTGGCGACCTGGTCGGTCCTGGACATCTGGGTGACCCGCCAGGTCTGGCGGCAGCGCCACGGGGTGGTGTCGGTACCCAGCAGCGCTGCCCGGGAACGGCGCGGACTGCTGCGCCGTCACTGACTCTCCGCCGGAACGGGCCTGCGGAACGTGCGCGTCGCGGTGATCTCGCCGTGCGCGGCGCGGTCTCCCTCCTCGGGGTCGGGCAGCCCCGGCCGCAGGTGTTCCTCGACCCGGATGTACTTCAGGCCCGCGCGCAGGTCCGCGTCGTTGCGCAGCCGGATCACCAGGGGGAACTCGGCGAGTGCCGTGGTGTCGAAGAGTCCGGTGGTGTACAGCAGCTGCACTCCCAGGGCGTCGGCGACGGCACGCTGAAGCTCCAGCAGGTAGGTGGCATTGGCCCGGCCGATGGGATTGTCCAGGAACAGTGTCCCGGCGTGCCGGTGCCGGTCGCGGCCACGGTCCTGGCTGCGCAGCGCGGCCATGGTGCAGTACAGAGCGATGGCCGCGGTGAGCAGTTGCCCGCCCGAGAAGACATCGCCCATCTGACCGACGGGCACGCGCTCGGCCCGCAGGACCGCGTCCGGCTTGAGGATCTCCACCCGCACCCCGCGTGGCCCCAGCGCCGCCCGGACGCCGCCAAGCAGCAGGGACATGCCGTCCCGCCGCAGGTCGGAGTTCTTGCGCAGGGCTGCGCGGGTCACCTCGTCGACGACCTCGCCGAGACGGTCGGTCAGCGTGGCCGGATCCGGTTCCTCGAAGCGGATCCGCAGGAACTCCTGCCCGGACCACTCCCCCAGTCCGTCCGGCAGCCTGGACAGTCGCTGCGCGGAGCGGAGCGTGGCCAGGGAGGACTCGACCAGCCCGCGCATCCGGTCGACAATGCTGTCGCGGTTGCGCTCCAGTTGCGCCAGCTCGTCCGTCAGTACCCGGAGTCTGGGCGCGAAGGCCTCCGCCCAGGCCGCCGCGTGGTCGGGCAGCGCGGCGGCCGGCAGCTCCCTGATCTGTTGCCGGGCCGGGGTGCGGACCTGCTCGAAGCGCACGGAGTTGGCATGCCGCACCAAGAGGTCGGCGGCCTCCCGGACGGCGCCCTCGGCCGCGGAGAGGTCCGCGGAGCAGCCGCGCAGCGACCGACGGGCCTCGGCAGCGGCCTGACGGGCCCCGGCGGGGTCACCGGGCCATGGCTCCTCCTCCTCGGAAGGGGGTGCGTCGCCGGAGCCGTGCGGGTCGCGCAGCAGGTCGCGCAGCTGCAGCGCGGTCTCCTCGAAGTCCGCCGCGGCCTCGCGGGCCCGGTGGAGGGCGGCCAGCATCTCCTCGTGAGCGGCGCGGGCGGCCGCCAGTTCCTCCTCGCATCCGGCGCGGTCGGCGGTGGCGGCGCGCAGCAGTTCCCTGGCGTGCCCGGCGTCCCGGGGCTCGGACGCGGCGGGCAGCTCGGTGTGAGCACCGCCCTGGGCAGGAGCCAGGCGTTCCGCCTCACCTCGCAGCCGGCCCAGCTGCTCACTGGCGTCCGAGGCCCGCCCCTCCAGCAGCTGCACCAGTGCCTCGGCCCCGGCCGCCGCCGCCTGCCGGGACGGCGCGTCGGCTCCCTCCGGACTCTCCAGCAGCTTCGCGGCCCGGGTGCGGACCTTCTGGGTGAGCCGGTCCAGGGCGGTCCTGGCCGTGTTCTCCTCGCTTTCGGCACGGGCCTGTTCGGCCCGCAGATCGGCCCCCACGCCGACCGACTCGTAGAGCCGGGAGGCCGACCGGTAGGCCTCCCGCAAGGCCGGCAGAGGGGCCTGCGGCTGGGCCCCCCCGGGAAGGCCGTCGGGGACTCCGGAGACCTCCGCGCGTTCGGCGCGCAGCGCCCTGGCCGTGCGGCGCGCGTCGTCGGCCGCACGCTGTGCCGCTCGCCGGTCCTCGTCGGCGGCGCGGGCCGAGGCCAGGTGCCGCTGAGCCCTCTCCTGCGCCGCGGCTGCTTCCTCGGCGAGTTCCTGCAGCCTGGACTGCCACCGCGGGCGCTCGCGCAGCCGGCCGGCGAGACCGGCGAGGGCGTCGGCGGTGCGGCGCGCGCGTTGGGCCGCCTCCTGCCGCTCCTCTCGTGCCCGGGCGGCCGCCGTCGCTGCCTCCTCGACCTCCTCCCGGGCCACGGCCACGTCCGTGAGAAGCCGTTCCGCGGCACCCTGCGCGGCCCTGGCTCCCTCGGCGGCGTCTGCCAGCGCCGCGAGCCGGCCGGCCGGGCAGCCGGCCCGCCAGGAGGTGATGCGAGCGGCCAGGGCGCGGTCCGCGGAGATCCGGGCGGCCAGAGCGCGGATGTCCTTGTCGCGCGCGGCGGCGCGCTCGCGCCGCACCCTCCGCTCGTCGTCGGCCGCCCGCTCGTCGTGCATCGCCGGATTCGGCGGCACCAGGAACACACCGCTGTCCGGGGCTCCGGCGGGCGGGGCGGGAGCGAGCAGCGCGGCGGCGGTGCCCACCACCACGGCCGACCGGGGCAGCAGCGCGGCCGAGGCGAGGACCTCCCTGGCCCGGGCGTGACTGCCGGCGTCGGTGATGATGACTCCGTTGACCAGTTCGGGGCGCGCGGCCAGCACGGTGGCGTGGTCGGCCGGATCCACCGAACGGGCAAGGTAGCGCCAGCCGGGAAGCGCCGGAACGCCGTGCTCCCCCAGGTATTCCACGGTGGCCATGACGTCCGGGCCCGGCGGCAGCAGCCCTCCGTCCCCGAGTGCGCCCAGGATGCGGGCGTCGTCCGCGGCGGCCGTCCGCAGGTCGAACAGGCGGCGCTCGGCGGCGGCCACGCCGTCCTCCAGGAGTCCGAGCAGATCATCGGCGTGGCGGTCGAGTTCCTCTGCGGTGAGCGTGCCGGGCTCTCCCGCCGCTCCGGCCCCGTCCGGCCGGTCGGGCGCCTGTGCGTCCTCCCCGGCCCTGGGCACCGGTACCGCCACGTGTGCCGGTGTCCCCTGCCGCGCGGCGTCGAGCCCGAGCAGTCCGGCCAGGCGCTGTTCCCCGGCCAGGGCCGCCGCGGTCCGGTACTCGGCGGCATGAGCCGCTTCGGCGGCCCGGGCGGCGTCGGCCGCAC
>NZ_BAAAMJ010000086.1:0-13352 GCF_039529215.1 Streptomyces sodiiphilus | reverse complement strand
CGTGGACGTCGCCGGGCGGCCCGCCGGGCCGCCGCTCCGGCCGGGGCCCCGAAGGCGGCCGAGGCCGAGGCGGTCACGGTCGTGCCCGCCGCCGAGGCGCCCGTGGCAGAAGAGGCCACTCCGGCAGTGACCGAGGAGGCCCCCGGGGCCGTCGCTGCCACGGAGACCGCCGAGCCGGCTGCTGCAGAGCCGGCCACGGCGCCGCGCGGCCGCCGGAGGGTGGCCCGCCGGGCCGCCGCGCCCGCGGCCCCCCCCGCGGCCACCGAAGAGGCGGCGGTCGTGGTCCTTCCCGCGGAGCCGGGCCCCGCGACGCAGGCCGAGGCGTCCGAACAGGCGGAGCCGGAGCCGGTGGCTCCCGCCGCTGCCACGACGCGTCGGCGCGCGGTCCGCCGTGCCTCCGCCCCCGCCGGATCGCCCGAGGGCACCGCGGAGGCGGCGGTCACCGTGATCCCCGCGGCGGCAGGTGCCCCGGCGGAGGGGGAGCCGGAGGAGCCGGTCCGCAAGACTGCGAAGAAGACCACGAAGAAGGCCGCGGCAAAGAAGACGGCCGCCAAGAAGACCACGGCGAAGAAGACCGCGGCCAAGAAGACGACCGCGAAGAAGACCACGGCCAAGAAGGCGGCGAAGAAGCAGTCCGCGAAGTCGTCCGCGGCCGCCGAGCAGCAGCCGTCGTCGGTCTCGGCCTCCGCGGAGGACTGAGCACCGCGGGTGCGGCGGCGGGCCCCGTTCCGCCGCCGCACCCCGGCCGGGGCAGGATTTGACCTGGTCGTCACGGTGTCCGTATCGTTGACAGTCGGCGTGTCGAGTGACACGCCGCGCTCCTGAGCACCTACCTCCCGCTCCGCGCCCCGGCGCACCGCGGGAGAGGCCGGGCTCACCCAAGTGGCTGACACGGGGGCCGTCCCGGCTGGCATCAGGAGCTCCGAATCGAGCGAGAGAGAGTTCCGCGTGTACGCGATCGTGCGCACCGGCGGCCGCCAGCAGAAGGTTGCTGTCGGCGACGTCATCGAGGTTGACCGGATGTCCAGCAGCAAGGTCGGCGACAGCGTCGAGCTCTCGACCCTGCTCGTCGTCGACGGCGAGACCGTCACCAGCGACCCGTGGGTGCTGGACGGCGTGAAGGTCCAGGCCGAGGTGCTGGACCACCACAAGGGCGACAAGATCCGGATCCAGAAGTACAAGAACAAGACCGGCTACCGTCGGCGGATCGGTCACCGTCAGCTGCACACCCAGCTGAAGATCACGAACATTCCCGCCCCGGCGAAGTAAGGGACTGAGACAAGATGGCACACAAGAAGGGCGCATCGTCCACCCGGAACGGCCGCGACTCCAACGCGCAGTTCCTCGGTGTCAAGCGCTTCGGTGGTCAGGTCGTCAACGCCGGCGAGATCCTCATCCGCCAGCGGGGCACCCACTTCCACCCGGGTCAGGGTGTCGGCCGCGGCAAGGACGACACGCTGTTCGCGCTGCAGGCCGGAGCCGTGCAGTTCGGCAGGCGCCGTGACCGCAAGGTGATCAACATCGTTCCGGTCGCCGAATAAGCGACCCGGACGGGCACCACTTTCCGAGGGCGGACCACCTTCCCGCGTGCTGCACGCGGGAAAGCGGGTCCGCCCTCAGCACGTATCAGCCGCAATCAGCCGCACAGCACCGCAGAATTCCGGGAGGCCCCGCCATGACCACCTTCGTGGACCGCGTCGAACTGCACATCGCCGCGGGTAACGGAGGCCACGGCTGCGCCTCCGTGCACCGGGAGAAGTTCAAGCCGCTCGGCGGCCCGGACGGCGGCAACGGCGGGCGCGGCGGCGACGTCGTGCTGACCGTGGACCCGGACGTCACCACGCTGCTGGAGTACCACCACGGCCCGCACCGCAAGGCCACCAATGGCAAGCCGGGGGCGGGCGGTCACCGTACCGGCGCCGACGGCCAGGACCTGGTGCTGCCGGTACCGGACGGCACCGTGGTGCTGGACCGGCAGGGCAACGTGCTGGCGGACCTGGTGGGCCCGGGCACCACGTTCGTGGCCGGCCGGGGAGGCCGTGGCGGCCTGGGCAACGCCGCGCTGGCCTCCGCCCGCCGCAAGGCGCCCGGTTTCGCGCTGCTGGGCGAGCCCGGCGAGGCCCGCGACATCGTGCTGGAGCTCAAGACCGTCGCCGATGTCGCCCTGGTCGGCTACCCGAGCGCCGGCAAGTCCTCGCTCATCTCCGTGCTCTCCGCCGCCAAGCCGAAGATCGCCGACTACCCGTTCACCACCCTCGTGCCCAACCTGGGGGTCGTCACCGCCGGTTCGACCGTCTACACGGTGGCGGACGTGCCCGGCCTGATTCCGGGGGCCAGTGAGGGCAAGGGGCTGGGCCTGGAGTTCCTGCGGCACGTCGAGCGCTGCTCGGTGCTGGTGCACGTGCTGGACTGCGCCACCCTGGAGTCCGACCGCGACCCGGCCGCCGACCTCGACGTCATCGAGGCGGAGCTGGCGGCCTACGGAGGCCTGCAGGACCGCCCGCGGCTCGTCGTTCTCAACAAGACCGACGTGCCCGACGGGCAGGACCTCGCGGACATTGTCCGCCCGGACCTGGAGGCCCGCGGATACCGGGTCTTCGACGTCTCCGCGGTCTCCCGCAAGGGCCTCAAGGAGCTCTCCTTCGCTCTCGCCTCCCTGGTGGCCGAGGCCCGCGCCGCCGCCCCCCGGGAGGAGGCCACCCGGATCGTCATCCGCCCCCAGGCCGTGGACGACGCGGGGTTCACCGTCACCCGCGAGGCCGACGGCATGTTCCGGGTGCGCGGGGAGAAGCCCGAGCGCTGGGTGCGGCAGACCGACTTCAACAACGACGAGGCCGTGGGCTACCTGGCGGACCGGCTGAACCGGCTGGGCGTGGAGGACGAACTGCTCAAGGCCGGGGCCCGGGAGGGCGACGGCGTCGCCATCGGCCCCGAGGACAACGCCGTGGTCTTCGACTGGGAACCGTCGATGGCGGCCGGTGCCGAGATGCTCGGCCGGCGAGGCGAGGACCACCGGCTCGACCCGCTGCGGCCGGCGGCCCAGCGGCGGCGCGACCGCGAGGCCGAGCGCGACGAGGCCCAGCGCGCCTACGAGGGTTTCGACCCCTTCGACTGACCGGATCCGGTACCGGCCGTATCCGGACACAATCGGTTCTCCTGAGCGGGCCCGTGGAGCGTTCCACGGGCCCGCCGCCGTTTTCCGGCCGTCTGCCGCGCGTCCCCGATGTGACCGTTGACACATTCCGAACCGTGCCGGGAGGGGAAATCCCGGAAGCCCGGATTGGTTTGTCACAAGCCTGTAACTGGCGACAACCGTTCATCCCGTATAAAGGTCAAGGTTTCGAGGGGTTAATCTTTTCCTCTCACATGTATCCCTCTTCGGACCGGCAGGAGTGGTTTTGTTCAAGCACCCCCAGGAGGCGCGTGCCCGCACCACGGCGGTTGTCCTCGCCGGCGGAACCGGTCAGCGCGTGGGACTGGCGATACCGAAGCAGCTCATCAAGATCGCCGGCAAGGCCGTCATCGAGCACACCCTGGCAGTCTTCGAGCAGTCGCCGGACATCGACGACATCCTCGTCCTGATGGCCCCCGGCTATGTGCCGGATGTGGAGCGGATCGTCGAGAAGGCCGGCTTCGGCAAGGTCTCCCGCGTCCTGGAGGGCGGTGCCACCCGCAACGAGACCACCGAGCGCGCCATCGCGGCCCTCGGCGAAGGTCTCGCCGAGGGCGAGGACCGTCACGTGCTCTTCCACGACGCCGTGCGCCCGCTGCTGTCCCAGCGCGTGGTCAGCGACTGCGTCAGGGCCCTGGAGCGCTACAGCGCCGTCGACGTGGCGATACCCTCGGCGGACACCATCATCGTCACCCGCACCCACGGCGACGACGGCGAATTCATCACCGACGTGCCCGACCGCTCCCGCCTGCGCCGCGGCCAGACCCCGCAGGCCTTCCGGCTCTCCACCATCCGCCGCGCCTACGAGATCGCCGCAGGCGACCCCCACTTCCAGGCCACCGACGACTGCTCCGTGGTCCTGAAGTACCTGCCGGACGTCCCCATCCACGTGGTGCCGGGCGACGAGTTCAACATGAAGGTCACCCAGCCCGTCGACGTCTTCATCGCCGACAAGCTGTTCCAGCTCGCCTCCACCGCGGCCCCCGGACAGGCCGACGAGGCCGCCTACCGTGAGCTGCTCACCGGCCGCACCCTCGTCGTCTTCGGCGGCTCCTACGGCATCGGCAAGGACATCGCCGACCTCGCCGAAAGCTACGGCGCCCGCGTCTACGCGCTCGGCCGCTCGACCACCGGCACCCACGTGGAGAACCCGCAGGACATCGACGACGCGCTGGCCAAGGCCTACGTCGACACCGGCCGGATCGACTACGTCGTCAACACCGCCGGTGTGCTGCGCATCGGCAGGCTCGCCGAGACCGACGAGTCCGCCATCGAGGAGACCCTCAAGGTCAACTACCTCGCCCCGGTGCACATCGCCCGCTCCGCCCACCGCTACCTCGCCGAGACCGGCGGCCAGCTGCTGCTCTACACCTCCAGCAGCTACACCCGGGGCCGCGCCGAGTACAGCCTGTACTCGTCCACCAAGGCTGCCGTGGTGAACCTGACCCAGGCCCTGGCCGACGAGTGGGCCGCGGAGGGCATCCGCGTCAACTGCGTCAACCCCGAGCGGACCGCCACCCCGATGCGCACCAAGGCCTTCGGCAAGGAGCCGGCCGGCAGCCTGCTGTCCTCCGAGGAGGTGGCCCGCACCTCGCTGGACGTGCTGCTGTCCACCCTCACCGGCCACGTGATCGACGTCCGCCGCCAGGACCCGACCCACACCGGCGACTTCGACCACGCCCTCGCCGCGGCCCTGTCCGCGGGGGAAGCAGAGGGAGAAACAGCATGATCCGGCGCCTGTGTGCCCTCATCGGTGTCGAGACGAGGGCCGAACTCGGAGCGGCCGTGCTGGTGGGGATCAGCTACCCCCTGATGCTGGCTGCCGCCTTGGTTCCCAGCGTGCCGTTCTTCGTGGCGGCAGCAGCGGTCAGTTACGCCGCGGACCACTTCCTGCACCGTCGTGGCAGCTACCTTCTGGTCCGGCTCACCAAGGCCCGCGCCGGGTTGTCCCTGCGTTTCCTGTTCCGTGAACTGCTGCTTGTCCTGCTGTTGGCCAAGACAGGACTGGCCGGTCAGCCGGTCTTCTACATAGCCCTGGTCGCCTGCCTGGTCTTCTACAGCCTCCAGGCACCGCACACCGCACTGGTGATGACAGTGCGGAAGAAGCGCAGACTGCCGATCGCCACGCGCAACATCGATCTCTCCACGCTGCCGGTGCCGGATGGTGCACCACGCGCCCTGACCCACCGCGCCGTCGAAAAAATCCTCCACACCGAACTGCCGATGTTCGCCGGACTCGTTGTCGTCGCCGCCACCGGATCGAGCGTGGCCGGTCACATCGGTATCGCGGTGACCATGCTGCTGGCCCTGGCCTACTTCGTCGTGCTGCTGCCGGGTCTGCGGCCGTCGAAGCTGCCGCCACCGCCCGAGGAGACGCTGAAGTGGTTCGACGGCTGGCTGCGCGACCACCGCCCGACAGTCGCCCTCTATTTCTCCGGCGACCGCAACTCCGCCTACCAGGTCAACATGTGGCTGGAGACGCTGGAGGAGCTGGACGAGCGCGCCATCGTGATCCTGCGCGAGCGCTATCTCCTGCCGCAGATCGCCACCACCACGCTTCCGGTCGTGTGCGTGCCCAGCGCGGTGGATCTGATGAACATGGACCTGTCCATGATCCGGGTCGGCCTGTACCCGGCCAATGTCGGCAAGAACATCCATCTGCTGCGAGTGCCCACGATGAAGCATGTCTTCATCGGCCACGGCGACAGCGACAAGATCGCCAGCGTCAACCCGTACTCCAAGGCCTACGACGAGGTGTGGACGGCAGGCCGGGCCGGCCGCGACCGGTGGGCACTGGCTGCGGTGGGTGTCCGCGACGAAGACATCGTCGAGGTCGGCCGCCCTCAGCTGGCACCCATCCAGGCCGCGAAGGGCGTGCCGGCAGGGCGTATACCCACGGTGCTCTACGCCCCCACATGGGAAGGCTGGACGGACGACCCGGGCAACACCTCGCTCGTCCTGGCCGGGGAGAACATCGTCCGGCGTCTGCTGGACTCCGAGCGGCCGGTGCGGGTCCTCTACAAGCCGCACCCCTTCACCGGCACCCGTTGCTCCCGGGCCGCGGCCGCCCACCGGCGCATCGTGGCCATGGTGGAGCGGGCGGCCGCCGAGCGCGCGGCCGACCCACGGTGGAACGCAGAAGCGGAGCGGACCGCCGGGGACCGGGCCCGGGCCCTTGACGCGCTCCACAAGATCGACAGTGCCCGGGCGGTCGAGGCCACCGGAGACGAACTGGGTACCTGGGACGACGCTGTCGTCTCCCGCGACGCCATGACGCTTCCGGAGCGTGCCGCACTGGAGGAGCACCAGCGGACGGAGTGGAACGACGCCTACTGGCAGTCGTTCGGCTGGTGGGAACACCGCGTGGTGACCGGCCCCGAACCCCGGCTGTTCGACTGCTTCAACCAGTGCGACGCCCTGGTGTCCGACATCTCCAGCGTCGTCTCCGACTTCATCGCCAGTGGTAAGCCCTACGCGGTGGCCGACTCCGCCGGCCTGGGCCACGAGCGGTTCACGCGGCAGAACACTGCCGTACGAGCCGCAGTCATCCTCTCCAACGAGGCCACGGAACTCGAGGGCCTGCTGGACGCGGTCCTTGTGCCCGAAAGCGATCCGCTTGCCACCGCCCGGAACGAACTGAAGAGCTATCTTCTCGGGCCGGACGAACCCACCTCCCTCGAGCGGTTCCAGAAAGCGGTCAGTGCGCTGGCTGCCAAGGCGGAGGCCCGCAACACGGCCGGCACGGCCGAGCAGGAGGCCGCCATCCCCGCCCAGCGTGGCGGTGTCAGCGCTCCCACAGGCTGAACCGGGCTCCTCGCAGACCGCAATCCGTACCCCACAGGAAGGCTGAGCCCGCGTGGCAAAGAAGCCGGAAGACATAGTGCCGGACGAGCTGAAACGACGCCTGCGCTTCCTGCCCGAGGCATCGCAGGAGGAGGCCCGGGACTTCCTCCGCGACGCTGGGCGGTTCCTCGGGTCGCTTCCCCAGGAGAAACTGCGCACTTTCCCACCGGTGTCCCGGATCAAGTGGCAGCTGATCCGGGAAGAGAAACTTGACGAACTCGTCGCCGCCATCAGGTTCGAGCGTGACAACCCCTCCGCGTTTCGAGTCACCGGCCGCGTGCGGCCGAAGGCCGTGATTCCCGGTGCGGACCGTGCGGCGCTGTCCGGTGAGGTGACGCGGCTGAGGCGCAGTGAGATGCCGCTCCGGGCCAGGGCCACCGAACTGGTATGGCGTGACGGCGTGCTGGTCGTCCGCGGTTACGCCTACGTGGCGAACACCCCGCCGGGCAAGGGCCTGGCCCCGAGGCTGGCCTGGCTTCGGAAGAAGGAGAGCCGGCTGCGCCTGCCCTTGGCCTTCCGGACCAGGACGGAACCGCAGGCCACCAGGGACTCCAAGCAGGCCCTTCACTGCTTCGACGACGCCGGCTTCGAGATCGTGATCGACCCTTCGCGACTCCGGGCCCGCGGGCAGTGGAAGCCTGGCATCTGGCAACTGACCTTGGCCCTTCCCGCACCGGGCGGCTATCGCTTCGGCAGCGTGGGGAAGAGTGAGGTGGGCACCGCCGGGCACTCCCAGGCCCGCGATCTCGGTAACGGCGCACGCATGATCGCCGGGTTCACCGACGGGCGGCTGCAGATCACCGTCGAGACGCCGGAAGCGGAGGTGGTGGACCACACCCTGATCGGCGACGCGGTGCGTGTACTGGTGCGTGCTCCCTCGGATGCCCCGGCCGGGCTGCGGCCTACGCATCTGACCATTTCCCGGAAGAGCGTGGGACAGAAGATCACCTATCCCCTGAGCATGGGGGAATCAGAGGACAACGGGCTTGCTCTCCATGCCGATGTGCCCATCGCCGATCTCTCCGTCGCGATGTCACCCTCCGCTGCCACCGAAGACTTCGTGACCATGGTGGTTCTTGCGGATGGCAGTCTTCGGCGGGCAACGGTGCCGTCCGGGTTCCGGCCAGGGCGCTACCCTCTGCCCGAGGGGCGTGAGATCGCCGTCACCACCGACGGCCCCGGCCTGTTGAAGCTGCACGACCGCGTTCGGCAGCCTGTGGTCGACAGCCTCGAATGGACTCCGCAAGGCGAACTGCTCCTGGCGGGCGAGTACAGTGGCCCCGGTGAGAGCATGCGGCTCGTTCTTCGGCACGGTCAGCGGTTCGAGGAACATCACCTGCCGCTGACCTGCGAGGACGGCCGGTTCACCGCCCGAATCCTGCCCGATCGCATGTCTTCCTACGAAGATGTCTTCCCGCTGCGACAAGGACGCTGGTATCTCTCCTTGCGGAAGGAGAACGCGAACGACCACACGGCGGATGTCCCTGTCAAACTTCGCTGTGACCTGGTCGACAGCCTTCCGCTGAGTCATCGCGGAGCCAAGCGCACCTATACCGTGAACCGCCGGTTCTTCGACCGGATCTTCTTGTCCTCCGGTCCCGTGCTGACGGACGAGGAGCGCGGCGGCTACCGCCAGCGGCTTCTGCGCGAGGTGCACACACCCCGCTTCAAGCGGGAGCCGCTCCGCGAAGCCGTCTTCTACAACAGCTACGGCGGTAAGCAGTTCTCCGACTCGCCACGGGCGATCTACGAGGAGTTCGTGCGTCGCGGAGTCGAGGTGGAACACATCTGGTCGGTCTCCGACGATCAGGTCGCGCTGCCGCCAGGCGTGCGTGCTGTGGAGTGGCACAGCACCGAGTGGTACGAGGCTCTGGCGAGGAGCCGCTACGTGGTGACCAATGTCGGGCTCGGGGACTGGTACGAGAGCCGGGAAGGGCAGTGCGTGGTGCAGACCTGGCACGGCACTCCGCTGAAGAAGATCGGCGCCGACCTGCTGGGCACACCGAAGGCCAATCCCGCTTATATCGCGAGCCTTCCGCACCGATTCCGGCAGTTCACGTATGTCGTGTCACCGAACGCCTTCACCACCCCGATCATGCGAAACGCTTTCCAGTGCGAAGGCGAGATCCTGGAGTCGGGCTATCCACGCAACGATGTCTTCCACCGTGCGGACAGAGCAGAGATAGCCGGGCGAGTACGGGCCACACTCGGCATCCCGGAGAACAAGAAGGTCGTGCTCTACGCGCCGACGTGGCGTGACGACCAGCGCCATACCGCCACCAAGTTCAAACTGGATCTCCGGGTCGACCTGGCCGCCGCGCAGGAAACACTGGGGGAGGACCACGTATTCCTCTTCCGCAAGCACCCGAAGATCCTCGATGCCGTTCCCGGAGCCGGCCAGGGCTTCGTCTGGGACGTCTCGGCATACCCGGACATCGCGGACCTGTATCTGATCGCGGACATCTTGGTAACCGACTACTCCTCGGTTCTGTTCGACTTCGCACACTCGGGCAAGCCGATGCTGTTCTTCACCTACGACCTGGAGCACTACCGGGACACGCTGCGAGGCTTCTACTTCGACTTCACCGAACGGGCTCCCGGGCCGCTCCTCAAGAGCTCCGCAGAACTCGTCGACGCTATCAGGGACATCGAAGTGGTACGCGACAAGTACGCAGACAAGTACCAACAGTTCGTGAAGGACTTCTGCGAGCCCTCGGACGGGAAGGCGACCGCGCGGGTGGTGGACCGCATGCTGGGGGTATCCGGCTGACGTAAGCAGACCGGGGACGCCGCCGGGGACCGGCCGACAGATGGTCCCCGGCGGCGTCCCGTCTATCGCCCGCCGGTGTCCCGCGTTCCGGTGGACCCCGCCCTGCGGAAGAACCAGCTCATCGAAGGCTCCATGAGAAAGCGAAGGGTCCGCCGAACCACAGGGGAGCACATCACGGTGACGCCTGCTGCGGCCAGCAGGCTGACGACGACGGCTCCCGGTGGTCCGTTGAGCCACGTGGGGTCGTACCAGCCCCAGGCCACGCCGCCCTTGATCAGGAACCCGTGCAGCAGATAGCCGTACAGCGTGCCGGCCCCCAGCACGGTGAACCACGTGCGCCGCTGCGGAACCAGGGCGAAAAAGCACACGGTGAGAAGGATGGCGCAAGCGAACAGAGCCAGCGTCATGACAATGCCGGTTCCCATGGATGCCCCCAGCTCCTGGGCACTCTCCCGGTGGTAGAACCATGTCCACCGCAGCCGGGGAGCCGCCCACCATGCCACCGCCACCGCTGTTGCGAAGACCGGCACGGCGGCCAGCCGGACCTCCCGCCGCCGCACCAGCGCGAAGTGCTCGGGCTTCAGGCACAGCCCGAGTACGAAGAACGGCAGGAACTGCAGGACCCGCATGAGGTTGAGGTCGCCGCCGACGGAGGGTGACACGGAGGCGACGACAGCGATCAGCGTGGCTATCGGAACGGGCCAGCGGATGGCCTTCCACACCGGCACGGTGAGCCGCCAGATGAACAGTGCCATCAGGAACCACATGACCCACCAAGGGTCGAACAAGGCCACAGGAATGTCCGGATCGTCATGGATCCAGCGCCGGAAGAACGTGTAAAGGACCTGGAACACCACATACGGCACTGCCACCCCGGTGATCAGCCGCCGGATCCGCTCCGGCCGGCCGTCGGCGTTCCGGGAGAAATACCCCGTGATGATGATGAAGGCCGGCATGTGAAAGGCGTAGACCGCCATGTAGGCGGCCGTAACCGCCCTGGAGTCGCTCCGCAACGGCTCCCAGGCGTGCGCGACGGCAACGAGGACGATCGCGAGGTACTTCGCGTTGTCGAAGAACGCGTCCCGCTGCCGGGAGGCCGCCGCGGGACCGGTGGGCACAGCCGGTGAGGGGTCTTCTCGTTGCTCGTCGGCAAGCTTCCGCATCACGAGGCCCTCCCACCGATGTGCGGGGTCGTGGTCATATCGCGGCGGGACACGGGCGAGGCGCCGCGTGCGAGCAGCGTGGTCATCCTCGCCGCACCACCTTGAGCACGGCCTTCAGGACGTCGACCGTCCCCACCCGGACAGTGAGTGCGGGAGCAGCCCGCAGCGGCTTGGCATAACGCGGGAGGCCAAACCGGTACCAGCGGGCGACAGCCGGCATGACGGGGGCGGCGACATCCGCCGTCGTTCTGCACCCGGCGGCCTCGTGAGCGATCGAGACCGTCCACTCGCCCGGAGTGTCGAGGGGCAGGTCGGCGGAGAAACGCGCGGAGCTTTCGGAAAAGCACAAGGGGACGGCGCGCGATTCCGCTGGGCCGCCGGTGGCGAGAAGGCGCAGAGAATCTCCGGCGTACCGGTGCGCGAGCGTGCCTTCGACCCGCAGACAACCACGCCCGCCCGGAGCCCAGGACACTGTGTCCACGGTGAAATCCCCCAGCGGTCGGTACTTGCTGCCTCCCAGGTCCAGTGTGAGATTCCCGAACTTGGCCGTACTGTACAAAGCGACCGGCACGCCCGTACCCCCGAGGAGGGGCACCGCGTGGACGATCGTGCGGCCGTCCACCCTCTCGCCCTTCTTGTGGCCGATGCGGACCCTATGGGCAAGACCGGCGATCCGCAGCTCCAGCCACAGGTCCCAGACCCCTTCCGGCAGCGGCTTTCCGGCGACAGCAGTCGCCAGGTCGATCTCCGTCTCGAAATCTGTGCGCTGCGCAGTGCCTGGTGCACATTCCGCCGGAAACAGGTGTTCCGCCCTGCTGCGCCGTTCCCGGAGCACCGTGACCACGTCGAGAGTGTCACCTTCCACTCGTCGTAGCCCGGCGTGCCCGGTGATCCGTACGGTGGAGTCGGTGATCTCGGCGGAATCGATGCGGTGCACTGCCTCAAGCTCACGGGTGCACTCGAAGATGCTGTCCGGAATACCGGTGCGGTCGTCGCGGAAGAACGGGTAGCACGCGTACGCAAGGCCGTCCTCGATGAGGACCCGCTCGGGTAGCAGACCCTGCCCGTTGCGCAGCCGTTCGTCGCCGTTCCGGGCCATCTGCTGAGCCACGTACTCCCTGACTGCGCAGAGCTGTTCCAGTGTGCCCTGCCTGGCCAGGTGGTAGTGGAGTCGGCGGATCGCGGGCAGCCGCGCGGCGAGGGACTCGCTGTGCCACGTATTTAGCAGGCGCTTGACCTCGGCGAAGAGCCGGTCGCGTTCAGCAGTCTCGAGCTCTTCCTCACACAGATGACTCAGGACGGTCCGCAACTCGGTGACCAGATGCCGGTACATCAGCTTGTCGCGCTGCCGGCCCGTCGGTACGTGCTCTCCCAGCAGCTCGAGCATGACGCCCAGCGCCCGGACCCGGTGCGCGGTTCCCTTGATCTTCCGGCTGATGTTCTCCCCGTCCTCGCGGAAGACCCAGTACACGCAGTCGTAGTCGGTGATCACCGAGATATTCGCGGCATGGAGATAGGCCATGGCGCAGAACGGCTGGTCCTGCCGGAGCCGGAGGTCGGTCATGAAGCGCAGACCGAGACGCTCGATCATGTCCCGGCGGAAGAGCTTCATGACCGTGAGGTTCCAGTAGACGCGGGAGCTGAACACATCGGTGCGCTCCAGATGCTCCTTGTAAGCCAGGGTCGGCGCGCTGCGTCCCCCGACACCCACCATCTTGCCGAGGACCACATCCGAGGCGTTGGCGTCCGCCATGGCGACCATGCGTTCCAAAGCCTCCGCGCCCAGATAGTCGTCGGCGTCGAGGAAGAAGACATACCGCCCGCGGGCAAGGTCGAGACCGACGTTACGCGGTCCACCCGGGCCTCCGGAGTTCTTCTGGTGACGCACCCGGAGCAGACCGGGATGGGCGGTGGCCAGCCGGTCGAGTTCCTCGCCGGTGCCGTCGGTGGAACCGTCGTCGATGGTGATGATCTCCATCCGGTCCTGTCCGATGGTCTGCTCGACCACCGAAGTCACGCACCGGGTGAGGTACGGCATGGCGTTGTAGGCGCCGATGATGACACTGACGTCGGGTACTGTCACGATCCCCCCAAGCTGAGTAACACGCGCACTATATGACGGGCCCCTGCGGGTTTCCCGGTCACGCCGGAGCCCCGGGCCTGGTCCGACACGGATCGTGACCCCATTGTTCCCAAGCCGTCACTGAGGGTTCGCGGTAATTCCCGGGCCGCAACACTGGCCGGTGCCTCCTTGGCGGATCGAAATGAGCCTGATACTGCTCAGCATGTGCGTGGCTTTATATCCCACCGCCGAGTGGGAGATCAGGCAGGCTGTCCAAGAGATCTCTCACCTCACCTTGGCCGCCCTAAGGGCTGTCCCGTAAATGATCTACGGCATGCTCGA
>NZ_BAAAMJ010000085.1:0-4986 GCF_039529215.1 Streptomyces sodiiphilus | reverse complement strand
CGGCCTCCCGCGCCGTCTCGAAGACGGCCGCCGCCGCCCGGGCGGCGTCCTCCCCGGCCAGCGCCGCGCGGGCGGGGACGGCCCGGGGGCCGGAGCCGTCCAGCCATCCGTCGCGTACCGCTCCGGCGGTCTCCTCCTCGGCCTCGGCCAGACGCTGGCGGAGGTGGTCCGCCTCGCTGCGGGCCCGCTGGCTCTCGGTGGCGGCAGAGGTGGCATCCCGGTGGGCGGCCTCGGCGGCTTCCTGGAGGACGGCTGAGCGCTCCTCGTGCTCCGCGGCCGCCCGCTCCCCCCGTTCGGCGGCCGCCTGCAGCGCCCGCACGAGATCGGCGGCGGCCCGGCCACGGGCGGCGAGCGCGGGAGCGGCGTCGCGTTCGGCTTCCTGGATGGCGGCGGCCACCCGGGCGACGCGGTCGGCGGCGGCACGATGCTGGAGCAAGGTCTCCGCCGCCTGCCAGGCTGCCTGCGCGGTACGGGCGTCGGCCAGCTCACGGCGTTGTGCGGCGGCCTCCTTCTCGGCGGCGGCGAGAGCCAGTGAGGCGTGCCGGTAGGCGAGTTCGGCGGCGACCAGGGCGGCCCTGTCCCTGGCCCGGCCGGCAGCGGTCACCGCTTGCCCGGCGTCGGCGGCCCGCTCTTCCAGAAGCCCGGCGCTGCGCTGCTCGGCGGCCGCCCGGGCCGCCAGCCGGTTCGCGAGGGCGCGGGCGCGGCGTTCGGCACCGGCGTGCACCGCCCGTGCCCGCTCACGCCGTGCTGCCGCGCCGGTGATCCGCTCCAGGAGATCCAGCGCCCCTTCGGTGAAGTCGCGTTCGGCGGCGAGCTCCGCCCGGCGGCCGAGTTTGTGCGCGAAACCGTGCACCAGGTCGGCCAGCCCGTCGGTGTCCCGGGTGTCGGTGACGGCCCGCAGCAGCAGGTCGGTGAAGTCGGAGTCGTTCTTCACCGCGAACAGCCCCGCGGCCTCCCCCTCGTCCGCGTTCATCTCCCGCTGGTACCGGAAGAGTTCGGGGTCGAGCCCGAGCCGGCCCAGGTGCTCGGTCCAGCGCTCGTGCCGTTCCTCCCACACCACGTCCAGGTTCGGGTAGGCCTTGCCCGTCTCGGTCAGGACGTCACGGAACCCCTTCATGGTGCGGCGCCTGCCGCGGGCCGCGGAGGTGCCCTCCGGCACCTGCCCGGCCGTCCGCAGCGCCGTGGCCTCGGCGACCGGCAGCGAGTCCAGGCTCATCCCCGGTCCGGGACGGAAGGAGTACCAGGCCTCGGCGAACTTGCGCGGGTCGCTGGAGACCTGCCGGCCGCGCCATTCGCTGACCTTTCCGACCACGACGGTCTCGCCGGTGACGGTGTGCTGCCATTCCAGGGCGACGTGCCCGCAGTCGTCGGCCAACAGGAACTTGCGCAGCACTCCGGAGCTGGCCCCGCCCAGGGTGTTGCGGTGCCCGGGGAGCATCACCG
Organism: Streptomyces sodiiphilus; assembly: GCF_039529215.1. Classification (NCBI taxonomy): domain Bacteria; kingdom Bacillati; phylum Actinomycetota; class Actinomycetes; order Kitasatosporales; family Streptomycetaceae; genus Streptomyces; species Streptomyces sodiiphilus. The sequence goes on along the minus strand of NZ_BAAAMJ010000085.1, from coordinate 3,543 downwards.
AGAAGATCAGCTTCAGCAGGACGGACTTGCCGCCGCCGTTCTCCAGGAAGAGCACGCCCGCAGGGGCCGGCCGGCGGGGCGGCCCGGCCGGCTCCTCCTCGAAGAAGTCCGCCTGGGCGGGGGCGGGCGCCGGGACAGGGGCACCGACACCGCGCAGATCCAGCACGGTGTCGGCGTACCGGGCGCCGGCCGGGCCGATGGAGTAGAGGCGGACCCGGGACAGCTCGTACATGGCAGGGGGACTCTCGTGGGTGCGGAAGGTCGGGAGGTCGGGGATTCGGCTGAGGGAGGCTGCGGGCGTCAGCCGTGAAAGGGAAGGCCGGCCCCCTCCACCGGCCCGAGGTCCTCCGGCGGGGGCAGCAGGCTGGCACGGCCGTCGGTGACCGGGACGACGCCCAGTTCCAGCAATTCGGCCATGGCGGCGCCGGCGGCCATGTCGCGCACCTGCAGCTGGTAACGGGCGGTGGTCCGGTACGTTCCGCCGCCCTCGTCGCCGGTGCGCTGCAGAAAGCCTGAGTCGGCGAGGAAGGTCACCGCCCTGGCGATGATGCCGGTGGTCGACCCCGACAGCCGGCGGGCGTCCTTGGTGGCGCCGGTGGCACTGCGCCGGGCGTAGACCCGCCAGGCCGCCTCCAGGCCGGGGCTCCCGGTGGCGGGATCGGTGTTGTCACCCTGCTCGGCGGCCCGCTCCTCCAGGCGCCGGCACACCTGGCGGACGAAGGCATCGACTCCGTTGACGCTCACGCGGCCCAGGTAGCCGTCGTCGGCGAGATCCTCGGGCCGCGGGAAGGCCAGCGCGGCCACCGCGAGGTGGGCGAGACCGTGCAGGAAGCGGTCGGCCGATTCGGAGGAGGTCCGGCGGGCGTACTCCCCCATCCGGACGGCGAAGACGGAATCCTCCGCAGCGGCGAGCGCCATGCCCGCCCGCAGCGAGACCTCCAGCACGACCAGGCCGAGGCCGGCCGCCACCGCGTCCGCCAGCCGGGCGAAGGCGGGATTCTCCTGGTACGTCCGCAGCAGCGCGGCGTACTCGGCGTCCCGCGCGGGAAGCAGCTTCGGCTGGAGCCCGAAGGACACCAGCCGGGCGGCGTCGGCGGCGTCCGCCGGCGTGACGGCGCCGCGCTCCGCGGCCCGGGACACGGTGCCCTGGGCCGGTGCGGACGGGGGCGGGGTGCCGTTCTCGATCACGGCCGGTGTGCTCCTCACAGAGTCGGACTGGGGCGGGCGGCCGGCCGTCGGGCAGGCGGCACGGCCGGTCATGGTGTGCTCTCGGCGCGGGCCGCCGCCATCCCTGCCGAGTCCAGCTCGGCGGTTCCGACGATCAGGTCGGCTCCCCCGAGCTCGGGATCCCGCAGTTCGGTGCCGTCGTCGACGGCGAACAGCAGTCGCCGTTCACCCTGCCGGTAGGCGGTGCCGACCGGCGGACTGGCGGCGTGCACGGCCAGCAGCGCGACCAGTTGCGGAAGGTCCGGGTCCCGTCGCCGGGCCTCGGCCAGCAGCCCGGACAGCCGGCGCGGGGCGTCCGGCGGCAGGGCCAGCAGCTCGGTGGCCGCCGCCAGTTGCTCCTCGCTGAACCTGCTGTCGTCCGGGGTGGCCACCAGGTCCGGTTCGGGCAGCTCCGCGCCGAGGTGGTCGCGCGGGGCGGGCGGCGTCAGCAGCAGCTCGGTCAGGTCCCCCAGCCTCAGGGCCGCCGGAGGGCGTGGTCCGGTGCCCCGGGCGAAGAAAGCGTCGGTCACCCGGAGGGCCTCCTCCAGCGGGAGGGGCAGCAGGGGTGCCAGCAGCTGGCCGTACAGGTCGGTGCCGGCGCGGGCGGCCGGCGGCGCGAACGCCTGCCGGTCCTGTTCGGCGCGGAAGAGCGGCCCGGCCTCCAGGAGTCTGGCCTGGAGCTGCGTGTGCCGGCGGATGCAGTCCTTGACGATGTCGACCAGCTCGGCCGCCCGCAGCCGGTGGTCCGGTCCGCGGGCCTCCGCCGCCTCGTCACGGGCCCGCCGGATGTGGGTGAGGATGGCGTTCTCGTGCCGGTAGCGCTCGGAGATGTGGTCCAGCGCCTCGCCGATCATGTCGGGGACGGTCCGCAGCCAGTCGACGGCCCGGACGTTGCGCCGGGTGGCCTCCAGGGTCCGCCGCAGCGTCTCGGCGTACTGGACGGTGCGGTAGCGGGCCTGCTCGGCGGCGATCTGGGCATCCGCGAGCCGCCCGCGCTCGACCAGCACCTCCAGCTTGACCTCGGCGGCGATCTGGGCGCTGGTGACGTCGGTGTCCAGAGCCCCGACCAGGACGTTGACGGCCTCGTCGGTGGTGCGCAGATAGACTCCGCCGCCCGGGCCGGGCACCTCCTCGACGAGTTTGAAGTCGTAGTCGCGGCGCACGTAGGAGCCGTCCGGACCGAAGGTTCCGTAGACCGCCCTGAACCCGCGGTCGGCGCTGCCGACGTTGATGAGGTTCTCCAGCACCCAGCGGGCCACCCGCTCGTGATCGGCCGCCGGGCGGGTGGGTGCCTGGGCCGCGACCCGTGGGAGAAGCCGGGAGACGACGTCGTCGTGATCGGCCCCGGCGTCGAAGTCCATGCTGAGGGTGATCAGGTCGATCGCGGCCAGGGCCACCTCTGCCATGGAGTAGGTGGTGTACTCGCCGGCCAGATTCGCCTTGCGGGCGTCCAGGTCGTGCAGGGGCGCGGTGCAGGCCAGTGCGCGCAGCCGACGGGCGAGCCCTTCGTCGGCCGCGGGCCCCGGGGCGGGCCGGGCGGGTACGGAGGGCGGGCCGGCCGGCGGGCCGTTCCGGGAGACGTGCACGGTCACGACGGACACATTAAGCGCTGGAGGCGACAGTGGCCGAAACAGCACGGATGCGGCAATGCCGCCGCCCGCGCCGCCGGGCTGGTATATCGGGTTGATGGACACAGTGACGGTTTCCCGGGACGGCGGCGGCGCTCCGGGCGACCGGCCGCCACGGCTGTGGCCGTTGGCCGCCCTGGCCCTTCTCGTGGTGGCCTGCGCGCTGACCGGCGTCCTGCCGCGCTGGCCCGGGCTGCCGCACCTGGTGGCGCTGCCTCCTGCGGACCTGTTCGCCGACCTGCGGGTGCTGCTGGCACGGGCCCGGTCCCTGCCGGAGTTCGCCGTGCTGCTGCTGGCCGTTCTCACGGTGCGGCTGACGGTGCTCAGCATGCTGCTGGGCGGGCTCAGCCGGGAGCGGATCCAGTTCTCGCTGCTCTTCTACGCGGTCAGCGCGCCGCTTCTGCTGCTGGCCGCGCAACTGGAGTTCATGGCCCAGGCGGTACTGTACGCGCGGCTGTTCTGGCCCGCCCTCGGGCTGTTCGCTCTCGTCTGGTTCCTGGCTGCTCCGCTGCCCTGGCAGCGTTCGGCCCGGCTGCGGACCGCCGTCCGGCGGTCGTGGCGGCACGGTCTGCGGATCGCGGTCCTGCTGCCGTACGCTCTGGTACTGATCCTCATCGGCGCGGCAGCCGGCCTGTGGCCGTGGCTGACGACGGCGCTGGTCCCGGTGTCGGCGGTGGCGACCGCGGCCGCCGCCACGGCCCTGGCCCGG
>NZ_BAAAMJ010000084.1:0-43212 GCF_039529215.1 Streptomyces sodiiphilus | reverse complement strand
ATCGAGCATGCCGTAGATCATTTACGGGACAGCCCTTAGTGCGGCGGATGCTGTACCAGGAGCAGATCTGGAACGCGGACGTACGTCGGCCCTTCCTCGTCGGGCGGGGTCGGCTGGTGAAACAGGGGGGTATGGAAGCCGCGATCGAGGTGGTCGCACGTGGACTTCCCAGTCCGTGCGACGGAGGCGTCCTGGTTGTCATCGACGCCGACGACGACTGCCCGGCGACGTTCGGGCCGGAACTACTGCGCCGAGCCAAAGCGGTACGGCCCGGGCTCCGCGTCGCGGTCGTCCTCGCCAACCGCGAGTTCGAATCATGGTTCCTGGCCGCCGCACCGTCGCTGGGCGGTCGGGCCGGTCTGCCCGAAGGGCTGAAGGTACCGGAGGACAACGAGACTCGGCGGGACTGCAAGGGGTGGCTGTCCCACCAGCGGGCCGACCAGGGAAAGTATCGGCCGCGTGTCGACCAGGCGGCTCTCGCGGATGCCTTCGACCTGGATCTCGCCGGGAAGAATTCGCGTTCCTTCCGAAAGTTCGTTCAGGACGTCAGCTATCTGATCACAGGGACCAGGGGGAAGTAGGAATGCCCGTGCACGACGAGTCGTCCTTCGGTTCCGCCATCGTCGCCGCTCTCTGCGAGCGTGGCTGGCGGGAGACGAACCCGGAGGACTACCGACCCGATCTCGGCCTGGACACCAACGAGCTGTTCACCTTCATCGGCGCGACCCAGGCAGACGAGTGGGACGAACTCCTCACCGTCTACGGCGGCAACCCGAACGAGGCGCAGCGTGGTTTCGCGCAGCGCCTTGACCGGGCCATCTCCGACGACGGGCTGCTCCACGTGCTCCGCAACGGGGTGAAGGACCGCGGTGTCCGTCTCCGCGTCGCCTACTTCAGGCCCAACCTCATCTCCGCGGACTCCGTCCTCGACGGCTACCGGGCCAACCGTCTCACCGTCGTCCGCGAGCTGCCCTATGCCACCAAGCAGGCGGACTGGGGTCACCGCCTCGACCTGACCCTGTTCCTCAACGGCATCCCCGTCGCCACCGCCGAGCTGAAGAACCCGCTCACCGGGCAGGGCGTCGAGCAGGCCAAGGAACAGTACCGGACCGACCGCGACCCGACCGAGCTGATCTTCGCGCGCCGCGTCCTCGCGAACTTCGCGGTCGACCCGGACCTGGTCTTCGTCACCACCCAGCTCCGCGGGAAGCACACCCAGTTCCTGCCGTTCAACACCGGCTCGAACGGTCCCGGCGAGCCCGGCGGGGCCGGCAACCCGGCGCCCACCGCCCACGGCACGTACGCCACCTCCTACCTCTGGGAAGAGGTGTGGCAGCGGGACAACTGGCTGGACCTCCTCCAGCGCTTCGTGCACCAGCAGAAGCAGAAGACGCCCGGCGGCGGCACCGCCAAGTCGACGATCTTCCCCCGTTTCCACCAGTGGGACGTGGTCCGTAAGCTCACCGCCCACGCGGCCACCCACGGCGCCGGCCAGAACTACCTGATCATGGCCTCGGCCGGCTCCGGCAAGTCGAACACCATCGGCTGGCTCTCTCACCGGCTCAGTGATCTGCATGCCGACACCGACCCGGCGGCGCTGGCCCCCGAGGCCGTCGCCGACGGACGTATCAGGCCCGGCGAGCCCGTCTTCGACAAGGTCATCGTCATCACCGACCGCCGCAACCTGGACGCCCAGCTCCGGGAGACGGTCGGCGGCTTCTCGCAGACCGACGGCCTGGTCGTGAAGGTCGACGAGAAGCACGGCGCGAAGAGCGAGCAGCTCGCCCGTGCTCTCTCCCGGGACACCGGGAAGATCGTCACGGTCACCCTGCACTCGTTCCCCGCGCTGCTGAACTACATCAAGGCCAACCCGACCGAGATCAAGGGCACCCGCTTCGCGGTCATCGTCGACGAGGCACACTCCTCCCAGTCCGGCGACGCGGCCACCGCCGTGAAGGCCGCCCTGCGCGACCTCGGCCTGGACGCCGACTCCGACGACCAGGGCGCCACCGCCGTCGCCGTGGAGGACAAGCTGAAGGCGAAGGCCGTCGAGCGCTCCCGGGCCGCCAACCTCTCCTACTTCGCCTTCACGGCCACCCCCAAGGCCAAGACCCTCGAACTCTTCGGCACGGAAGGCGTCGAGAACGGCGAGACCGTCTACCGGCCCTTCCACACCTACTCCATGCGCCAGGCCATCGAGGAAGGCTTCATCCTCGACCCCCTGCGCAACTACGTCACCTACAACACCTACTGGAAGCTCGCGAACCTCAACCGCGACGAGAAGGAGGTCGACCCCTCCAAGGCGAACAGCCTGCTCGCCCGGTTCGCGCTCATGCACGAGCACACGGTGTCGCAGCACGCCCAGGTGATCGTCGAGCACTTCGTCGCCCACACCCGCGGCCGGCTCGGCGGGCGGGCCAAGGCCATGGTCGTCACGGCCTCCCGCCACTCCGCCGTGCAGATGGCCCGGGCCCTCCGCAGTTACATCGCCGACCGCGCGTACGACACCAAGTATCCGGACCTCGGCGTCCTGGTGGCCTTCTCCGGCTCCCTCACCATCGACAGCGAGGAGACCACCGAGAGCAAGGAGAACGGCGGCCTGCCGGAGAGCCGGCTGCCCAAGGCGTTCGGTTACACCCGCGCTGACGACAAAGCCGCCAGGGCCGGCGGCAAGGGGCAGCAGGAGTACCGGATCCTCGTCGTCGCCGAGAAGTACCAGACCGGCTTCGACCAGCCGCTCCTCACGACGATGTACGTCAACAAGACGCTGACCGGCATCGCGGCCGTGCAGACCCTCTCGCGGCTCAACCGGACCGCCGACCGCAAGTCGCAGGCCGACCTGGCCGTCCTGGACTTCGTCAACGAGGCCGAGGACATCCAGGACGCCTTCCGCCCGTACTTCGAGGAGGCGCACACCCTGCCCTCCGACCCGAACCTCCTCTACACGGCGCAGAGCCGCGTCATGTCCGCCCCGGTCATCTCGGAGCAGGACATGGACGAGTTCGTCGCCGCGTACTTCGCCGCCCAGGAGAAGGCCGGCGGCTCCCAGGCCAAGTGGGAGAAGCTGCACGCAGAGCTGTACCGGCTGCTTTCCCCCGCCGTCACCCGCTTCAGCGCCCTCCTGGAGAGCGAGGAGGAGGACGACGTCGAGGACGCCGAGAAGTTCCGGGCCCACCTCAACGACTACGTCCGCAAGTACGGTTTCCTCGCGCAGATCGTGCCCTACCGGGACGCCGACCTGGAGCGGCTGTACCTGTACGGGCGCTACCTGCTCAACCGGCTGCCCCGCCTCGCGGACGGCGGTGTCGACATAGGAGAGGTCGACCTCAGCCACCTGCGCGTGGAGAAGACCGGCGAGCACGACAAGTCCCTGGTCCCGGAGGGCCCAGCCGAACTCAAGGGGTTCGGTGACGGGGCCGGCGGCGGGAAGGAGGCCGAGAAGTCTCTGCTGTCCGAGCTGATCGAGAGGTTCAACGCGAAGTTCGGCACGGAGTTCACCGAGGAGGACGTCCTCCCGGCCTTCAACGCCACGAAGAAGGACCCGAAGGTCCGTGCCGCCGCCCTGGTCAACGACGAGGAGAACTTCGGCGTCGTCTTCGACAAGAAGTTCGAGGAGAACATGATGGACCATGTCTCCACCATTGACACGCTCGGCAAGCGGTACTTCGGGACGGACCGGGACTTCAAGTCCAACCTCGACCGCAGCGCCCGCCGTGCGGCCTGGCGGATGATCCGCCGGGAGGAAGGGCTGGACGACTTCTGACACGGCCGGGGGCCGGGGCGCGTGTCGCACCGGCCCCGCCGTCGAAGGCAGGCCCCGCGGGCGCGGCGCCCGGCGGGCCTCCGGGGGGCAGCCGTGAACATGCCTCGGGGCCGAGCGCGCGCCTGCGAGACTGATGACCGGTCAGATCGAAGACCACTGCGAAGAGACTCGACGAGGCGAGGACGGGACCAGGTGCCGGACGTGCGGCGGATCGCGGGACGCTACGAGCTGCTGGAGCAGCTCGATCACGGTGGCATGGGGGACGTCTGGCGCGGTTACGACGGCGTGCTGGACCGGCCGGTCGCCGTGAAGCTGATCCGTCCCCAGGCCGTCACCTCGCCGCACCTGGCGGAGGAGCTGGAGAAACGGTTCCGGCGCGAGGCGCGGATCACCGCGCGGATCCAGCACCCGGGCGTGCCGCAGGTGTACGACGCCGATCTCGACGAGTCCTACGAGCAGCTGTTCCTGGTGATGGAGCTCGTCGACGGGGTGCCGCTGACCAGGTACGTCAACCCCGAGCGTCTCCTCCCCGTCAGCTGGGCGGTGGCGGTGGCCGCGCAGGTGGCGACCGTGCTGTCCCACGCGCACGACGTGCCCGTGGTGCACCGTGATCTCAAGCCGGGCAACATCCTGGTCGCCGGGGACGGCACCGTGAAAGTGCTCGACTTCGGCATCGCCGCCATGCTCCGCACCGACGTCACCAAGCTCACCGCCACGGGCAGCCCGATCGGGACCCACCAGTACATGGCACCCGAGCAGGTGCGCGGCGGCCGGGTCACCCCGCGCACCGACCTCTACGCGCTGGGCTGCGTGCTGCACGAACTGCTCTGCGGGCAGAAAGTGTTCAGCGGGGACAGCGAGTGGCAGCTGATGTCGCAGCACGTCAATGCGGCGCCGACAGCGCTACGGCGGCTGCGGGCCGATGTGCCGGTGGCGCTGGAGGAGCTCGTCCTGCACCTGCTCCGCAAGGCCCCCGAGGCGCGGCCGGCGGACGTGCAGGAGGTGTACGAGCGGCTGCGGCCCTTACTGCCGGTGCCCGGTGAGGAGTCCGCGCCCGTCGAGGGAGGACCAGCCGGGGCACCCGACCCGACCGGGATCTTCCGCAACCCGTACGCGCCCCGCTTCCGCGCCGGAACGGCGGGCGGCGCCCGGCCCGCCGTGCCCGCGGCCGGGCCGGACGCGCCGCCCGCCGTCCCCGCCGCCGAGCGGGAAGCGCTGCGGGAGGAGATCCGCGAGGTCTACGCGCACTACGTGGCGCTGATGGAGGAGGAGCGGTACGCGCAGGCCGCCGAGGTGGTGGGCGAGCGGATCGAGCCGGCCGCGCGGGCCCTCGGCTCGGAGAGCAAGGCGGTCCTGCGGCTGCGTGCCTGGCGGGCGGTGAGCCGTCAGCTGGCCGGTGACCACCGGGCCGCTCTGCCGGAGTTCGAGGCGCTCGCCGACGCCTACGGGCGGATCGGCGGACACACCAGCAAGGAAGCACTGGAGTGCCGGGCCCAGGCGGCGCGCTGCCGCGGCGAACTCGGCCAGGTGACCGAGGCGCTGACCGGGCTGCACGGCGTGCTCGACGCCGTCCGCGCCGTCGACGGCGACGTGAGCGAGAACGCCGTGGAACTGCGCCGCGACATCGGCATGCTGCTGCTCGCGCAAGGGCGGGCCGCCGACGCCTTCGCCGTCCTGGAGCCGCTGCACGCCGACCTGTGCGTGGTGTTCGGCCCGGACGACGAGCTGGCCGCCGAGGTGGCCGAGACGCTGGCCGTGATCCGGCTGGATCTCGACGGTCCCACCCCCTGATCCGGTCATCACCGTTGAGGCCGAAACCCCCGGCGCGCGCCGGGAGTTCGCGACATCATGGAACGATCACGCCGGCAGGGGCAGCAGCGCCGCATGTCCATGCTGCACCGTGCCGGCAGGAGGGGACGAAAGGCGTGAGCGTGAAGAAGGACCGGGAGACGACGCCGGGTGTGGCTACCCAGGTGCGCCAGGTGGGCGGGGCTCTGAAGAAGGTGTACGGGGGTCTTCTGGACGTCAGCGATCTGGAAGGCAAGCCTGACCACGAGCAGGAGCCGCGGCTGCTGTCGCGGGCACTGACCGCACAGGCCGTGCGCATCGTCACCGGCTTCAGCCCGCAGGAGGCGGCCCGGTGTGTCATCGACGGGCACGCCGACCAGGGCATCGACGCCATCGCGGTGGTGGACGGCCCCCAGCCCCACGTGTATCTGGTGCAGGCGAAGTGGAGCCCCGAGGGGAAGGCCAGGGCCGACCGGAACGCGGTGCTGGAACTCCTCGCCGGCCTGCGTCTCATCGACGACGAGGACTTCGCCCCGTTCAACCCGCGAGGCCAACAGCTGGCCGAGCACGCCAAGACCGTCATGGACCGGGGACCCGTACCGGTGACGCAGGTCGTCGTCCTGATGCGGCCCGACGAGCCCGGGGTCGGCTTCCAGGACGCCCTGGCCAACGGCGAGAAGGAGTTCAACCGCTACGGCGAGATCCTCGACCACCGCATCATCCTGGCCCCCGAGGTCTGGTCCTCGGTCCGGAAGGACCTCACGCCCGAGCCCGTCCGGCTCACCGCGACTCTCTTCCCCTGGTTCGGGATCAACTCCCCGTACGAGTCCTACCAGGGTGTCGTCACGGCCGAAGAGGTCGCCGCATGGGCCGAGACCGGCTCCGACCTGTTCAACCTGAACATCCGCAACCCGCTCGGCCGGACCCCGATCAACAACGCCCTCATCGAGACGCTCACCCAGGAGCCCTCCTACTTCTGGTACTTCAACAACGGCATCACCGTGCTGTGCGACTCGGTCGAGAAGGCTCAGCAGAACAGGCGCGCTCCGCACCACCATCCGCTCACACTCACGTTGCACAACGCCAGCGTGGTGAACGGCGCACAGACCGTCCGGTCCGTGGCCGAGGCACTCGCGGCCGACGGGTCCGCGGCAGAGGCACAGATCGGTGTGCGCATCATCGTGACAGGCAGCGCCGAGGACTTCGCCAAGGAGACGACCAAGGCGACGAACCGGCAGAACAGCGTGGAAGCCCGGGACTTCATCGCTCTCGACCCGGTCCAGGCGGCGATCCTCGACGACATGCGGGCCGAGCTCGGACTGGACTACAGCGTGCGGCGCAGCGAGCTCGAACCACCCGAGCAGACCGGCTGCTCAGTGGTCGAGGCCGCCTGCGCACTGGCCTGTGCCCACAGCGACGTCCAGTACGCGGCCCGGATGGGAGTGACGCTCGACGTGCTCTGGGAGCGGGGGTCACAGGGCATCTACGACGTCCTCTTCCGGCCGCAGCCGGGCGCCTACCTGCTGTGGAACGCGGTGCAGGTGCTGCGCGAGGTCCGCCGCACCCTGTACGGACTGCGCAGCCGCTACGAAGGACGTGGCGCGGCCCTGACCGAGCACGGCGTCTTCCTGATCGCCCACCTGGTGTTCCGTCTGCTGGACACCGAGGCCATCGACGAACCGGACCCCGGACTGGAATGGTCCAAGGACGCCACGGCGAAGACCGCGGACCTCGTCGAGCGGCTGCTGCCCGTGGTGGTCGCGTCCATCGACGAGCTGTTCACGGAGCGCTCGCAGATCCGGGCCGTGTGCTCGGACGTCGCGCGATGCCGTGAGCTCTCCGAGCATGTCCTCGGCACCATCGCGAACGGCGCCCGTGCCAAGGCCCCGGACAAGTACCGCCGGGCCAAGGCATCCCGCAAGCGCCGTCGCCCCAACGCCGTCTCCGTGCTCATCGACAAGCAGGTACTCGGAGACGGCGAGCCACTCACTCTCAAGGCCGGGTACCCGCTGGAGGAGGAGGCCCTGCGGGACTGGCTCGCCGAGGACGAACGGCGCGCACGGGCCACCTGGGTCAGCCACCGGACCAAGCCGCTCCTCTGGGCGGCCGACGGCAAACAGTACTCGCCTTCCGGTTTGATCACCCGGATGTGGGAGCTCGCGAACTGGGAGAAGCGGCCCGTGGCCAACCAGGGCACGGCCCGGTGGGCGACCGCGACAGGCGAGACCCTCGCGGACCTGGCGTGGCGCGCACTCGACGAACTCGAGTCCGCCGAGGACGAACCCGGCCGAGAGTGACGGAGGCGGGGACAAGACACCACGCTCAACCGATGGAAGACCGCCGACCCGGGCTCAGGAAAGCAACCAAGACATGCCGCAACTCGCTCTCGCCATCGGTTTCTTCGCCGAACTCCCCAAGCTCCAGCCCTCGGTCAGAAAGGGGGTCATGGACGCCTGGGAGAAGTTCGACCGGCTCAGTCTCGACCAGCTCTTCAAGGACCCGGGACTGAAGCTGGAGAGCCTGACGAACGCGCGGGACAAGCAGATCCGTACCATCCGCATCGACCAGTTCTGGCGCGGTGTGGTCCTCGCCCCGGCCTCCGGGGACACCTTCGTCCTGCTGCGGGTCATGCAGCACGACAAGGCAATCGCCTGGGCGAAGAAACAGAAGTCCAGCATCAACGAGGTGACACGGGCCGTCGAGATCCGGGACGCGGCGACCCTGGACGAGATCACGCCCGCGTACGAACGGGTGGCGGGGGACTCGTCGAAGGAGCGGCTGTTCGCCCCGTTCTCGGACGGGGACCTGAAGGCCCTCGGCATCGACGACGAGACGCTGCGGCAGGCCCGGTCGATCGTCGACCAGGAGCAGCTGGATGTCTTCGCGCCGCTGCTCCCGCAGGACCAGCGCGAGGTGCTGCAGTACCTCGCCTCGGGCTGCACGGTGGAGGAGGTCTGGCAGGACATCGTGGCACCCGCGCTCCAGGCGTCGGCGCACCCGGTGGACACGCGGGACTACGAGACGGCGATCCGGCACAGCCGGGCGCGCATCGCGCTGGTCACCGCGTCCGAGGAGTTGCGGGACATCCTCGAGAAGCCCTTCGCGGCGTGGCGGGTCTTCCTGCACCCCGCCCAGCACAAGGTCGCCTACCGGGCGTCCTACTCCGGTCCGGCCCAGGTGACCGGGGGGCCCGGCACCGGCAAGTCCGTCGTCGCCCTCCACCGGGTGCGGCACCTGCTGCGGCACCTGCGCGACGGAGACCGCATCCTGCTCACCACCTTCACCAACGCCCTCGTGGACTCCCTCAACCAAGGGCTCTCCCTGCTCGTCGACGATCCGGACCTGCGCAACCGGGTCGACGTCATGACCGTCGATGCCTTCGCCGGACGTGTGGTCAACACCTCTCGCCGGCCGGTCAACGGCTACGAAGAGGCCGCCCGGTGGGAGCAGGCCGCCGAGGCCACCGGCTTCACCGGCACCCCGCAGTTCCTCGCCCAGGAGTACAAGCACGTCGTCCTCGCCCAGGACATCCGCGGCCGGGAGGAGTACGAGAGCTGCGAGCGCCGGGGCCGAGGCAGCGCGCTGCCGGCCTCCGCCCGGGCGCTGGTGTGGCGGACCGTGGAGGAGTTCACCCGGCGCCTGGCCGAGGACGGCCTGCGCACCTACCTCGGCACCTGCGGGGAGGCCACCGACCTGCTGACCGGGCAGGGGCCGCGCTACCGGCATGTCGTCGTCGACGAGGCCCAGGACCTCCACCCGGCGCAGTGGCGGATGCTTCGCGCGGCTGTCCCGCGACGCCCCGACGACCTGTTCATCGCGGGCGACCCGCACCAGCGGATCTACGACAACCGGGTGTCGCTGAAGTCCCTCGGCATCAACGTCGCCGGCCGGTCGGTCAAGCTGCGCAAGAACTACCGTTCCACCCAGGAGATCCTCAGCTGGGCCACCGGGCTCCTGCTCGGCCGCCCCTACGCCGAACTGGCCGACAGCGGACGGCACGACACCCTGCTCGGGTACGGCTCCGCCCTGCACGGCTCAGGGCCGCGCGTCCACGCGGCTCAGACGGAGGAGGCCGAACTCGACACCCTGGCAGAGCAGGTGCGCGCCTGGGTGGACGGTGGCGCCGCGTACGGGGAGATCGGTATCTGCGCGCGGTTCCGCAAGACCTGCGAGAAGGTCAGGGACCGCCTGATCGCGGCCGGTGTCCCCGCCAGCCGGGTCCGCGCGGGAGCCGCCCGCACCGACGACGCGGTCAACGTGGGCACCATGCACACCTTCAAGGGGCTCGAGTACCGCTACACCGCCGTTGTCGGCGTCAATGACCGGGCCCTGCCGAACCCTTCGGCCATCACCCCCGAGGATGTCGACCGGATGCAGCACGAGGCCGACCTCGCCGCGGAACGCTGCCTGCTGTTCGTCGCCTGTACCCGTGCCCGGGACGGCCTGTACGTCTCGTGGACCGGCCGGCCGAGCCCGTTCCTGGTGGAAGCCGGCTGCGGGACGACCCAGACAGCAGGCCCCGCCCCTTCCCCCTGATGCGAGCACGCACAAGTACGAGCAGGTAGTTTGACGGCGCTTTCACGGTGTGGGAAGGTGTAGCCGCTTCGGCTCGTGGAGACGACGCGACGAAGAACTTGCGGTAGGAAAAGGCAGGCGGGCGGGAGCAAGGGGGCGCGGCATCAACCGCCCGCGGCATTGCACCGACGGCCGGAGTCCCTCGCCGGCCGCAGCAGAGCGGGACGCGTGGGGCGCTCCCGGAAGGGGTGTGTGATGGCCGAGGAGAAGACTCCTGACGAGGGAGCGGTCGAGAAGACCGGGCGGTGGGTCGCTGATCTCGCGGAGAAGGTCATGGTGAACGGCGCGGGCCCGATCACAGGGTCGGTGACCTGGGCCGAGGCTCGCCTTTCGCGTCGACAGGGCGACGAGTACCGGGCCCTCGAGGACGAGGAGCGACGTTCTCCCGAAGACATGCGGGACGACGTCGACGCAGTCGTCGCCCGCCTCATCAAGGAGTCCGTGGCCGCGGCCGGGACTCAGGGGTTCGTCACCGGACTCGGAGGCCTGGTCACCGCAGGCGTGATGCTTCCTGCGAACGTGGCCGCGTCCGTCACCATCAACTTACGGATGGCCGGTTCCATCGCGCACCTTCGGGGGTGGGACGTCCGCGATCCGCATGCACGGACTGTCGTGATGATGCTCGCGATCGGGATGAGCACCCAGAACGTCCTGGCGGCCTTCGGAGTGAAAGTCAGTCAGAAGCTCGGCGAACAGATGATCAAGAAGATCCCGATAGCCGCGCTCCACGCCGTCAACAAGAAGGTCGGGTTCCACCTCGTCGCGAAGTACGGGACAAAGCGCGCCACCATCACGCTCGCCAAGGGGGTCCCCATCCTGGGAGGAATCGTCGGAGGCGCCGTGGACGCGGGAGCCACCGCGGTCATCGGACGGGTCACGGACAAGGCGCTGCGCGGCGACACCCTGCGGACCGAGATCGAGATCGAGACCGAGACTGAGAAGCCGAAGTGACGAAGACGTCAGAGGCCCGACGGCGGGCGGCGTCAGCGCTGTGTGAGGTGATCGAACTCGCCGGCCCTGACCGCTGTCACGAACACGGCGAGCTCGGATCGCGTGTACCTCAGGGGGGCGAGGTCGGGCCGCTTTGAGTCCCCCACGGCGACGCCGCCGTCGATAACCATGAGCTGCACGCAGTTGTCGCTACTGCCGTTGCTGAAGGAAGACTTCACCCACTCGCCATCGAGAGACGCAGTGTAGAGCTGTTCCTTGTCGCGGTTCATGGGGCTTCCTTCTCCATAGCCTGCAAGAACTGGATAGTCTTCTCCGGAGTCAGCGCGTGCTCAGCAAGGTCTTGAAACCTTCGCCGGGCCTGCCTGACCTCGGCGGGGTCATCGTGCAGCATCTCGCCTGTCATCTTCTCCTGGGAGACGACGCTGCGGTTCACCGTTCCGGGGAAGTCGACGATGGTGAACGGCGCACTTGAGATGCTGGGGGCGCCGGCGGAGTGCGGGATGATGCGCAAGGTGATGTTCGGGCGGGTGGCCATCGTGATCAAGTGCTGGATCTGGCGGTGCATGACGGGCGCGCCGCCAACTACAGCTCGAACAGCCGCCTCCAGACACAGTGCGTCCAGTACCACCGGATTCCGCCGAGTGAGGATCGCCTGACGCTTGGTCCGTGACTCGATGAAGACGTGCCGGTCTTCGGCGCTCTCGTTCCGTTTCCCGAAGGCGGCGATCGCCTCAACGTACTCGCGGGTTTGGAGAAGGCCCGGTACGTATGTGCCGGAGTGGCTTGCCAGCCGTTCGGCGGCATCCTCGACGTAGAAGTAGCGGTAGGAGTCCCCGTGGAAGACCCTGCGGAACCGCTGTTCCTCCCACCACGCTCGACCGTACGACTTGCCCTGCTCGATCTTGGCCTCAAGGGACGCTCGCTCATCGGTGCTGGCGTCGTACAGGCCCAGGAGTAAGCCGAGCTGCCGCTCCGTCGGAAAGGAGCGGCCCCTCTCGAACTTGCTGACGGTGTACCGCGTCACCTGCAGCTTTGCCGCCGCATCGTCCTGACGAAGGCCGGCCCGCCTGCGAAGACGTTGCAGTTCCTCGCCCACATCGCGCATGGCGAAGATCGCGTTGGTGTTGACGTCGACGGACACAGCCCTCCTCCCCGGCCTGCCGCTGCGGGCCGTAGTCAGGGTACCGCTCTGCGGCCCTGCCGTAAGCCCGGGAAGAGCCTTCCGATCACCCGCCAGAGGGAAGAATTACACGTGCCCTTGCGCGTGACAGGTCACGTGACCCATGCTGCCGTCGGTACGCACCGGAGTCGGTGTATCGCTTTGCGTATCGATGGCCGTGCTCGGCCAGCTCGTGTGCGCTCACTCGGCAGGAGGGATCCCGTGACCGTCACCACGCACGAATCTGAGGACGACACGTGCGCATGGGGCTTGACTGCGCATCCGCGCACCATCGAGCGGTGGCGCAACAAGGCCGCGGCAGCGGTAGCGGCACAGGGCGGTGACCGGAGCGCCGTTGACCTGGCCCGCCTCGCGGCTTCGGAACTGCTGAGCAACGTGGTCAAGCACGTCGCCGACCCCCGATGTCGGCTGGTGGTCGAGTGCGGGGGTGGCTTTGCTCGCCTCCAGGTGCTCGATCGGTCAACGGCGGTACCCGCCATAAGAGTCCCCGACTGGGATGCCGAAAGCGGGCGCGGGCTGTGGCTGTTGCATTCGACGGCTGCGGACTGGGGCTACGTCTGCTTCCCCGGCGGCAAGTCGGTCTGGATTCGGTTCCCCCTCACGGGTGGCCGGGAGGAGGCAGCCACATGACCGCCCCTGTGAACTTCACACCGGCAGCCCGGAAGGGTGATGAGCCCTGCGGTCGGCGGAGAAGTTACCGCTTCCGGGAGCACCACATCGTCGCCGACGAGGAACCGGACGCCGAACCACTGTCCTTCTCCGCGGAGTGCGCGGTGTGCGAGCAATTCGGCCCGGAGGAGGAGACCTCGGAGGCCGCGGGCGCCTGGATCGTCCGGCACCTCAAGGCCAACCCCGAGCACCTGACGTACCGGGAGCGCCTCATCCGGCCTCTGAGAGCTGTGCCGGGAAGGTGGCTGTGAGCGTCGAGGCTGAAGTGAGCTGATCCGCTCGCTCCCTGCCAGGCCACGACACCCAAGGGCGGGAGGCGCCCGGCCCGAGCCTGACTCATTGCAAGTCCCCATGGCGACCGCAGGGTTAAGGTCGCGATAGACCACGAAGTGTGACGAGAAGGGCTACTTGCGTGACGGAACTCCAATCGGCTGAATCGAGCGGGACTGAAGAGACCAGATCAGCGCGCTTCGGGAGGCGCTGATCGAGCAGCTGTGCGGGCTGGACGCCGTGAGGAGCGACGCGGTTGAGCGTGTGGTCGGGTTTGCCCGCTGTTCTGCGGGGCCGGTCGCGGAACGACAGAAGCGGTCGTTGATGATCAAGGTGTCTGACGTCTCATCACCAACAACCGCTTCTGATGCCATCTTCCTCGATCACCGCTGCAGCGCCACCGCGGCCACGATGCGGTCGCCTCCCTCGACCTCGCGCTGACCCCTGCCGGGCCGTCGATGTCGCCGACGTACTGGTCGAGCTGCCCGATCCGCGGCGTCGCCAGGGACGCCGCTTCCGTCTGGGCTCCGTTCTGGCGGTGTGCACTCTGGCGGTCCTCGGCGGTGCCCGCACCCTCGCGGCCATCACCCGCTTTCACCGCCGGACTCCCACCCCACCCGCACGCCCGTCTCGGCCTGCGGGCTGTGCCCCGCGCCAGCACCGGCTGCCGGCTGCCGGCCCGCCTTGACGGCGATGCCCTGGACAAAGCGGTCGGAGCCTGGCTGGCCCAGCACGCCGACCCCGGTGAGCCCGTGGCCCTGGACGGAAAGACGCTGCGCGGCTCGCGCACTGCCGGACAGCGGGCGGTCCACCTGGTCCCCGGCGATCATCCACAGCCGATGACTGACGCTGAACCAGCAGCAGTGGCCGGCAGGAGCAGTGAGATCACCAGCTTCAAGCCCTTGCTGAGCGGCCTGGACCTGAACGGCAGGACCGTCACCTTCGACGCGCTCCACACCCAGCATGATCACGCTCGCTTCCTCGTCGAGACCAAGAACGCGCATTACGTCGCACTGATCAAGGACAACCGCCCGAAGCCGGCAGCGTTCTTGCGCACACTGCCCTGGAGCGACATCCCACTGGGGACACGCAGCCGCGAGCGTGGGCACGGACGCGACGAGATCCGCCGCCTCAAAGCCGCAACCGTGCCGCACCGGCCCGCCTTCCCCCACGCCGTCCAGGCCCTGCAGATCGTGCGCCGACGACGCGACCTACGCACCGGCAAAGTCACCCTCGAACGCCTCTACTCTCTGACCAACCACACCGCCCAGGACGCCGACCCCACTCGGTCGGCACAGATCATCCGCGGGCACTGGGCTATCGAGGCTCATCACCACGTCCGCTACCGCACCTTCGCCGAAGACGCCAGCCACGTCCACACCGGCACCGTCCCCAGAACAATGGCCAGCTTCCGCAACACTGCCATCGCCCTCGCCCGTCTGGCCGGATGGGACAACATGGCCGCCCCAACCGACTACTACCGGTCCCACCCCGACCACGCACTCGACCTCATCATGACCGGATCATGAGAATGCTCGAGCCCTGGGTGCCGACCGCCTCCGTGGGAGGCACCGGGCGCTTGGCCAACCGGGGAGTAGAAGTCCATGAGAGGTCTGAGGTGTACACATACGTCAATGCGGCGCTCTTGAGGTCCACCCCGTACCAAGCAGCCTGGCACCGGCATGGCCGACTGCCCTGGCCGTTGGGCCAGGGCTCGGAACATTTCGCATGCTCGCTTGAGGTCGTCGGACTCTCCCAGAGATATCGGCGCATGCCGGTTGTGAGGGACCTCCATCTGGTGCCGGGCCGAGGGCTTGCAGCTTGCTCGGGCCCAATGAGCCGACAAGAACACGCCGCTCCGCACGCTTGCGAGGATTCCCTACCGAGGCGAACCGAGTAGCTGAGACAACCGAGACAGCCGTCAAGCAATCCGGAGAGACGCAATCAACTGAGGTTGCTATTTGTCTGAGAATAGCCATGCCAGGGTAGACGCTAGAGTCATGCCACAGAAGAACAGGCAGGCGAGGACTGCCATTTGCCTCGGAAATCCCCCGTGTATATTCTCTTTGTCGACAAAGGATGCAAACGATATTATGCTCCTGAAGCGCTCTATTGATCCGCGGTAATCCATTGCTACAAATCCGAACCCGATTGCCATGAGGAGGAAAAGTCCGATTTCAAGGATGATCATTGTTATTTTCTTTTCTTTGTTGCCCTGAAGTTGATAGGGCTTCTCCTGTGCCTGCCGAGGGTGAAAAATCTGGTAACGTGTGTCTCATTTGCAATGACAGCAGCCTCGGTGCCCAATCCGGCGCCCATTGCCACCTGTATGGAGCCGGCATGCTGGCCGCTATCGTTGAGGACTGGCTTCCCGCCTCCCTGATATGCAGGCTCGCAGGAAGCGTGCACGGCCAGATAGTGAGCTGCTGTTACTTCAACCTCAACTTGAGGAGCCTCTACTTGCGAAAGCACTGTCCGCATTGCCCTCACCGGCAGACCGCCACGCTGGGCAGCAGTACGCGAATGTGAGCACAGTGGCCAGCCAGTGGCCCTCGGTGCGCTACCGCCAACCATGCGCGAGCGCGTTACGCTCACCCCATTCCTCGTCTCTTGGCCTCTGTGATACCCAGGATGCTAAGAATGCTCATCAGGAACAGGCCGAAAGCGATAAGCGTAATCCCTGCTGCATAGAATCTTACATTGACCATCGATAGCGCATGGGGCGGTACCAGCTCGGCAAGGCTGCGGCGCTGGAGTTCGTTCCATCGGTCAGCTGTTCCTCCAATATTGAAGATGACCTTTATTCCCACCCAGATTGCGGCAGAGGAGAAGAGGAGAAATGCAAAATCTTCAATGTGCATACTAACGCTCCAGTTGCAGTTCGCTATCGACCAGTTGCACCAGCGCGGTGGACATGGAGAAGATGCAGGAGCAGGCACGGGCTCGCCAAGTGTTTATGGGACTTCGACACTCACATGATCACCGCGACCGTGCCTGCACTGCGCTCCTCCCCTGCCCGAACCGGGACGGCCACCCCGACTCCGGACCAGCCCGGCCTTCCGGACGGATGGCGGTCACGCAACAGCCCCTGCCCCCGGGGCGGACTGAGTAGCTGAGACAACCGAGACAGCCGCCGGACAATCCGGAGAGGCGCAATCAACTGAGGTTGCTATCTATCTGGAAATAGCCAGGCCAGGGTAGACACTAGAGTTATTCCGCAAGAGACCAGGCAGCCAATGGCTGCCATATGTTTCACGATCCCTCTATGTATGTTTTGCTTGTCAGCAAAAGCCGCAAACGGTATCAAACTCGCGAAGCGATCTATTGATCCACGGTAATCCATTGCTATTAGTCCGAGCCCGATTGTCAAGAGGAGGGGAAAATGCAATTTCAAGGACGATCATTGCCATTCTCTTTTCTTTGCCGCTCTGAAGTTGATAGTGCTTCTCCTGTGCCTGTCGAGGGTGAAGAATCTAGTAGCGCGTGCCTCATTTGCCGTGAAAGCGGCCTCGGCACCCCATGCCGCGCCCACTGCCAGTTTTATGGATCCGACATGCTGGCCGCTATTGTTGAGGACTGGCTTCCCGCCTCCCTGATATGCAAGCTCGTAGGAAGCGTGGACAGCCCTTAGGTGGGTGAGGTCGGTGAGGTCTTTGGTGCCGTCGAGGAAGCCCTTGTCTCCGGGCCAGGTGGTGCTGCCAGTGGTGTTGCGTTCGTCGCCGAAGGGCAGTTGCCTGCGGCGGGTGACGCCTTGGCCGGCGAGGAAGCTGACGGCGATGAGTGCGGTGCCCCGGGGATCGTTGAAGAGGAAGTTGATGCCGTCATTATTGCGCATGGCGATGGTTTCGCCGGCGTGGCTGTATTCGCCCTGTCCGTCGTCGGGATCGCCGGTGGTGGTGACTGCCTGGACGGCTTGGGGGTTTGGCTGGCCGGGTGTGCCGACGTCGTAGGCGCGGGTGATGGTGTCGTGCCCGGTGCTGGTGGCGTGGCGGGTTTCGGTGGTGCGGTTGCCGGTGAGGTCGTAGGTGTAGGAGTGCCAGTAGGCGTCCGGTCCTCCGACAGTGGCCGCAGAGGGGTCTGCGCTGCAGTCGTCACTGCCGTTGCTGGTGGTCCAGGCTCCTATCCAGGCGGCCCAGAGCGTCCGTGGAGAAGCACTGAGCCTGTTCCAACCTGGCGGAGGGCGGTTGGTGTTGGCTTGGGGCCACGACGTGCGGGCTGCGCGCGAGCACGGCATCATCGGTGCTCTCGCCGACGCCGACGTCACGTGCTGGGCCGACAAGGCGTACCGAGGCTCGGGGAGCACGGTCCGTGTCCCGTACTGGGGCCGCTGGGAGACGCTTTCCACAGCCAGAAGGCCGTCAACCGGTCTCACGCGCAGATCCGGGCTCTGGTCGAGCAGGCCGTCGCCACCCTCAAGTCCTGGCGACTCCTCCGCAAACTCCGGTGCTCAACCACCCGCATCACCAGCTACGTCCAAGCGTTCCTCACCTCGCACCTGACGAGCTCGAACTGAGGATGGAGAAAGCTCAGTGTGGCCCCACAGTAACGTGTGTTGCATCCTGGCCGCACTGGAGCGTGAGTGGCAGGATCTCGTCACCTCGATCGCACAACTGACCAGGAAGAACCGATGAGCACGAGCAGGCTGACAGAGCGATACGTGGACGAGGTCGTGAGTCGGCTACCGGCCGAGCGGCGCGACGACATAGCCGCGGAGCTGCGTACCATCATCGCCGATGCCGTGGAGGGACGTGGCGCGTCCGACCCTGGATCTTCGGAGCGCGAGGTGCTGAGCGAGATGGGCGATCCGATACGGTACGCCGCTCGCTACAACGACCGCCGGCCGGGCCTGATCGGGCCCGACCTTTTCCCGGCGTACATCCGCATGCTGGCCATACTGCTGCGCGCCGTGGTGCCGCTGCTCAGCCTGGCGATGGCCGCGCTGCACTTCGCGGACACCGGCGACCAGGTCGCGGCCGTGCGGACCGGCGCAGTGACCGGCCTGGTGCTCGGGATCCAGATGGCTGCCGTGCTCACCGTGGTGTTCGCGGTCGCGGAGCGGGTCCGTCACGGTGACGGCACAACGGCCCGCGCCAGGAGCTGGACGCCCGACGACCTTCCCCAGGCCCGGCAGTCGCCGGACAAGGGCGGCATCATGGCCTTGTCCACGGTGGGATGGGACGTGCTGCTGCTCACGCTGATCATCTGGCAGTACACCGCGAAGCCCTACCGGACCGACGGGGCGGAGGGCGGGGGTGAACGAGTCGCGGTTCTCGACCCGGCCCTGTGGTCGGGGTGGATCTGGCCAGTGCTCCTCGGGCTGGTAGGCCTGGCCGCGGTCTCGCTGGCCCGGCTTGCCGCGCAGGGCTGGACCATGCGGCTCGCCTCGCTGTACGCCACGGCTCAGGCGGTGTTCGCCCTTCCGCTGGCTTGGGTCCTGTACCAGCAGATGCTCTTCAACCCGGCGTTCCTTGCCGACGTCGATCAGGTCCACGCGTCGCCGGAACAGTGGTACAACGGCGTGGCGCTGATCTTCCTGGCTATTGCGGCCAGTAGAGCGGTCATCAGCTTCCGCTCGGCACGCTGACATGAAGTGAACACTTCCAGGTGCGCGGTGCGGGTGAATCGGTCCGCCTCCTACGGGCCTGGACACGGGCGGGTCGCTCTGCCCTCACCGGCCCGTCGGATTGGCTCCTTCGGTGGGTACTGCCTGGTTCGACCGGGCCGGGCGAGGGAGCGGTTCCACGTTCGGTGAGGGGCGACCACAAGTGCGTAGCTGGTCAAGCCCTGTTCACTGTCCGCGGGTCCGGTTTCTGCGGGGCCGGGTTCGTTCCACACGTTCCACGGGTGGGCGTCACGTTCGCGGCCGTAGGTGCCCGTGACCGTGCCGAGGACGACGACTGTGCGCCGGCGGCACTGCACTTCTTCATCGGCTTGTACGAGACGTCGCCGCGGAGGTCGCCGAGTGGCCGAGGACCATCGACTTCCACCGGCCAAGGCGGCACCGCCCGTCGTTGGGCACCGATGAGGATTCCGCAGCGGTCAGACTTGCGACTTGGTGGGCTCTGCCGGGACCGTCGCCTCGTCGCCGCCGATAGTGCCGACCTTCCGCAGAACGACAGCAGACAGGGTCGTGAGCACCAGGGTGCACATCGCGGCGACGAGCATGGCGGTGCTCAGGCCGGAGGTGGCCGCCCTCGGCCTGTTCGAGCCAGCCGGCGGGCATCTGGTATGCCGACGAGGCCGCGCCGGTGAGGCCGTCGCCCGCCACGGCGGCCCCCTCGGAGGGTGTGCCGACGGGGACCGGCGATGCGGCTGCGGCAGACTGCGGTGGCCAGGCTGCCCAGGATCGCGACGCCCAGGGCGAGGCCCAGTTCCTGCACGGTGTCCGACATCGCGGAGGCCGAATCGGCCTTCTCCGGCGGCGCGGCTCCGACCACCAGATCCGTTCCAGGGCAGCGATCGCCCCGAGCCCGAGGTAGACGAGGCCGAAACCGGTCAGTATCAGGGCACTGGCATCCGAGGCGCACCTGGGTGAACAGCAGGTAGCCCACCGTGGACAGCGTCAGCGTGGCGGTCAGCACGATCCTGGCGGCACGCGGCACGCGGCACGCGGCCAGTAGCGCCCCGATCGCGGCCAGAAGCATCATCGTGCAGGTGGCCCCAGCCACAGGCCCGCCTTGATGGGAGGCCGTCCCTCCACGTTGCCCGGCGTGCACCTGCCGCTTCCGGTCCTCCACCCTGTCAACCGAACGCGATGGGCTTCAGGCCCGGCTGGCATCCCATACCGACCGCCTTCGAAGCCCCTTTCTTCCTTCCCGGTGGGTGTTTGAGTTCCCAGGTAGCAGCCGGAGAAATTCTCCCCGATACCGGACACGGGACGACCGTGTGCCGAACCAGATCGCCCCCACGCCTATTGCGGCGAGCGCTACTGGATCGCTGGAGTACAGGACCAGAGGCAGCACCAGCGCGGGAACGCCTGCACAGTGGTGTTGCCATACCTGGCACGGTGGTCGCGAGTTTCAACCGTCGCCATGCGCAGAATGTCAGGTTCTCGGCCAGCCGAAACGGCGGCAGGAACACTCCTTGGTGGGCGAGGGAGACGCGCGGAGTATTACACTCAGAACAAAATCAGAACGCCGGCAATATAGGCCGCACCCGTCATGGCGGCAAATGCGCCAAGGCGCTTCATTTTGTGTGCTTCAATAAGCCAATCTTCCTCGGTCTCGGCATTTCTGCTGGCAATTCGATCGGCAAGGCCTGCCAGGTTGGATGCCATCGAAATTCCCAGGATGATAAGGGCGGCTCCAATGAGAAAGGGGATTTGATTCTCTCCTTTGAGTGGTGGTGAAACTGCCACGATTTGCCATCCGTTGCGCCCAGTGCGAATGTTGCACGTCCAAGTCTGGTTTAGTCTGAAGCCAACGGTGTCTTCCGCTCCGACTCCAGCGCTTGCAGTCAAGGCTCGTACTGCGCTGCCCCTGCACTTTACACGAGGCTGCCGTCGCGATTGATTGCTGCCTCAAGATTCAACCTTAATCCGTAGAGGGCGTGACCCGATGCCGTGAAATCTCCACCTGCAGGTAGCAGCCGAAGAAATTCACCCCGATACCTATCCCTTTCGAAGGGTCTCCTGTTTCGACGGCGACAGATGCGCTCAGTGGGGCCGTCAAGAGCATTGCTCCGCACCTCGCGACGATCTCTCCGCCAGGAAGGCCTGAGCACCTGTCGGCCAAGACGGTCGGCAAGCAACTCGGACGCGTGCCATCAACTGAGGTTGCTATCTATCGGGGAAAACCCCGTCCAGCGCAATTACAAGCCCCAGGCCGAGAAATATCAGACAGCCGGTGGCCGCAATTTGTTTCACGACCCCCCTGTGTATATTGTCTTTGTCGGCGGAAGACGCAAGGGATATGATCCCCGTGAATCGCTCGATTGAGTCACGGTAATCCAGCGCCACCAAGCCGAAAATGCTCGCCATGGCGAGAAAGAATACGACCTGAAAGATAATGATTGTTCCGCCTTGTGTTTTCGGCCTGAAGATATGGTTGCTTCTCCCGCGCCTGCCGAGGGTGAACAACCGCAAGGCCCGGGTTTCATTTGCGCCGAGAGCGGTCTCTCCGCATCCTGCGCCTACTGCTATGTGCATGGATCCAGCGTGGCGACCGCCATCATCTCCCACCAACGTGATGGGCAGCGGAGGAAGTTGGTGGCCCATCATGAAAGATTGGATCAATGTCCTCGAAGAGGCGTCGAACCATGGCCGGCAAGAGAGTTGGGTAGAAAAATACCAGTCTCATGGCTGCAGTTGTTTTGCGTCTCCTGTTTGGTCAGGTAGTCCGAGGTGGGGTCCGTGTGGGGTGCTGCATCGGGAACGTTGCCGACGCCCTACCTGCGCTCACCCCATCCCTCGCCTCTTGGCCTCTGCGATGCCCAGGATCCTAAGAATGCTCATCAAGAGCATGCCGAAACCGAGGAGCACGCCCACCGACGCATACAGGCGTACATTGACTTTGGCCAGAAGATGGGGTGGCATCAGGTCAGCAAGACTGCGACGTTGGCTCTCATTCGATCGATCAGCCATCCCTCCAACGTTAAAGAGCACCTTCAATCCTATCCAGATCACGAAAATAGAAAAGAAGAAGAAGTACAATGTCTTCGACATGCATTTAGGTCACCTATGTGCAACTGGCACCGAAGCCAGACCTGAACCGGACTTCAGCGCCGAAGTCGTATGTCCGAGTACATACCTGTTCGCTGCTGGATGTCAATGCCTTGGCCGGCGAGAAAGCTGACAGTAATGAGTGCGGTTCCCTGGGGGGCGTTGAAGAGGAGGTTGATGCTGTCATTGCTGCGCATGGTGGTGGTTTCGCCGGCGCGCTTGTGGTGGCGGGTGGCTTCCAGGGTCCCGGTCGGTCGGTGAGTTCATTGCCTCAGTCAATGCTCATGGCGCCAGGGAAGATCAACCGCACAACAGCTAGTAGAGCCCAAACGGTGAAGATGATCATCGCCCCTCCCGCCATCACTCTCGCGATGGTTCGGTCCACCTTTTCGGGAGAAGTGAGCGCCATGAAGGCAATGGTTCTACCGAATCGATCAAGTGAATTGCGGTAGTCCATGGCCGTGAGCCCGGCCACGCTGGCAAGCGCAGAGAAAAATGCGATCTCAAAGACGGCCATGATGTGCGACTCCATTTTCGTGCGCCGGTACTTGCTCCTTGTTCTGCGCCTGTCAAAGCAGGGGCCTTTGTGTGCGCTCGATTCGATGTTATGGCGCCCTGCAATCCGTACCCCGGTCCCAGTCGGAACTGAGCCGACGTGCTGCTCAGTGCTGTTGGCTACCGGCTTTCCGGCCTCGTTTGCCAACTCGTAAAGGCGCGCATCGCGAGTCTTCGAGCTACGGTCGCCTCCGCCGCAAGTGGCGATCCTTCCGGCTGCCAGAAAGGCTCGGCGTTACTGCCCATGGACCCAAAGGGTTATATCCCCTCCGTGGCTGCCCAGCGTGACACCATACGAACTGCTAGTTCAATTCCCGGCCGCCATCCGCCGTTTATGTCGCTACAGGACAGAACGAAATGCTGAGCCTGTTCCAACGTGTCTGGTGGGGCAGAGGTGGAGCTCCTGGTAAGGGTTGTCCCGTAACTCTGGAGACCGCTTGCCGGTGTCCGGTTCGACCTGCTTGGCCGGGATCCCTTTGAGGCCGCAAGTCCGGGCGCAACCGGACAAGCCGATCTACCTTCCGTGTCCCACTGGCCTATGCCCGGAGTTACGGGACAACGCTTAGATGAGTTCACGACCAAGGTCACTCGCTCGACCGGGAGCTTCCTCGTGCTTGTCTACCCGTCCTGGCTGGACCTGTCCAGTTCGCACTCGCGCTACCTCGCCCGCCGCCTTGCGCGCACCGCGCGGCGATTGGTTCACGCTGGAGGAGAGCGCCGGTCGGGAGGCTCGGCTGGTGCTCGCTCACCTCCGCAACAGCCATCCCTACGTTCAGCTTGCGGCCGGGTTCGGTAGCGGGACCACCACCGGCTACCGCTATCCGCGAGGCCGTCGCCCTCCTCGCCTCGCCTGCCCCACCCCGCATGAGGCGGCCCGGGGGGCTCCTTCGTAGGCGTACGTTCTGCTGGACGAGACGCTCCTGGCGCTCGCCCGCACCGCCGCCGACCAGCCCGAGTCCTCCGGGAAGCACACGAAACACGGCGTGAGTGCCTCGCTGTGCCCCTGCAACGTCCCCGGACGTTCGCTCGAAGGGCTGCTTGGCGGATGGCCCCTCGGGCTGCTGCTGTTGTGACTCGTCGCGGCTATGGCCAGCGTGGGCGGGGAGGGCCGTATCTGGGTGGGTGAGGGACCGCGAGGCGCCGGCAAGTCGGCCACGATCGCTGACGGACACCGGCTGGTCACGGCGGACCCCTGGTGGCTGAAACCCAGGTGAACTGGAGTCTGTGTGAGTGTCCGAGGGGGGACTTGAACCCCCACGCCCGTAATCGGGCACTAGCACCTCAAGCTAGCGCGTCTGCCATTCCGCCACCCGGACCGGTGTGCGCGGCCGGGGGCCGCGGCGACGGGGAAACCATAGCAAAGACCCGGCCTGCTTGATCACGTCGGCCGCCCCGCTCCCGGCCGCGGCTCGGACCCGGACCTTGGGGGAGGGCGGCCGGAGCGGGGAGGATGGGCGGGACCCCACTCAGGAGGAGGCAGCGTGAGCCAGCCGAGCAACGACCCCGGCCGTCCGGGCACCGCGGAGCAGGAGGTCGTCGATCTGTGCCGGGATCTCATCAGGATCGACACCAGCAACTACGGCGACGGATCGGGGCCCGGCGAGCGGGCGGCCGCGGAGTACGTGGCCGAGAAGCTCGCCGAGGTGGGCCTGGAGCCGCAGATCTTCGAGTCCGAGCCGGGGCGGGCCTCGACCGTCGCGCGGATCGAGGGAGAGGACCCCTCCCGGCCCGCCCTCCTCATCCACGGCCACACCGACGTGGTGCCGGCCAACGCCTCCGACTGGACGCACCACCCCTTCTCCGGGGAGATCGCCGACGGCTGCCTGTGGGGCCGTGGCGCGGTCGACATGAAGGACATGGACGCCATGACCCTCGCGGTCGTCCGCGAGCGGCTGCGCAGCGGGCGCAAGCCGCCGCGTGACGTGGTGCTCGCGTTCCTCGCCGACGAGGAGGCCGGCGGGAAGCACGGCGCCCGGTATCTGGTGGACCGTCACCCGGACCTGTTCGAGGGCGTCACCGAGGCGATCAGCGAGGTGGGCGGCTTCTCCTTCACGGTGAACGAGAACCTGCGGCTCTATCTGATCGAGACCGCGCAGAAGGGCATGCACTGGATGCGCCTGACCGTGGACGGCACGGCCGGGCACGGCTCGATGACCAACAACGACAACGCCATCACCGAGCTGTGCGAGGCCGTCGCGCGGCTGGGGCGGTACACCTTCCCGGTGCGGGTCACCAAGACCGTGCGGTCGTTCCTCGATGAGCTCTCCGACGCGCTGGGCACCGAACTGGACCCGGAGAACATGGAGGAGACGCTCGCCAGGCTCGGCGGAATCGCCAAGATCATCGGAGCCACACTGCAGAACACGGCGGCCCCGACCCAGCTCGGCGCCGGCTACAAGGTCAATGTGATCCCTGGTCAGGCGACGGCCCATGTCGACGGGCGTTTCCTGCCCGGCTACGAGGAGGAGTTCCTCGCCGACCTGGACCGCATCCTGGGCCCGCGGGTGCGCCGTGAGGACATCCACGCGGACAAGGCGCTGGAGACGAGCTTCGACGGGCCGCTGGTGGCCGCCATGCAGTCCGCTCTGCAGGCCGAGGACCCCGTCGCGCGGGCGGTGCCCTACATGCTGTCGGGCGGCACGGACGCCAAGTCCTTCGACGACCTGGGCATCCGCGGGTTCGGCTTCGCTCCGCTGAAGCTCCCGCCGGAGCTGGACTTCGCCGGCATGTTCCACGGCGTGGACGAGCGGGTGCCGGTGGACGGGCTGCAGTTCGGGGTGCGGGTGCTGGACCGCTTCCTCGACCAGTGCTGATCGTTCGGGTGTACGGCATTACGCAGGAAGAGTGAATGATCTCCTGCCCTCGTAGCTTCGCAGGATTCCCCTCGTTACACGTGATGCGGTGCCCGGCTGGCATCGCGGTTGTCAACAAGGAGGAAGAATGATCAAGAAGGTCGTCGCTGCCGCGGCCGCTACCGGTGGTCTGGTCCTGGCGGGCGCGGGTGCCGCTGTCGCGGACGCCGATGCCTCGGGTGCTGCCCTCGACTCCGCGGGCATCCTGTCCGGCAATGTGGCTCAGGTTCCGGTCCACATCCCGGCGAGCGTCTGCGGCAACACCCTTGACGTCATCGGTGTGCTGAACCCCGCCTTCGGCGCTGCCTGCGTCAACCAGTGACGTTCGGCCCCACTCCATGAGGGCTTGACACCGGGCGGCCCCGGAGTGCGTGCCATGCGCTCCGGGGCCGTCCGTCTCTCAGGGCGGGCGCGGACGGTTCCGCGGCCCGCCTCCATATCCCAGAAGCGAAGAGGCAGGGGAAACAACTATGCGACAGATCACCAGGAAGGGCCTCATCACCGTGGCCGCCGCCGGTGGCGTGTTCGCGGTGTCGGGTGGTGCGGCCCACGCCGACTCCAGTGCTCACGGTGCGGCCCAGGGCTCGCCGGGTGTGCTGTCGGGCAACACCGTCCAGATCCCGGTGCACGTGCCGGCGAACATCTGCGGCAACACCGTGGACGTCATCGGCCTGCTCAACCCCGCGGTCGGCGTCGAGTGCGTGAACGGTTCCTCCGGTGGTTACGCCGACGGCGGTTCCTCGTCGGCGGGCAGCGGTTCCACCGCGCAGGCGGCCACGCAGGGCTCCGGCGGTGTGGCCTCGGGCAACGTGATCCAGGCCCCGGTGCACGTCCCGGTGAACGTCTGCGGCAACACCGCGGACATCGTCGGTGTGCTCAACCCGGCCGGCGACACCGCCTGCGGGAACAACGCGGCCCCCGCCCGGCCCTCGGAGCCCGGCCAGCCGGGAGAGCCGTCGCAGCCCGGTGAGCCGTCGGCGCCGGGCAGCCCGAGCCGTCCCGACGCTCCGGCCCCCGCCCCGCAGCAGCCGGGCGCGCCGGAGCAGGCGGTTCCCGAGGCGCCCGAGCAGGATGCCCCGGCCGCTCCGCGCCCGCAGGCCCCGGTCGCGAGCGAGGACGAGACCCCGGCCGCCGCCCCGGTGATGGACGGCACGCTGGCCGAGACCGGCACCGGCATGGGGGCAGCCCTGCCGCTCGGTGCGGGCCTGCTGGCCGGCGGCTTCGTCCTGTACCGGCGCGGCCGGGCGGCGCAGCGCGCCTGACACGCAACGGTGTCACGCCATGGAGTGAGTTCTGCCGAGGTCCGGCGGGCCCACTCCATGGCGTTGTTCATGTCCCCTTCCGCCTCACCAGGTGGCGCGCACCTGGCGGATGATGCGGCGGCGCAGTCTGACCCGGCGGCTGCCGTCCGGGTAGAGGCGAAGCCGGTCCAGCTCCCAGTGGCCGTACTCGGCGTGCTCGGTCAGCAGGCGCGTGGCGGCCGTCCGGGACACCCCCCGCGGCACGTACATGTCGCGAAACTCGTATTCCAGCATCGAATCCATTGTGCGTCGTGACCCAGAATGCCGATACGGTCTGCCTCATGTCTGATGCTGTGCAGCACACCGCTGCCGAAGTCCGCGCCGCGGCCGATGCGCTGAAGCAGGCGCTCGACCGGCACCTCGAAGCGATCGAACGGCGGGAAGCGGCCGCCGACGACAGCCCTGAGGCGGATACCGAGGTCTTCACCGCGTTCAACGAGGTGGCCGCCGCCGGCGAGGTGTACGACGAGCTGCTGTACGAGGTCTACGACGAGGTCACCCCCTTCGAGGTGCCCGTGACGGACGGCGGCGCCGTCTACCAGGGCCCGGAGGACCCGGACTTCCTCAGCGTGTTCATGCGCCGGGACTACGCCGTGACGGAGCCGCGCAGGCTGATGGCGCAGGCCCGGCGCATCGCCGAACTCGACCCGGAGAGCGTCGGAACCGAGGAGGAGGCCCCGGAGGAGACCGAGGCCGCCGCCGGGCACAGCCTGCGGGCCGCCCTCGGGGTGCTCTTCGGCGAGTTCGAGCCGGACGAGATCGCCAGCCGTCACGCCGAGTTCGGCCTCGAAGAGGGCGATGCCACCTTGTGGGTGACGGCGGGTGAGGAGCCCGAGGAGCCGGGGGAGTGGCTGTCCACCCCCTTCAGGACCGCCGACCCCGAGCGGATCATCTGCCGCTTCGACATCAGCGAGGCGTTCGACGAGGACGACATCGGCACCGGGCGTTAGGCGCCGCCGGTGCCGCCCGGTGCCGGTGCCCCGGGCGGCACCTGGCCGGCCTGCTCCCGCAGCAGGTCGGCCAGCCGCGTCGTGCGGGAGCCGGCCGGCGGCTGGGAGACGGCCCGGGCCAGACCGGGGCCCGCGCCCTGCACCACGGACAGATGCCGCTCGCCGCGGCTGAACGCCGTGCAGATCCAGGAGCGGTCGACGACCGGCCCGGTGTCGGCGGGCACCACTGCCACCACCGCCGGCCAGCGGACACCGGCTGCCTGGTGGGCGGTGATCGCCCAGCCGTGCCGGACAGTGGCCTCCACGCGCTCCCTGGGGACTGTGAAACGCTCGTCGCCGTCCTGCAGGACCAGGCCCTCGCCGTCGGCCGCGACCACGGTGGCCGCCCTGGTGCGGCCGGGGACGGGGGAGTGGGCGACCCGGTCGCCCGGGTCGAACCCGCCGAAAGCCCCGGGGCCCGGGGCGAGAGCCTGCTTGAGCGCGGCGTTCAGCGCCCGCGTGCCCGCCGGCCCGCCGTGCCCGGCGGTGATCACCTGCGCTGTCCCGGGCTCGACGCCGAAGGCCCGCGGGATCGACTCGGTGACGAGCTGGACCGTGCGGTGCACGGCCTCCCCGGGATCGCGCACCGGCACGATCACGATCTCCTTGCCGGGCGCCTCCACCTCGTTCAGCTCCCCGATGCCGACGCCGGAGACCAGCTCGCCCAGCGGGCCGGGGTCCGGGGTCCGGGAGACCACCCGCGGGCAGACGCCGGCCGCCAGGACATCGCCGAGCACCTGCCCGGGCCCGGCGGCGCCCAGGACGTTCACATCCCCGCTGAGCACCAGCCGGGCGCCGTCGGGGAGCAGCTCCACCAGGGCGGCGGCGGTCTCCACGGTCAGCTGCGGGGAGTCCAGCACCACGAGCAGGTCCACTTCGAGCACGCCCTCGGCATCTCTCCCGGGGCCCTCCCGGCCGGACAGCAGCCCCGCCACCGTGACAGCCTCAGCCCCTCCCGCCTGGCCGGCGGCCCGGCGGCGGCCGTCCTCGTGGTGGGCCGCCACGCAGGCCCGCAGGCCGAGCCCGTGCGCGGCGGCGGCCAGTTCGGCGGGCTCGGCCCTGGCCGCCTCGCCGCCGGTGTGCACCACCAGGCCGGAAGCCGCCACGGCCCGGATCAGCTCGGCGGCGGAGGGCGAGCCGGCCGCACCCGCGGCGGCCTCCCACCGTTCGGCGGCCACAGGCGCCACGGCGTCCGGTGCCGGAGCCGACTCGCCGAACGAGTCGCCGGAGGGCTCCGCGGCCCCGCCGCCCGCGTCGCCGGTCGCCGCCGGTGCCCGGAAGGTGCTGATCAGCCGCATCAGGCCGTCGGCCAGGCTCTCCTCGGCGGCCGCCCAGTGCTCCAGGGCGAGCAGCATCCGGACCGGCTCCTCGTCGCCCTCCTCGCTTCCCGCCGCCGGCGTTGTCCCGGCGGAGTGCTGGAAGGCCAGCACCGCGCCGGAGGTGACGGCGGTGCGCACGGCCTCCTCGGGGTCGGGCACGGCGTACCGGGCCAGCCCGCGGGCCAGCGCGCCGGCGTCCAGGGCGGTGTGCCCGGCGCGGGCCGCGCGCTCCATCAGCCATCCCGCCAGGGCGGTCACGCGCCGTTCGTCGCCCGGCCCGCACGCCTCGCCCAGCAGGGCGCGCGCGAAGCCGTCGGCCTGCTCGGGCCGCACGTTCTCGACGGCCAGCAGCTGCCAGGGGTCCGCCCGCAGCTCGTCCGCGGCCCCGGCCCCCAGCGCGGCCACCACGGCGGGGGCCAGCTCCGGCGGGGCGCCCGCCCCTGCCAGCAGCTCGGGCACCTCGGCGGGCGCGGGAACCGGCGCGCCGGGCGGTGCGGGGGAGACCCGCGGGGCCCGGCGGGGCGCCGGGGCGGGCTCGGGACGGGAGAAGAACGACGAGGCCGGGCGCTCGCCGCTCTCCACGGCGCGCACCGCGGCCAGCAGCTCCGCGGCCTTGTCCTGCGGGCCGCCGGGGTCGCCGGCGGCCGGTGCCGGCTGGCTCTGGGAGGTCACAGCGCGCTCCAGTCGTGGTCGGGGTAGTGGTGCACCGGGGCCGACACGTCGTCCAGCGCCCGGCAGATTTCCTCAGGAAGGCTAAGCTCCTCCACCGACAACGCCGCACCGAGCTGCTGGCGGGTACGGGCGCCCAGGATGGGCGCGACCACCCCGGGCCGGTCCCGGACCCAGGCGAGCGCGACCTGCAGGGGCGTGGCGGCCAGGCCGTCGGCGGCGGTGGCCACCGCGTCCACGATCCTGGAGGCGGTCTCGTCCAGGTAGGGGGCGACGAACGCCGCCATCCGGTCGGAGGCCCCCCGGGAGCCGGGCGGGGTGCCGTGGCGGTACTTGCCGGTGAGGACGCCGCGCCCCAGCGGGGAGGACGGCAGCAGGCCGACGCCGAGGTCGAGGGCGGCGGGCAGCACCTCCCGCTCGATACCGCGCTGCAGCAGCGAGTACTCCATCTGGGTACTGGCCAGCCGGGTTCTGGTGCCCGGCCCGGCGAGCTGCCAGGCGGCGGCCTTGGCGAGCTGCCAGCCGCAGAAGTTGGACACCCCGGCGTAGCGGGCGCGGCCGCTGGCCACCGCGATGTCCACGGCCTGGAGCGTTTCCTCCAGCGGGGTGTCCGGGTCGAAGGCGTGGATCTGCCACAGGTCGACGTAGTCGGTGCCCAGCCGTTCGAGTGAAGCGTCCAGGGCCGCCAGCAGATGGCCGCGTGAGGCGTCGAACCGGCGGTCGGGGTCGGGTACGCTGCCGGCCTTGGTCGCGATGACCAGGTCCCGGCGCGGGACCAGATCGCTCAGCAGGCGGCCCAGCAGATACTCGGCGCCTCCGTCCGCGTAGACGTCGGCGGTGTCCAGCAGGGTGCCTCCGGCCTCCCAGAAGGTCTTCAGCAGATCAGCGGCCTCCCGCTCACCGGTGCCCCGCCCCCAGGTGAGGGTGCCGAGGCCGAGCCGGGATACGCGCAGGCCGGTCCGGCCCAGGTGCCTGAGGTCCATGGCCGTTGAGCGTACTTCGGCCCCACGCTAGAGTCCGTGGGGACATATAGGTTACTGATCGGTAAGAGGAGAGTGCGATGCGACTCGGGATCAACCTCGGGTACTGGGGTGCCGGGATGGACGCGGACAATCTCGCGGTCGCGCAGGAGGCCGACAAGCTCGGCTACGCGGTCTGCTGGGCCGCCGAGGCCTACGGCTCGGACGCCCCCACCGTGCTCGCCTGGGTCGCGGCCCGGACCGAGCGCATCGACGTGGGCTCGGCCATCCTGCAGATCCCCGCCCGCGCCCCCGCCATGACGGCGATGACCGCCGCCACCCTCGACTCGCTGACCGGCGGCCGTTTCCGGCTGGGCCTCGGCGTCTCCGGGCCGCAGGTCTCCGAGGGCTGGTACGGCGTGAAGTTCGACAAGCCGCTGGCCCGCACCCGCGAGTACGTGGAGATCGTCCGCAAGGCGATGTCCCGCGAGCGCCTCACCCACGAGGGCGAGCACTGGACCCTGCCGCTGCCCGGCGGCCCGGGCAAGCCCCTGAAGCTCACGGTGCACCCGGTGCGCGAGCACATCCCCCTGTACATCGCGGCCATCGGCCCGAAGAACCTGGAGCAGACGGGCGAGATCGCCGACGGTGCCCTGCTGATCTTCTTCGCCCCCGAGCACGCCGAGGAGACGACCCTCTCCGCGCTGCGCGCCGGCCGTGAGAAGGCCGGGGCCACCATGGAGGGCTTCGACGTGGTGCCCACCGTGCCGATGGCCATCGGCGACGACGTCGAGGCGCTGGCCGACCAGTTCCGCCCCTACACGGCCCTGTACGTCGGGGGCATGGGCAGCCGCAAGCAGAACTTCTACAACCGGCTGGCCCAGCGCATGGGTTACGGCGAGGCGGCCGCCGAGATCCAGGACCGCTACCTGTCGGGGGACAAGGACGGCGCCGCCGCGGCCGTTCCCCACGAGCTCATCGACTCCACCACGCTGCTGGGCTCGGTGGACCGCATCGCCGACCGCATGCAGGCCTACGCGGAGGCCGGGGTCACCACGCTGTCGCTGGCGCCCGCCGGTTTCACCCTGGAGGAGCGGCTCACCTCGCTGCGCGCGGGCGTCGAGGCGATGGAGCGCGCCGGCCTGGCCTGACACGTCCCGGCGCGACCCGGACCCGCGCCGTGTCGTCGCCCCTTCGCCGGTGTGCGGAGGGGCGACGGTTCCGCTCCGGGGTGCGGAGCCCGCCGCCCCCTTCCGGCCCCTCCCCGGCGCCGCGAAGGAATCCGGGCGCATGGGCCCGAGGTGGTACATACGCTAGGGTTGGTACATGTCGATGAAGCGGACCAATGTCTATGCCGACCCGGAAGACCTCGCTCTCATCAAGGAGGCGGCCAAGCGGCGCGGCATCAGCGAGGCCGAGATCATCCGGCAGGGCATCCACCTCGCCGCCATGGCGAACCAGGTGTGGGACGAGCCTCTCTTCTCCCGCACGTTCGAGGGCTCCGGCCGGACTCCGTCCACGCGCGACGTGCGCGACGCCGTCGCCGACGCGGTGTGCCGGGAGACCGGGTCCGGAACCGCCGCGTGATCATCGTCGTCGCGGACACCTCCGGACTCCTCGCGGCGCTCGACTCCTCCCACGCCGAGCACCGGGCGGCTGGCGAAGCGATCATGGCCGCGGGGCTGCTGGTCATGTCCCCGCTGCTGCTCGCGGAGATCGATCACGTGGCCACCCGCGAACTCGGCCGTGACGCCGCACTCAGCGCCGTGGACGACATCCGGCACTGGATGCGCCGGGGACGCGTCGTCGTCCCCGGGGTGACGGAGGATCACCTGGACACCGCCCAGTCGGTGCGCGCCCGCTACCGTGCTCTCGACCTCGACCTGGCGGACGCCGTGAACGTGGCCCTCGCGGCCGAGTACGACACCGACGCCGTTCTCACCCTCGACCGCCGCGACTTCCGGGCCGTCCGGCCCTTGGGGCGCCACAAGGCGTTCCGGCTGCTGCCCGACGATCTGCCCCTCTGAAGCCCGCCGCCATCCGCCGGCCGGCACGCGGCCCGCACAGCCGGGGTGCCGAGGCTGCCGTGCGCGGACTCGTTAGGCTGGCCGCATGCCCACCCTGCTCCTGGTACGCCACGGACGGTCCACCGCGAACACCGACGGGCTGCTGGCCGGGCGCACGCCCGGCGTCCGCCTGGACGCGACGGGAGAGGAACAGGCGGCCGCGCTGCCGGGCCGGCTGGCCGGCATCCCGCTCGCCGTCGCCGTGCACAGCCCGCTCGAACGGTGCGCACAGACCCTCGGCCCGCTGCGTGCCGAACGGCCCGATCTGCCGGTGCACACCGAGGAGCGGATAGCCGAGTGCGACTACGGCACCTGGACCAACCGTCAGCTGGCCGAGCTGGCGGAGGAGCCGCTGATGGCCACCGTGCAACGGCAGCCCTCCGCGGCCGTCTTCCCCGGCGGGGAGAGCCTGCGCGCCATGCAGCACCGCGCGGTGGAGGCGGTCCGCGAGTGGTCGGAGCGGGTCCGCGAGGAGCACGGCCCCGATGCGGTCTGGCTGATGTGCACCCACGGAGACATCATCAAGTCCGTGGCCGCCGACGCGCTCGGCCTGCACCTCGACCTCTTCCAGCGGCTGCTTCCCGCCCCCTCCTCGGTCACCGCCCTGCGCTACACCCCCGAACGCCCCTACCTGCTGAGGTTCGGCGACACCGGCGACCTGACCGGCCTCGCGCCCGCCGCCGCGAAGGACCCCGGGCATCCGGACGGCCGGAAGGGGAGCGACGACGCTCCGGTGGGCGGCGGTGCCTAGGCGCGGTGATCGCCGGGCGCAGTAGGGTGCCAGTGACCCAGCCAACCGACCCCACGGAGCAGTAGGTGTCCCGTCAGGTGTTCCTCTACGACCCCCCGGACCGTTTCGTCGCCGGCACGGTCGGGCTGCCTGGCCGCCGCAGCTTCTTCCTGCAGGCGACGGCGGCGGGCCGTACCACCAGCGTCGCCTTGGAGAAGGCCCAGGTCGAGGCGCTGGCCGAACGCATCGACGAACTCCTGGACGAGGTGGTGCGCCGGACCGGCGGCAGCGCTTCGGTGCCCGCCGTCGCGCCCCCCGAACTCCACGACACCGAGCCGCTGCAGACCCCCGTCGAGGAGGAGTTCCGGGTCGGCACCATGGCCCTGGCATGGGACGGGGACGAGGAGCGGCTGGTCGTCGAGGCCCAGGCCCTCGTAGAACTGGAGGCGGACTCCGAGGAGGAGTTCGCCGAGGCCGAGGAGCGGCTGCTGCGCGACGACGAGCACGGCCCCCCGATGCTGCGGGTGCGGCTGAGCGGGACGATGGGACGGGCCTTCGCCAAGCGGGCCCTGGAGGTCGTCAACGCCGGCCGCCCGCCCTGCCCCCTGTGCAGTCTGCCGCTCGACCCGGAGGGACACGTATGTCCGCGCCAGAACGGATACCGGCGCAGCCCGGCCTGACGGCGGATGAGCTGCTGCTCTCCCGGGGCCGGCTGACCGTCCACGGGCGCGTCGTGGACGCCTCCAACGCGGTGCTCTTCGCGACCGCCGAGCTGGACGGACGCCGGGCACCGTGCGTCTACAAGCCGGTCGCCGGGGAGAGCCCGCTGTGGGACTTCCCCGAGGGCACGCTGGCCCGGCGGGAGGTCGCCGCCTACACGGTCTCGCGTGCCCTGGGCTGGCCGCTGGTCCCGCCGACCGTGCTGCGCGACGGGCCGCACGGCGAGGGCATGTGCCAGCTGTGGGTGGGTCCGGAACCGGGCTCCGGGGAAGACTCGCGGCCCGCCGGTGACCTGCTGGCCCTGGTCGACGGCGACGAGCCCGGGCCGGGCTGGAAGGCCATCGGCTACGCCGAGACGGCCCCCGGCCGCACGGCACTCCTGGTGCATGCCGACGACGAGCGGCTGCGGCGGATGGCAGTGCTCGACGCGGTCATCAACAACGCCGACCGCAAGGGCCGGCACCTCCTGCCGCTGCCCGACGGCCGGCTCTACGGCATCGACCACGGCGTGACCTTCCACACCGAGGACAAGCTGCGCACCCTGCTGTGGGGCTGGGCGGGCGAACCGCTGCCGCCCGAGGCCATGGCGGTCCTGGGGGAGCTGTCGGACACGCTGGAGGACCCCGGCAGCCCGCTGTCGGCCGAGCTCGCCTCGCTGCTCGGTCCGGACGAGTGCCGGGCCCTGCGGGAGCGGACGGCCCGGCTCCTGACCACGGGCAGGCACCCGGCACCGGGCGGCAGGTGGCCCGTTATCCCCTGGCCCCCGGTGTAGCGGTTCTGCTCGGATTCCGCCCCGGCGCTCCCGGGGCCGCGGCCCGGAACGCCGTCAGGACGCTGATCCACACGGCCCGGCCCCGGCTGCCGGCGACCCGCCGGGGCCGGGGCGAGCGGGAAGCGGGATAGATTTCCCCTCGTGCCGATCTCCGCCCACGACGACGCGCCTCCGGCCGCCGACTCCCACTGCTCCTTCTGCGGCTTCCGCTTCCCGCCCGGTGCCGGGTGGCCGCGCACCTGTGAGCGCTGCGGGCGGACCTCCTACCGCAATCCGCTGCCCGTGGCCGTGGCCCTGCTGCCCGTCGGCACCGGGAACGGCCCCGCCGCCCTGACGGTCGTCCGGCGCACGATCCAGCCCGGGCGCGGCCTCCTCGCCCTGCCCGGGGGGTTCATCGACCACGGCGAGACCTGGCAGGAGGCCGTGGTCAGGGAGCTCGCGGAGGAGACCGGCATCACCGCGCAGGCCGCGGACGTGCGGCAGGCGGACGTGCTCAGCTCCCGGGGCGGCCACCTGCTCGTCTTCGGACTGCTCCCCGAACGGCCCGCCGGTGAACTGCCGGCACCGCGGCCCACCGACGAGACCGAGGGCTGGGAACTGCTCCGGGCCCCGCGGGAGCTCGCCTTCCCGCTGCACACCGACGCGGCCCGCCGCTGGTTCGAGGGCCGGTACCGCTGAGCGGGCCGGAGCGGACGAGGCCCTGTGGGCGGCAGGCCTTCGGCCGGTTAGGCTCGGGGCATGCATGCCTGGCCTGCTTCCGAGATCCCCGTTCTGCCCGGTCAGGGCAGCGACCTGCGGATCCACGACACCGCCACAGGCGAGCGAGTCACCCTCGCCCCGGGCCCCGTCGCCCGGCTCTACGTCTGCGGCATCACCCCCTACGACGCCACCCACCTGGGGCACGCGGCCACCTACACCGCGTTCGACCTCGTGCAGCGCGTGTGGCTGGACAACAAGCGTCAGGTGCACTACGTCCAGAACGTCACGGACATCGACGACCCGCTCCTTGAGCGGGCCCGGGCCACCGGCGAGGACTGGACGGCCCTGGCGGAACGGGAGACCGTGCTGTTCCGCGAGGACATGACGGCACTGCGGATGCTGCCGCCCCGGCAGTACGTCGGGGCGGTGGAGTCGATACCGCTCATCGTTCCGGTCATCGAGCGGTTGCTGGAGTCCGGGGCCGCCTACACCCTGGACGGTGACGTCTACTTCTCCGTCGCCGCGGACCCCCACTTCGGCGAGGTCTCCGGACTGGACGCGGACCGGATGCTCTCCCTGTCGGCCGAGCGGGGCGGCGACCCCGACCGGCCGGGCAAGAAGAACCCGCTCGACGCGCTGCTCTGGCTGGCCGCCCGGCCCGGCGAGCCGTCCTGGGACGGGGCCTCGCTGGGGCCCGGCCGCCCCGGCTGGCATGTCGAGTGCGTGGCCATCGCGCTGGACCTGCTGGGCATGGGCTTCGACATCCAGGGCGGCGGCTCCGATCTCGTCTTCCCGCACCACGAGATGGGCGCCTCGCACGCCCAGGCCCTGACCGGCCGGTACCCCTTCGCCCGGGCCTACGTGCACGCCGGCATGGTGGCGTACCAGGGGGAGAAGATGTCGAAGTCGCGGGGCAACCTGGTGTTCGTCTCCCGGCTGCGCAAGGACGGCGTCGACCCGGCGGCGATCCGGCTCGCGCTGCTGGCTCACCACTACCGCAGCGACTGGGAGTGGACCGACGCCGACCTGACACGGGCGACCGCCCGGCTCGCCCGGTGGCGCGCCGCCGTCTCGCGCCCCGACGGCCCGCCGGCCGACCGGCTGCTGCGGGAGATGCGGTCGGCCCTGGCCGACGACCTGGACGCCCCCGCCGCCCTGGCCGCCTTCGACCGCTGGTCCGAAGCGCAGCACCGGGACGGCGGCGACGACCCCGGGGCACCCGGAGTCGCCGCCCGGGCGGCCGACGCCCTGCTCGGAGTGGCGCTCTAGCCGCCGGCCGGCCCGCCGCCGGAGCCGCCCGGATCCGAGGATCCCGGCTCCGGCGGCTCCGGGTCGTTCCCCGACGGCGGACGGGCCGGCCGGGTCCGCCCGCTGCCCGGATCACGCAGGTAGGAGCCCGGGCCGCTGCTCGGCCCCCCGCCGGGCTCGCCCGGGGCCTGGCCGCCGCCCCGCCGCCGCAGATAGCGCTCGAACTCCTTGGCGATGGCCTCGCCCGAGGCCTCCGGAAGCTCGGCGGTGTCCCGGGCCTCCTCCAGCGACTGCACGTACTCGGCGACCTCGCTGTCCTCCGAGGCCAGCTCGTCGACCCCGTGCTGCCAGGCACGCGCCTCCTCCGGCAGCTCCCCGAGCGGGACGGACAGCCCGAGCAGGTCCTCCAGGGAGTGCAGGAGGGCCAGTGTCGCCTTCGGGTTGGGCGGCTGGGAGACGTAGTGGGGCACCGCGGCCCACAGGCTGACCGCCGGGAACCCGGCGTGCGCGCAGGCCTCCTGAAGGATGCCAACGATCCCGGTCGGCCCTTCGTAGCGGGACTCCTCCAGGTCCAGCGAACGGGCCAGGCTCTCGTCCGAGGTCACGCTGGTGACCGGAACCGGCCGGGTGTGCGGGGTGTCCCCGAGCAGCGCGCCGAGGACCACCACCATCTCCACCCCGAGTTCGTGGGCGAACCCCAGGATCTCGTTGCAGAACGAACGCCAGCGCATGCTGGGCTCGATGCCGCGCACCAGGACGAGATCGCGGGCTCTGCCGCCGCCCTGCTCCTCGCCGATGCGGACCACGGACAGCCGGGTCGTGGGCCAGGTGACCCGCCGGACCCCGCCGTCCAGCCACATGTGCGGGCGGTTGACCTGGAAGTCGTAGTAGTCCTCGGCGTCCAGCGCCGCGAACACCTCGCCCTTCCACTCCCGTTCCAGGTGGGCGACCGCGGCGGAGGCGGCGTCGCCGGCATCGTTCCAGCCTTCGAACGCGGCCACCATGACCGGGTCGACCAGCTCGGGAACCCCCTCGAGCTCGATCACCCAGCGCCTCCTTCCGGCCGGGGCGGGGCTGATGCCGCCGGCCCGGCTGACAGATCCGTTCCGTGCCGCTCAGCCTACGGCGTCACCGTGCCCACCACGCAGCCGTCGTACGCCTGACCGGGGCTTCGCCCTCCGCGGAACGCCCCCGCCCGGCACCGCGAAGGAACCTCCAGGGGAACGGATCAGCCGCCGGCTGCCAGGATCCGGGCCACGTCGGCGCGGACGTCCTCGGTGTCCAGCCCCCGGACCGTCACGGTGGTGCGACGGCGCAGCACATCGTCCACCGTCTGCGCCCATTCGTGGTCCCGGGCATGGACGACCTGGGCCAGGATGTCCGGGCCGCCGGGATGGATGCGCTCGCCCAGGGCGGGGTCCTCGTCGGCCAGCGCGGCGATGTCGAAGGCCAAAGAGCCGTAGTGGGTGGCCAGGTGCCGGGCGACCTCCGGGTCCGTGACGGCGCCCGGCCCGTCCTCCGCCAGCAGCCGGTGCGCGACCGCGCCGGGATTGGCCACACCCGGCAGCGGCACCCTGCGCACCAGGTCCGCCGACGGCGGGCCGCCGGTCCCGAACGGGCCGCCGGGCAGTGCGGCCAGCGTGTCCAGGACCGTCCGGCCGATGTGCCGGTACGTGGTCCACTTGCCGCCCGCGACCGACAGCATCCCCCCGGGCCCCCGGGTCACGACGGTCTCCCGCTTGGCGGCCGTGACCGCGCCCGGCCCGCCCGGCAGCACCCGCAGCCCGGCGAAGGCGTAGGTGATCAGGTCCCGGGACAGCTGCTCCGGCCGGACGGAGAGCGCGGCCTCGTCCAGGATCTGGCGGATGTCCGGCTCGGTGGCGCGGATCTCGCCGGGATCACCCTCGTAGGGCTCGTCCGTGGTGCCCAGCAGCAGATGGCCCTCCCACGGAAGGGCGAACGCGATGCGGTGCTTGTCGACAGGCGTCGCCAGGGCGGCACGCCACGGTGCGGTGGTGCGCAGCACCAGGTGCGCCCC
Organism: Streptomyces sodiiphilus; assembly: GCF_039529215.1. Taxonomy (NCBI): domain Bacteria; kingdom Bacillati; phylum Actinomycetota; class Actinomycetes; order Kitasatosporales; family Streptomycetaceae; genus Streptomyces; species Streptomyces sodiiphilus. The sequence goes on along the minus strand of NZ_BAAAMJ010000084.1, from coordinate 4,440 downwards.
TTTGGAGAGCCGGACGCTGGGCGCCGCGCCCGGATCCTCCATGCGCCGCAGGTGGTCCACCCAGGGGCCGGAGGCGTTGAGCACCAGCCGGGCGTTCACCCCGAACTCCGTGCCGTCCACCCGGTCGCGCACCTCCGCGCCGGTGACCCGGCCGCCGGTCGTGCGCAGCCCGGTCACCTCCGCGTGGTTGAGGACGGTCGCTCCGGCCGCCGCGGCGGCGCGCACCGTCATCACGGCCACTCGCGCGTCGTTCATCTGGTGATCGCCGTAGACGGCGACGGCCTTCAGGTTCTCGGTGCGCAGCGCGGGGTTCGCCGCGGCCGCCTTCGCGGGGGAGATGACCCGGCCCACCCCGTCGCCGAAGGCGGAGAGCGCCGAGTAGGCGAAGACTCCGGCCCCGAGCTTGGCGGCGCCGTGCGGGCCGCCCTTGTAGACCGGGAGGTGGAAGGTGAGCGGGTTCACCAGATGGGGTGCCACGTCCCGGGCCAGCACCCGGCGTTCCTGGTGGTTCTCGGCGACCAGCCGGACCGATCCGGTCTGCAGGTAGCGCAGCCCGCCGTGGACGAGTTTGGAGGACGCGGAGGAGGTGGCGCCGGCGAAGTCACCGGCCTCCACCATCGCCACCCGCAGCCCGGCCTGCGCCGCGTGCCAGGCCACCGAGGTGCCCAGGATGCCGCCTCCGATGACCAGCAGGTCGTGGGGCGAGTGCGCCAGACGCTCCCTGGTCCGGGAGCGTGACGAGGTCCCGCGGGCGGCACCGTGGCCGGCGGTCGGGGAAGTCATCTCGGTCAGTTCTCCTCGTCGTCCAGCCAGCCCATCGTCCGCTGGACGGCTTTCAGCCAGTTCTTGTACTCGCTCTCCCGGCGCTGCGGGTCCATCTGCGGTGTCCACTCGGCCGCGCGGCGCCAGTTGGCACGCAGTTCCTCGGTGTCCGACCAGAAGCCGACGGCCAGCCCGGCGGCGTAGGCGGCGCCGAGACAGGTCGTCTCGGAGACCATCGGGCGGACGACCGGCGCGTCGAGGAAGTCCGCGATGTTCTGCATCAGGAGATTGTTGGAGGTCATGCCGCCGTCCACCTTCAGCGCGGTGAGTTCGACCCCGGAGTCCTTCTGCATGGCGTCGACGATCTCCCTGGTCTGCCAGGCGGTGGCCTCCAGCACCGCCCGGGCGATGTGCGCCTTGGTGACGTACCGGGTCAGGCCGGCGATGATCCCCCGCGCGTCCGAGCGCCAGTAGGGCGCGAAGAGACCGGAGAAGGCCGGGACGAAGTAGGCGCCGCCGTTGTCCTCGACAGAACCGGCCAGCGTCTCGATCTCCGCGGCGCTGTTGATGAGCCCCATCTGGTCGCGCATCCACTGGACCAGGGCGCCGGTGATGGCGATGGACCCTTCCAGGGCGTAGACGGGCTGCTCGTCGCCGATGCGGTAGCCGACGGTGGTCAGCAGCCCGTTGTAGGAGTTGACGGCCTCGTGGCCGGTGTTCATCAGCAGGAAGGTACCGGTCCCGTAGGTCGACTTGGCCTCGCCCTCGGCGAAGCAGGTCTGGCCGAACAGCGCGGCCTGCTGGTCGCCGAGGGCGGACGCGACCGGGACCCCGTCCAGCGCGCCGCCCCTGGCGTGCCCGTACACCTCGGCGGAGGAGCGCACCTCGGGAAGGACGGCGGCGGGCACCTGCATGGAGGAGAGGATGCGCGCGTCCCAGTCCAGCGTCCGCAGGTTCATCAGCATGGTGCGGCAGGCGTTGGTGACGTCGGTGACGTGCCGGCCGCCGTCCACGCCGCCGGTGAGATTCCAGATGACCCAGGAGTCCATCGTGCCGAACAGGATGTCGCCGGCCTCGGCGCGCTCCCGGAGTCCGTCCACGTTGTCCAGGAGCCAGCGGATCTTGGGACCGGCGAAGTAGGACGCCAGCGGAAGACCGGTCTCGCGGCGGAAGCGGTCCTGCCCGACGTTCCGGCCGAGCTCGCGGCACAGGGCGTCCGTGCGGGTGTCCTGCCACACGATGGCGTTGTGCACCGGTTCACCGGTGTTCTTGTCCCACAGCAGGGTGGTCTCCCGCTGGTTGGTGATGCCGATGGCCTTGACGTCCTCCCGGGAGATCCCGCCCTTCTCCAGGGCGCCGGCCACCACCTCCTGCACGTTGGCCCAGATCTCCTTGGCGTCGTGCTCGACCCAGCCGGGCCGGGGGAATATCTGCTCGTGCTCCTTCTGGTCGACCGAGACGATGCGGCCGTCCCGGTCGAAGACGATGCAGCGGCTGGAGGTGGTGCCCTGGTCGATGGCGGCTATGTACTCGCGGGGGGCGCTGGAGAAGGCGGGGTCGCGGTGGTCGCTCATGAGGGGCTCCTGATGGGGTCGGGCGGTCGGTCAGAACGCGAGCTGGTGGACGAGGGCTGCCAGGGCTCCGCCGGTGAACGGTCCGACGACGGGCACCCAGGCGTAGCTCCAGTCCGAACCCCCCTTGTTGGGCAGGGGGAGCAGCGAGTGGACGATGCGCGGCCCCAGGTCCCTGGCCGGGTTGATCGCGTACCCCGTCGGGCCGCCGAGACTCAGACCGAGCGCGACGACGACCAGGGCCACGAGCAGGCCGCCGAGGCCCGAGACCTGTGCGTTCTCGTCCAGGGCGATCCGCAGGACCGCGAGAACCAGGACGGTGGTGGCGATGATCTCGGTGACCAGGTTCTGCCAGGTCACGCGGATCTCGGGGGACGTGGCGAAGATGGCCAGCACCGGGCCGGGCTCGTCCCGCCGCGCCGCGGGGCGTTCCTCGACGGGCTGCTCCCCCTCCAGCGCCTCGGGCCCGGGCACCCCCGAGCCGCCGACGATCTCACGGTCCCGCAGGTGGGCCCGGAAGTGTCCGTAGTAGGCGAGCCAGCACAGGGTGGCCCCGAGCATGGCGCCCAGGAGCTGGCCGGCGAAGTAGTACGGCACCTGGCCCCAGATGTCTCCGGTGTCGAGGGCGATGCCCAGTGTCACGGCCGGATTGATGTGGGCGCCGGAGACCTGGCCCGCGATGTACACGGCTGTCATGACCGCCAGGCCCCAGCCGAAGGCGATCGCGACCCAGCCGGCGCCGAAGGACTTCGAGCGTTTGAGGATGACACCGGCCACGACCCCGCCGCCCATCAGGATGAGTACGGTGGTGCCGATGGTTTCGCCGATGAAGATGTCGAAGCTGGACAACCGCGACTCCTTTGTCCGTGAGGTCAGGAAGCGGAACCCGATCGACATCCGTCCGGCGTTCGACATTGTCGACCAATGAACGGCAGTTTTCCGCCGTGAGTGCCCGGCGTCAAGGGGGCAAGCGTCACGTTTCCCGCCATGGCGCCCATTGTGTCCGAGATGACCTAGAAGCGCCCGGCGCCCAGATCGCGGGAGACGGCACGCGCGCACTCCCGGACCGCCGCCACCAGGTGCGGACGGACAGCGCCGTCGTCCACCACGCGCTCCACCGCTCCCGTGATCGCCACGGAGCCCACCGGCATCCTGCGCCGGTCCAGCACCGGCGCGGCGACGGACGCCACGCCCTCCCAGGTCTCCTCCAGGTCCGCTGCCCAGCCCAGGGCCCGCACACGCACCATTTCCCGCTCGAAGTCCTCGCGGCTCGTCAGGGTGCGCCCGGTGATCGCCGTCAGCTCTCCGTCGTCGACGGCGTTGCGGGCCACCGGATCGAAGGCCGCCAGCACCTTTCCCAGTGCGGTGCTGTGCAGCGGCTGCATCGCCCCGACCTCCAGCACCTGCCGGCTGTCGTCCGGGCGGAAGACGTGGTGGACGATCAGCACCCCCTGCTGATGGAGGACGCCCAGGTAGGCGCTCTCCCCGCTGGAGCGGGCCAGGTCGTCCGTCCAGACCAGCGCCCTGGCGCGCAGTTCGTGGACGTCCAGGTAGCTATTTCCCAGCCGCAGCAGCTCCGCGCCGAGCTGGTACTTCCCGGAGCGGGGGTCCTGCTCGACGAACCCCTCCTGCTGGAGGGTGCGCAACAGGCCATGGGTGGTGGCCTTCGCCAGCCCAATCGACGAGGCGATGTCGGACAGCCCCAGCCGTCGGTCCCCGCCGGCCAGAAGCCGCAGCACCGCGGCCGCACGCTCCAGCGACTGAATGGTCCGGGCCATGGGGCTGCCTCCCGCCTGTCCGCCTCCGTGGTACCTCTGTTCGATATTGCCGAACGAGGGAGGGTCATATCGACGCCCTTGAGGCCGGAGACGAGTCTACGGCTGTCCACACCCCGAAACGCTCCCGGCAATCCGGCCGGAGGTCGCTAGGCTGACCGGACGGGCTCCGCCTGCGCGGAAGCCGCCAAAGCCGACAGCCGTCGCACCCCGGGAGTAGACCCATGGCTTCATCCCCTTTTCCGTCCGACACCCGCGCCCAGCGAGTCGACGCTCTCCGTGAGGCTTTGGCTTCGCGGGTGGTGGTGGCTGATGGTGGTATGGGCACGATG
>NZ_BAAAMJ010000083.1:0-11324 GCF_039529215.1 Streptomyces sodiiphilus | reverse complement strand
CTCCGGCACCAAAGTGAAAGTGAACCTCTGCCCGGCCGAGGCATTACAGCCATACAGCTGGACCGCCTTGCCCACCACCGGCCTGCCCGACTCCAAAGACAGACACTTACCCCCCGGCCCCACATACGTCAGAGCACCATTCGCCCCCTGACCGGTAACCCGCTCCACCAGCCCGTCATGAGTCCAGCTCAACGACTGCGTGTCACCGTGCTCGGTTACCGCGGTGGTGTTCCCCGTCTCGTCATACAGACGCTCGGCGATCGCCGTGATCTGCGCACCTTCAGGAGTCCGGTACTCGGTCTCCGTGCCCGTGAGAGTACGAGGCTGAGAACCATCCGAAGCACCATAGCCATAACGGGTGACCACGTCCCCCGCGGAATCACCACCCAGATCATGACGCACCAGCTCGCTGCGGTTCCCCAACGCGTCATAGGTGTACGTCTGCCAGTAGCCGGAAGCATCCGCACCGGGCGCGACATTGAGCGTGCCGTCACCGTAGGACGGCGCAGGACCCACCTTGCCTTCCGCGGTACAGGAACTCTGGCGGGCAGACGTCCACGCCTGAGTGAGCCGGCCCAACGCGTCGTAGGTGAAGCACTGACGCTCGGCCACACCCGGCACCGCTTCCCGGATGGCGGTGATGTTGCCGGCCGGGTCGTAGGTGTAAGAGCGGTGCGAGACCAGGTGCCCCTGAACCAGCCCGGCACTCTGCTGCTCACGGTAGGTGCGGTGCTCCTTCAGAGCACCGGTGGCCTCATCATGGTCAGCGGTGACCCAGACACGGTAGGGCTGGGCGCCCAGGGTGCTGCGCAGCACCTGGCCGTAGGGCGAGTACACGGTCTCGGCCGCGTACCAGTCGGTGCCCGAGACCGACAGCGGCAGACCGTCGGCGGTGTAACGGACCAGGAGCTTCTCGGCCGGCAGGGAGCCGACGGCCGGCAGGTCGGTGGACTTCAGCAGGCCGGTGTCGGTGTAGCTGTAGCCGTAGGTGTAGGAGGTCTGCAGGCCCCAGGTGTCGGCGATGGCCTGCGGCAGGGAGAGGGTGGTGGACGTGGGCTGGTAGTCGCTGGTGTAGCCGCCGACAGACATGGTGTACGGCAGGCCGTCGGTGTGGCGGGTGGCGCTCGCCGGGAGGCCGATGCCGCCGGGGGCGGTGTCGTAGCTGTAGTCGGCGAGGAGTTCGCCGGTGCTGGAGTCCAGGCGCTGGCTGACCGGGCGTGACAGGGTGTCGTAGCCGGTCCAGGTAGTGATGCCGCGGGCGTCGGTGGAGGTGACGGGCCGGTCGAGGTGGTCGTAGGTGACCGTGGCCGTGCCGGTGTCGGGGTCGGTGGCGGCGGTGAGCCGGCCGCGCTGGTCGTAGGACCAGGTCCAGACGTTGTCCTCGCTGTCGGTGGCCCGGGCCAGGGCCCCGGTCTCGTCGTACGTGTAGCGGGTGGGGATGAACTCGGTGCGGGCGGCGTCGGTGAAGGTGTCGGCGCGCACGGTGCGGCCGAGGCCGTCGGTGAACAGGCGGTAGGAGGCTCCGCCTTCGGGGTTGATGACCGTGGAGTGGTCGGTGCCGTAGGCGTAGGAGACCGCCTTGGCGGGGTCTTCCTCGCCGTGGAAGACGGGGGTCTCGGTCAGGACGCGGCCGAGGCCGTCGTAGGTGTAGCGGGTGGCGTTGGGGACGGCGGTCTCGGGCGCGAAGAGCGTGGCGTCGGGCTTGCCTTCGGCGACGTAGGCGTTGCGGGACTCACGGACTTCGCCGGAGCCGTTGTAGATGATGTCGGTGATCAGGCGTCCGCCGCCGACGGCCGGGGACTGGGTCTGGCGTTCGCGGCCCAGGCCGTCGTAGATGGTGGTGCTGGTCTGCACCGCGCCGTCGTGGGCCCGGTGGCGGGTGGTGATGGCGGGCGGCTCGCCGGCCTTGATGGTGTAGCTGATGCGGATGTCGGGGACGCCGTCGGACTGTTCGCGGCCGGGGGCCCAGGCCTGGGTGAGGCGGCCGAGCGCGTCGTAGACGGCGGTGGAGGAGTGGCCGTTGGGGTCGGTGCTCCGGATGCCGGTGCCGCGGCCGGGCTCGATCAGCGTGGTCTGCTGGTGTCCGAGGGCGTTGGTTTCGGTGAACTGGTGGGCCTGGCCGGTGGCCGGGGTGTAGCCGAGGGTGGTGAAGTTGCCGTCCGGGTCAGTGGTGCGGGTGACGCGGCCGATGGCGTCGAAGTCGGCGGTGCCGTCCGACTGGAAGCCGGAGCCGTCGGCCTTGAGCGACCAGCTCTCGGTGACCAGGCCGTGGGTGGGCGTGGCCCCGTAGGCCTGGCCGTCGTAGCCGACTCGGAGGCCCGAGAGCAGGGTCGTCAGGTCGCTGAAGTCGGCGTCGGCGCAGGTGCCGGGGGCGGACCTGATCTGCTTGGTGAGGCCGATGAGGTGCGCCGAAGCGTTGTGGGTGTACTCCAGCCGGGTGCAGGACTCGTCGCCGCTCCTGCCGGTGTCGCCGAGGAACTCGACGGTGACCGGAAGGCCGTGGACGGACTCGTAGGTGGTGTTGGTCTGCACCGTGCGCAGGGTGCGGGTGTCGTCGCCGGTTCCGGAGGAGCGGGTGTAGCTGGTCTCGGTGGGTTCGGTGACGCGCCATGCGCGCAGCGGGGTGAGGCCGTCGCCGCGGACTCGCTGTGCCAGCTGGGTGGCCTGCGGGGTGGTGACGGTGCGGGTCAGCCAGTCGGTGTCGGCATCGCTGTCGTCGGTGTAGGTGAGCTGCTCGGCGATGCGGCCGGCGAAGGGTTCGAGGTCCTGGGCGATCGTCTGGCCCTGGATGTCGGTGACGGTGACGTCGTCGCCGAGGCCGCGGAAGTAGCGGGTGACGGATTTGGTGCGCTTGGCGCCGGTGAGGGTGTCGTTGACGCCAGTGTAGACGGTGGTCCGGTCGAAGCCCGCGAAGTCCGAGTAGGTGCGGCGGGTCTTCTTGGTGAACTCCTGCTGGGTCAGCTTCCAGGCGGGGGCGCCGTAGGAGTAGGTGGTGAGGACCGGGGAGGAGCCGTCGATCGCGGGGAGTTCCTCGACGCCGGTGACCACGTACTTGTGGAACCAGTCGATCTGCTCGGCTTCCGGGTCGGGGTGCCAGTAGACCGGGTAGCACAGTGCGGTGTTGGCGTCGGGTGCGGGCATGCCGCTGCCGGTCGCGCAGGCGCCCGCGGGCGAGGAGTAGGTGACGACGCTCTCGCCGCCGTACTCGTTGATGACGCGGCCGATGCGCAGCCGGTCGAAGCCGGGGCGCGGGTCGCCGGCGCCGCGGATGACGCGGTTGGGCATCGCGTCGGCGTTGGGTTCGAAACGGACGGGGCTGAGGGTCTGCTCAGTGCCGTCGACGGCGTGGCCGGTGCGGGTGACGGACTCCAACCACAGGGAGGTGTTGGCACCGGTGCGCAGCAGCGGGAAGGACTGCTTGAGCTGGTACTGGTCGACGGTCTGGCGGGCTGTGCTGTTCTGCTTGCGCTGCGCGGTAGTGGTGATCTTGTCCAGGCGCTTGCGGGTGAAGAAGGCCGGGGAGGCGTTCCAGCAGGTGCCGGAGGACTTGCAGTGGAGGCTGGCCGGGGTGTCGTACCAGATGCGGTACTGGCCGGGGTCGCCGGAGGTGAACGCCGCGTCGGTGCAGGTGGCGGAGCCTTCGGCGTAGCAGCGTTCGGCGACGGCGAAGGTCACGCGGCCGATGGCGGGTGCGGAGAAGAGGGTGCTCGCGCGCTGGCCGTAGTCGATGTGCTTGAGGTAGCCGCCGCGGTGGTAGGAGACCGGGTTCTTGAACGCGAGGTTCTTGGCGTAGTGGTTGGTCTCGCGTTCCCACCACAGGGACATGGCGTTGCCGTGGACGTCCTCGACGTAGTCGAGGGCCCAGCGCCAGCCCTGGGTGCAGAAGGAGCCGGCGAAGTCGCCTGCCTTGTAGCAGGGTTCACCGGCGTGGTTGCCCGCCACGGGGACGGTGAGGACGGACTTGGTCTCGGGGTCGCCGGTGCTCCAGCCGGGGAGGCGGTTGCGGCCGAACCAGTAGCGGGTGCCGTCCTGGGTGGTGACGCGCCAGTACTCGCCGTCCTGGTCGCCGTTGGCGAGGGCGGTGTCCTTGAGCAGTTCGACCTTGGAGCCGTCGCCGTTGGCGGTGTGCCAGACGCCGGTGGTGTCGTCCCTGACGAGTTCGGTGGTGGAGCCGCCGAGGCTGAGTGTGGCGTTGTGGGAGCCCCAGCACATGTCGCCGGTCTTGCGCTGGGCGTTGTTGGCCCCGGCCTTCTTGGCGTCCTGGACGCAGGAGGCGTAGGTGCGGGTGATGGCGCCGGCGTTGTAGTCCCAGCCGTCGCCGATCCAGGAGGCCTGGTTGTTGGATGCGCTGGTGCGTCCGTCGACGGACTGTGAGGAGTAGCCGAGGGCGACGGACGGTGTCAGCCCGCCGGGGGCTTCGGGAACCTGCAGCTCGTAGGCGTAGGTGAAGGCTCCGGAGGAGGAGCCGGCCGCCCAGGAGCCCGCCGAGAGAAGCGGTGTGGCGGTGAAGTCACCGGCGGCGGAGGCGCCCGTGTCCATCGCGCCGACCACCCGGGCAGGGCTGGACGCCGATGCGGGGGTGACGGTGCCGGACGTGAACGACGCGTGGGTGGCGCCGTCGGCCGGCACCTCGCCCCCGGCCGTCTCCGGGGCGTCGCCGCGGAGTTCGCCGACGGGGACGGTGCCGGACAGACGGTGGGAGCGAGGGCTGCCGTCCGGGGCGGTGAGGGGTCCGGCCGGGCTCGCGGGCAGGAGTGGCGCCCCGGTCAGGGCCGACGGAGGGGAGGTCTGGGTGAGGAGGGCCGAGAAGGCCGGGGTGGTGTGGACGGCCGGGTAGGCGGTGGCCGCGGTGGTGCTGCCGGGAGACGGGTCCTCGGTGCCGGGCTGGGGGAACCCGCTGGTGAGGACGGAGAGTTCTTCGGGGTCGTCACCGCACTCCGGGGCGGTGGGGGCGTCCATCACGCAGGCCGGCAGCAGGGCCAGTCCGAACCGGTCGGCGGCCTCCGGGCCGAAGAGGTCGGCGAAGCCCGTGGCGTCGACCGCGATGGCCACCTCGGCGGAGGATTCGGCGGTTGCCGGAGGCGTCAGCGCCATGACAATGCCCGCGAGCCCGGCCTGCTGGGAGGTCTCGGGGCCGGCCAGTTCGACGGCCCACTCGCCGGCGAGTGCGGCAGCCTGCTCCTCGTCCGCGTCCTCGGGGATGCCGAGTTCGACCGGCAGCGGGCCGGCGGGGAGGGTGTCGCCGGGATTCAGTCCGGTGAGGTCGACGGTCGCGGTGCCGGCCGACCAGGGAGTGGTGGCGGTGGGGAGGTAGTCGGTCTCGGCGACCTCGTCGGCCGTGGTGAGGCCGGTCTCCGCGGAGGTGTCGAGCTCGATGACCTCGCTCTCGGGGAGGTCCGGCAGCTCCACCTCGCTGCGGCTCATGCCGTCCCCGGGCAGGGCCCAGGCGTCGGAGCCGAGCACGGTCACCGACATCACCAGGGACATCGCCAGCCCGACGGCCGCGTGTCCCCGGCGCCACAGGCGTCGCCCCGTCAGGCCCCGGGTGCGGTCGCTCCGGGTCTGCCACGGCAGTGAGTTGTCGACACCACGCATACGGACGGCACCCATCTCCATGAGTTGAGACGAATCAGTGACATGCGGACACCCGTGCGGATGTACGACCGCCGCACACTCTCATTCACAGGCCGAGCACAGCGACATCACAGAATGTGACAGTTCAAAGAGAAGGAAAAGATTCCTGCGGCAGAACGAAGGAACGGTGCCGCACATTGCGCCGCTTACGGAAAGAGCACGCGAAGCGCACATGACGTACCCATAGCACCCAACAGCCCTTTTATATCCGGCACTTCCCCCAGTAACGGGCGTCACAGTCGGTGAGGGATGCCGCAAGATCACATCTGGGTCACGGTGTTCATGCTGGACAGAGCCCTGTCACTCCGTGCGAAGGTGTGCGCCCCTGCCCAGGGGTTCGTCCCCCGGGGCGCGCCGTGCTGCCCGCACGGTGAACAGCCGTCCGCTTACGGGAGTTCAGACCGCCGTGAAAGCGCCCCGCCTGCTGCAACCCCTGATGCGCACCCGTACCCGGCTGGTCTGCACCGTCGGGGTGATGGCGACTCTCCTGCTGGCGGGTCTGTTCCCGCTGCTCTCCTGGGATTCCCCCGCCCCCCGCACACCGGCCGCCCTCGCCGGCACAGACGCCGCCCCGCTGACCGCACATCAGGCCATGGACCGGGCCAAGGCCAATGGCGACGCCGTCCTGGTCGGGGCGGAGACCACCGAGACCAGCATCACCTGGGCGCTGCCCGAAGGGCAGTTCCGCACCCACATCCACGCACTCCCTCAGCGCGCCCGCACTCCCGAGGGCGAGTGGGCGGACATCGACACCACCCTGCGCCGCACCGGCGCCGGAGTCGAACCGGTCAACTCCGTCACACCGCTCATCTTCTCCGGCGGCGGCCCGGCCGAGCGCAGCTCCCGGAACCACCGGCGCACGACCCTGGCCCGCCAGACATCGACCGCGCAGGACGGCTGGACCGTACTGGCCGAGCTGACTGTCGAAGGCCACACCCTGACCTACACCTGGCCCGGCCCTCTGCCCGAGCCGGTCCTCGACGGCCCGCGCGCGCTCTACCCCGAGGTCCTGGACGGCGTCGACCTGCTGCTGGTCGCCCGTGACGAAGGCGGCTTCGGCCAGCTCCTCGTCGTCAAGTCCCCCGAAGCGGCCGCCGGTCTGGACCTGGGCGCCATCACATACGGCCTCGCCTCCCCCACCGCCGTCTTCGTCCACGACGAGGACACCGGCGGTGTGCAGGTGCGGGACCAGGACGGCAAGGAGATCACCGCCGTCCCCACCCCCTTCGCGTGGGACTCCGCCGGCCGTGAACCCACCGACCCGGACGACCCCGAGGCCCCCGAACCGCCGGAGCCGCGCACCGACACCTCAAGCCCTCAGGCCGTCCTGAACCTGACCGGCCTGACCGGGGTGGAACCCGGCGCCGTCCACGCCCCGATGCCGACCAGCCTGGACGGCGACGGGACCTCGCAGGCCGTCCTCGGGCTGGACGCCGGGAGCACCGGACTGTTCGACGACGATGCCGACGTCCGCTACCCGGTCTTCCTCGACCCGACCCTGGTCGGCGGCGTCCACTCCTGGACGATGGCCTACAAGCCGTACCCCAACAGCAGCTTCTTCAACGGCACCAACTACAACAACGGGACGTCCGAGGCCCGCGTCGGCTACGAATCCACCACCGGGGGCCTCGCCCGGTCCTTCTGGCGCATGCGGTTCGACAACTCCCTCAGCGGCGCGACCGTCTCCTCCGCCACCTTCAAGGTGAAGAACACCCACTCCTGGTCGTGCGAGACCCGCCAGTTCCAGCTGTGGCTGACCAGCGCCATCTCCTCGTCCACCACCTGGAACAAGCAGCCGGAGTGGCGCACCCACCAGCAGAACAGGTCCTTCGCGCACGGATACTCCTCCGCCTGCCCGGACGAGTTCGTCTCCTACACCATCACCGACGCCGCCCAGCAGGCCGTCAACAACGGCTGGGCCACCATCACCCTCGGCATGCGCGCCACCACCGAGACCTCCACCTGGACCTGGCGCAAGTTCCAGGCCTCCAGCGCCGAGATCCGGGTCACCTACAACCGGAAGCCGAACGAGCCGGTCAACGGCACCAGTTCCCCCGGCGGCGCCTGCGTTCCCGGCCCCGGCCAAGGCGTCACCGTCAGCAAGACCGACCTCACCTTCACCGCCACCGGCTCCGACCCCGACGGCAACCTCAAACACCTCTACTTCCGGGTGTGGCCCACCGGCGACAGTGCCAACAAGCTGGTCGACAAGCGCGTCACCCCCACCTCATCCGGCAAGGGCTCCGTCACCGCCCTCGCCTCCCAGCTCACCGACGGCGTGACCTACTCGTGGGACGTCCGTTCCGAGGACACCGAAGGAGCGGTCTCCACCTACTTCCCGCCCGGCCCCGAACCCTGCCGGTTCACCGCCGACGCCTCCGTGCCCACGGAACCAGTCCTCAGCAGCGACCAGGTGGAGGACACCGAATGGGACTCCGGCCAGTGGGCCACCGTGTCCTACGGTGAAGACGTCACCTTCACCATGCAGTTCAGCGACGACACCACCCGCTACGCCTACGCCTTCAACGGCACCGGCTACACCCACGAGCAACTGGGCACCGACAAGACCGTCACCCGGACCCTCACCCCGCCCAACGCCGGCCCCGTCTACTTCCACGTCTACGCCTACAACGCCGTCGGCAACCGCAGCAGCCGAGCCGCCCTGCTGTTCTACCTGCGGCCCCGCGACGCCGCCGACAGCCCGGGCGACCTCAACGGGGACGGCAACCCGGACCTGCTGGTCATCGACGGGAACGGTGAGCTGCGCAGTTACGCCGGCGAGGAGGGCGGACAGGTCTACTCCCGCATCCGCGCCTCGTACACGAGCGACGGCACCCGCAACCCGGAGGGCCACTTCTACGACGCGGACAACGACCAGGCCGCGCTGATCTCCAAGCACTCCGACTACTACCCCGGAGACGGCCTCACCGACCTGTTCGCCCGCACCCCCGACGGCGACTTCTGGCTCTACCCGGGCGACGGGTACGGCAGCTTCGACGTCGACCGGCGCATCCGGATCCTGCTGCCGGACAACGCCCCCTCGCCGGACACCTGGACCCAGATCAAGGCCGTCGGTGACGTCACCGGAGACGGGCAGTCAGACCTCTTCGTCCGCACCGGAACCGGCTTCTGGGCGCTCACCGGCTACACCGGCGCCAGCTTCCAGGAGGCCACCTTGATGTGGGCCACGGCCTGGGAGAACCGGGAGATCGTCAACGTCACCGACATCGACGGCGACGGCACCCCCGACCTGCTCTGGCGCAACCGCGGCAACGGCAACATGTACGTCCGCCACGGCAAGCCGGGAGACAAGGCGGGCAGCGTCGACCTGGAATCGCTCACCCTGGCCAGCCGTTCCCGCGACGGGGACGTCGTCTACGGCACCAACTGGACCAGCACCTCCGTGCCGCTCCTCGTCGGCGTCCCCGACACCAACGGCGACGGCATCCCGGACATCTGGGCCCTGCGGGAGGACGGCACCGTCCAGATCTACCACCCGTCCCGCACCAACACCCACAGCCCGGTGGCCACAGTGGTGACGGGCGACTGGTCCAGCGTGAAGGCCTTCGGCTGACATTCCCACACCGGAAGTGAGCCGGATGACTCCGTCCCACTTCCGGTGTGCTCACTGCGGCACCGCTGGTTCGAGAGGGACCGGACGGGCCCGCATCCGGCCTGTGGCCGGCGGTGGTGCCCTGTGCCGCCGTGCTGGAGTGCGCCGGGGCGTGGTCCGTGTGCTTCTACCGTGGGTGGGGGTCTGTCGGTGGTGCGGGGCGGACGCAGGGCCTTGGTGTGGCTGCGCAGCGGCACGGCGGCGAGAAGTCCCGACCACAGCCGTCCTCGCATCCGCTGCGGCTGCTCGTGACGCTGCTGAGAGCTCCGCATTGGTTGTCGTGGTGGCCGGGCCGGTGAGGGCCTTCGGGCCTTCCGGCTGCTCGATGCGGCGCTGCCGGGCCCCTGCGCCCCGCCGCCGCCAAGGCAGCGGACTCCCGGCGGGTGCCCGCCGAGGACTTCTCGCGCGGTGGGTGAGTCACGCGCGGGCCGGTGCTGTCCTACCCCGACCTGATGACCACCGGAGGTAACCTCAAGTCCAGGCGGACGGGACGACCGGATCACCGGTTCTTCCGCCGTACTGCAACAATCAGCAGCCAGGCTGAGCACATCGTCACGGCGATTTCGCTGCGACGGGCAGCAGCTCCGGTGCATGCCGCAGGACGAGGGGCATCCATGACGCTCTCCACAGGCGGCCGGGTCGGCCTGGCCGGAGCGGCGGTGGTCGGGGTCGCCTTCGGCATGGCACGGTACGCCTACGGTCTGACGCTGCCCGGCATCCGACAGGACCTGGAACTCTCCGAACTGGTACTCGGCCTCATCGCCGGCGCCACCTTCGCCGGCTACCTGGCCGGGTTGCTGCTGGCGGGACCACTTGCCGCCCGTCGCGGCTCGCGGGCGCCGACGACCCTGGGCGGGACCTGCGGCGCGGCGGGCGCGGTGATCGTGACCGTCGCGCAGTCCCCCTTGCCGCTCGCCGTCGGCGCCGTCCTGGCCGGCAGCGCGGGTGGCTGGGTATGGGCGTCTTACTCCGACATCGTGACGCGGACGGTGCCCCCGCGGCAGCAACCGAGAACACTGGCGGTCATCACGACCGGAACCAGCGGCGGACTGGTCCTGCTGGGTGGCCTGGCCGTCCTCGCGGCAGTGGGGTCATGGCGCCTGGTCTGGGGCGGCATCGCCCTTGCCGCCGTGGCCGCCGCCGTGGTGAACCTCGGCCTGGTGCCGCGAGCCGGGCCGGCCCCACACCCGGACGGACAGCGCGGTGCCTCCTCACTCACGAGAACACTGAAAGTCCCGGCCGCCTACTCCGTCGTCTACTTCGCGGTCATCGTCATCTACTTCACCTACGCCGCGGATGTCCTCACCCGCGACCTCCCGGCGGCAGCTGTCCCGGCGCTCTACGCGGCCATCGGCGTCACCGGCACGGTGGGGGTCGCGACGGGGGCCGTAGCGCGGCGAGTGGGCAGTCTCAGGGTCGCGGCACTGTGCCTCGTGACGGTGGCAGCGGCACTGGCGCTCCTCGGGCTGGCCGGCGATTCCCTGGCCGCGACCGCGGCCTCGGCGTGCGTCTTCGGCGTGGGATACATGACCGGGTCGGCGGTGCTGGCGGTCTGGACCGCCGAGCTGGTGCCCGAACGCGCGGGAGCGGCATTCACGGGTTGTCTGATCGTGGGGGCCGTCAGTTCGGTCGCAGCGCCGGTTCTTGCCGGTGCGGTGATTCCCGGCCTCGGGCTGGAGGCGCTGCTTGTCCTCACCGCCGCGGTGTCCCTGCTCAGCGGGGTGGCACTGTGGCTGCACGGGGCCTCGGCAGGAGGGACCGCTACGGAGACCGGGCCATGACACACGCCGGCTCTACCCGTCGTAATCGAGGGCTTTCCCACCTCAGTTCATGATGGCAACGGCGCCGAGCGCCACCTGATGTCCGTCACTGCTGCCGTGCGTGAGACAAGAGTGGTCAGTGACCAAGGTCTTCAAGATGTGGCGAGGCGGGGACTAAATGTACTGACTTGTCGGTTCGTGCCGGACGTTCGGTCCTCGCCTTCCTCGGCCTCGCAACCGCCCTGACCTGCTACAAACAACTGCCCGCAATCACCACATCGGCCGGGCAGAGGTTCACTTTCACTTTGGTGCCGGAG
>NZ_BAAAMJ010000082.1:0-38413 GCF_039529215.1 Streptomyces sodiiphilus | reverse complement strand
CCCCGCCGGGCCCGTGCCCGCCCGGAGCAGGGCCCTGCCCGTCCGCGGGCGGCGGGGGCGCGGGAACCCGGCGCTCCCCCGCTGGCCCCGCCCCGCCCGGACCGGCGGGAGCATGGTGCGCGGGCGGTGAGGGAGGCGCGGCAGGCGCCGGTGAGGGGGGTGCCGGGGCGGCGGGAGCGGCGGAGGCGGCCGGCCCGGCCGCCAGGGCGTTGCGCTCCAGCCGGTCCAGGCGGCTGAGCAGCGCCCGTTCGTCCCCATAGGCGGCGGGAAGCAGCACCCGGGCGCAGATCAGTTCCAGCTGGAGCCGCGGCGAGGTGGCCCCCCGCATCTCGGTGAGCCCCTGGTTGACCAGGTCGGCGGCCCGGCTCAGCTCGGCCGCGCCGAGCACCGAGGCCTGCCGGCTCATCCGCTCCAGCACGTCGACGGGAACATCGATCAGGCCCTTGTCGGCCGCATCGGGCACGGCGGCCAGGATCACCAGGTCGCGCAGCCGCTCCAGGAGGTCCGCGACGAAGCGGCGCGGGTCGTGCCCGCCCTCGATCACCCGGTCCACGACCTCGAAGGCCGCGGCCCCGTCACCGGCGGCGATGGCGTCGACGACGGAGTCGAGCAGCGAGCTGTCGGTGTAGCCGAGCAGGGAGGTCGCCATCGCGTACGTCACGCCGTCGTCGCCCGCCCCGGCCAGGAGCTGGTCCATCACGGACATCGAATCGCGCACCGAGCCCGCGCCGGCCCGGACGACCAGCGGCAGCACCGCGCTGTCCACCGGGATCTTCTCGCGCTCGCAGACCTGCGCGAGGTACTCCCGCAGAGTGCCCGGCGGCACGAGACGGAAGGGGTAGTGGTGGGTGCGCGACCGGATGGTGCCGATGACCTTCTCCGGCTCGGTGGTCGCGAAGATGAACTTCAGATGCTCCGGGGGCTCCTCGACGACCTTCAGCAGGGCGTTGAACCCCGCCGAGGTGACCATGTGCGCCTCGTCGATGATGTAGATCTTGTACCGGCTGGAGGCCGGGCCGAAGAACGCCTTCTCGCGCAGGTCACGGGCGTCGTCCACGCCACCGTGCGAGGCCGCGTCGATCTCGATCACGTCGATCGAGCCGGGGCCGTTGCGCGCCAGGTCCAGGCAGGACCGGCAGATGCCGCAGGGGGTGGGCGTGGGGCCCTGCTCGCAGTTCAGGCAGCGGGCCAGGATGCGCGCGCTGGTCGTCTTGCCGCAGCCTCGCGGGCCGGAGAAGAGGTACGCGTGGTTGACCCGGTTGTTGCGCAGCGCCTGCTGCAGCGGGTCGGTGACATGCTCCTGCCCGATGACCTCCGCGAAGGTCTCGGGGCGATAGCGGCGGTACAGCGCGAGGGACGACACGCCTCCGACGATATCGGGCGCCACCGACAGCGGGCACACGTCAGGGCCCCCCACGCACCCGCCAGAGCCCGCCTACCCTTGCTGCCTTCCGGCCCTGGGGGAGTTCAGCGAGATAGCGCCACGTGAGGGGCTGCCGCCAGCCTACCCGATCACCGGCACTGCCTCCGCACCCCCTCGCAACCGGCCCTCCCGGGGTACGGGTTCGCGAGCACCCCCTCGCGTCTTGTATTGTTTCCGGCGGAGGATTCGCCTAGTGGCCTAGGGCGCACGCTTGGAAAGCGTGTTGGGGGCAACCCCTCACGAGTTCGAATCTCGTATCCTCCGCCNCCCTTCCTCGTCCCCTGGTTGCAGTTTTGGTTGCAGTTGGGGGGCGGGGGCGGACGGCCCAGAGCTCCTGCGGACAGACTCTGGCGTCGCCCCGTGTCGGGGCCGGGTCCCTTGATGAGGGGCCTGGATGTCCCCCGGAGCCTCGCCTCCGCAACCACGGGACGCAGTCGGACACATCCTCCGCGTGCGCAAGTGTCGACTTACTCAGCGAGCTCGTACACCAGCGCCACATGCGGCGGCGCCCGCGCCGTCCCGCAGCTCCGTCGTGAGGGACACAGGCTGTCATAGGGACGAAATAGGATGCCCAGCAGCAACTCCACGGCCCCAGATCGCCACCCCTTCACGAGCGAGGACACCCCCGACTGATGGCAGTGACCCAGCAGGAGATCGAGAACCGGTTGTGGGATGCCGCCGACGAGCTGCGCGTGGCGATGCCCGAAGCGCAGTACGCCTCGGTCGTCTTCCCGCTGATGTTCTGGAAGTACCTGTCGGACACATGGGAGCACCACCACCAGGAGTTTCGGGCCGAGAACGATGGCTTGGAGGACCTTTCGGCCGAGGAAGCCCACGAGATCGAGTACCGCGACTACCAGTCGTTCGAGATCCCGTGCATCTACCCCGGCACTGTCGCCGAGCGTCGAGCCTCCTGGTCGTCCATCCTGGCCACCATCACCCAGCCCGGCCTCGGCCAGCGGGTCCGCGCCTCCCTGCAAGCCATCGAGACAGCCAACCCCGACAAGTTCTCCCGGCTGTTCGGGGCCATGGCATGGACCAATGAGGAGGTGCTGTCGGGGGAGGTACTGGCGGCGGTCATGCAGGCGATGGACCGAACGCCGAAGATGCACGAAGGCAACATCTCCCACGACGTACTCGGTGGGGCCTATGAGTACCTGCTGAAGCGGTTCTCCGACGGGTCCGGCACCCGTGCCGGCCAGTTCTTCACCCCGCGCGAGGTCGTCGAGCTGATCGTCGAGATCCTGGACCCGAAGAGCTACGAGTCCGTGTACGACCCGACCTGCGGGTCGGGCGGCATGCTCATCGCCTCTGCGAATCTCCTGAAGGCCCACGGCGGGCGTGGCTACACCCTCAAGCTGCACGGGCAGGAGGCCGTACCAGACACTGCGGGTGTGGCCCGTATGAACCTCTTCATGCACAACCTGACCCAGTTCAAGATCGAGGTTGGCGACACGCTGAAGGACCCCCGGTTCAAGAGTCCGGACGGGTCCATCGCACAGTTCGACGTGATCCTTGCCAACCCGCCTTACGGCCTGAAGTGGAAGCCGTGGAGCAACGACCCACGGGCCATCGGCGGGGTCGCCCCGCAGTCACATGCGGACTGGGCGTTCGTGCAGCACATGATCGCAAGCATGGCCCCGAGGAAGGGCCGTGCCGGCGTCGTCCTGCCGCACGGCGTCCTCTTCAGAGGTGGTCAGGAGGCAGCTATCCGCCGGCGCGTCCTGGAGGACGACCTCCTGGAAGCCGTGATCGGGCTGCCGTCGAACCTCTTTTACAACACGACGATTCCGACCTGCATCCTGGTATTCCGCGCCCCGGGCACCAAGACCACGGAGCGACAGGGCGGCGTGCTGTTCATCGATGCCTCCACACGGTTTACCAAAGCCAAGAACCGCCACCTCCTTACTGACGCAGACATCACCGACGTCGTGACGGCCTATCACTCGGGCTCCGACGGTGACGGAGAGGCTGGCCTCTCGGCGCGGTTTGTCCCCGCCACAGAAATCGCGGCGAACGGGTTCGACCTCAACATCAGCCGTTACATCAAGCAGGCCGCCGCGGAGCAGGAGGACCTCGGCACCCTCATCGACGCCTACAACATCGCCCGGGCTGAGCGCCAAAAGACCGAGAAGCGCATGCTCGCGGTCCTCTCTGCCGCAGGGATCGAGGGCTTCGATGAGTGACTGGCAGCAGACCAGCCTCGGTGATCTGGAAACTCCCGTACGTCGCAAGGTAGCCGTTCCACCGCAGGGATCCGGCGCTTCGATGAGCGACACCACGGGCCATAACGATGCCGCCCTGGTTCAGGATAATTGGACCCCGTCGCCTTTGGCACGGTACCTAACCCTGAACGTGGAACCCGTGGAGGTGGACCCGGACCAGAGCTACCCAATCGTGGGGGTGCTGAACCGGGGGCGAGGTCTGCTTTTCCGCGATGCCGTGGCCGGAAGTTCAACTTCCTACAAGAAGCTCAACCGCATCCGCCCGGGCGTACTTGTCTACAGTCGGCTCAAGGCGTTCGAGGGTGCGATCACCGTCACACCCGGCGACCTGCCGACATCGTTCGCCTCGCAGGAATTCCCCACCTTCGCCTTCTCATCCGAGGCTAACCCCGACTTCTTTCGCATCCTCGCCACGACACAGCGCATGTGGGCTGCCCTTCAGGGGGCGTCCAAGGGGATGGGGGGCAGGCGTGAGCGAGTGAAGCCTGTTGACTTCCTCACCATCGTCTTGGAAATTCCACCACTGCCGGTGCAGCAGCGGATCGTCGAGGTCATCGACGCGGTCGATGCTCAGATCGCCGCGCTCGACGCGGAGGCGTATGCGCTTCGAGACGTCCTTCGTCGCCTTCGCGCCGACCTGATGACAGATGATTCCGCCGACGAAGTCCGGGCGGACGAGGCATTCGACATCACGATGGGACGCCAGCGCTCACCGCAACGGGCCTCCGGCCCGCACATGACTCCCTACCTACGGTCTGCCAACGTCGGCTATGGAACTCTCGACCTTTCCGACGTACTAGAGATGGACTTCAACCCGAGCGAGCGTGAGACCTTCGGGCTTCGGTACGGGGACGTCCTAGTCTCCGAAGGGAGCGCGAGCGAGACCGCAGTAGGAATGCCAGCCATGTGGCGGGACGAGATTCCAGCCCCGGTCTGCTTCCAGAACACTCTGCTTCGCTATCGCGCCATCCAAGGCGTAAGCATTGCGGCGTTCGTCAAGCACTGGTGCCTTTGGGCCTACGAGTCCGGGAAATTCCGTGAGGTCGCTGGCGGCACCAACATCAAGCACATCGGGTCTAGGCGAGCGCTCGGCATGCGAGTGCGTCTCCCGCACGTGACCGACCAGGAGCGCATCGCCGCAGAACTCGACTCGATGAGCGAGGTCGTCGCGGCGACCCGCGCAGAGGCTGCCCGCCTCCGTGCAGTCCGGGCCGGGCTGCTGGCGGAGCTACTGGACCGCACCATCGACATCGAGCCTGCCGAGTTGGAGGGCTAAGCCGTGGCAAAGGGCATTCGGGAGCGCGAGTTTCAGAACTTGATGATCCAGTGGTCCCTCCCGATGGGCTGGCGCTACACAGCAGGCAGGTCACTCCGGCGTGAGACAACGCAAACGGTGGTGGCCAACCAGCTGCGCGACGCCATCGTCCGGCTCAATCCTGGGGTGATCGACGCGTTCGCCGTGGACGCAGTGGTCGAGGAGATCGTTGCCACGGTCAACGCCGTCGACGGCGGGTTGGTGCGAGCCAACGAGCAGGTAGTAAATCTGCTGCGTGGACATAAGGAGTTCCGGGACGCCGATGGCGCGTGGCACTCCTTGAAGATCATCGACTTCGAGCACCTGACCTCCAACACTCTGGTCGTGTCGGACGAGGTGACCATCACCATCCCCGGCAAGACTTCCCGCCGGTTCGACCTCGTGTATTGGGTCAACGGCCTGCCCTTGGTGGTAGTCGAGGTGAAGTCGCCGACCTCGAAGTCGGGATGGGCCGACGCTGCCCGCGAGATCAACAATGTGTACGCAACCGAGTACCCGTGGTTCTTCACTCCGAACGTCTTCGCCGTCGCCTCCGACGGGCTGAAGCTGCGGTATGGCCCCGTCGGCGCGCCCACGAACCTGTGGCAGCCGTTCCGGTCTACCGCCGACGACGAGAACCTGGCCGGCCAGCCAGACGTGCGACGCTCCGTCGAGCTGTTGCTCAACCCGGCCACAGTCCTGGACATGCTCGCCAACTTCGCTCTCTTTGATACAGCCGGCGGCGGGGCCGACAAGAAGTACCTACCTCGCTACCCGCAGTTGGAAGCTGCCCACCTGATCCACAAGCGGGTGCTGTCGGGCGGCTCGAAGGGGCTTGCCTGGCACCACCAGGGCAGCGGAAAGACGTGGCTGATGGTGTTCGCCGCGTCGCTGCTGCTTTCAGATCCCCGCACGGAGTCGCCCACGATCATCCTGCTCTCGGACCGAACTGATCTCGTCCAGCAGACGTCGGGTGTGTACACCTCCGCTATGGGGGACGCCTACTTCCACGAGCCCGCTACCGGCCAGCAGTTGCGTTCACTGCTGGCCGACGATGTGCGCGGTGTCATCTCCACCACCGTCCACAAGTTCGCCGACGCAGGCAAAGACCTGTCTGTCCGTGACAACATCATCGTGCTGGTGGACGAGGCGCACCGCACCCAGTCCACCAAGAAGAAGTCGCTGGCCAGCCAGATGCGTGCGGCGCTGCCGAACGCCAAGTTTTTCGGCATGACCGGCACTCCTATCAAGAACCTCGCCACCGACACCTTCGCCCTCTTCGGCGAGGAGACCGACCCGGACAGGGTGATGCACAGATACTCGGTGTCCCGGTCTCTGCTGGACGAGGCCACCGTCCCCATCATGCTGGATCCGCACCCGGTCTCCTTCGAGATGAATGACCAGGCGCTGCAGGCAGAGTTCGACCAGTTCGCCGACGACTTCGACCTTGAAGACCCCGATCGCGAGATCCTGTCCCGCAAGTTCGGACGCCTCACGTCGGTGTTCGCCAACCCTGACCGCGTCCACACAGTCTGCCAGGACATCGTCGACCACTACCTGGCCGGCGCCTACCGCAACGGTCTCAAGGCTCAGGTGGTCGCCTACAACCGTGAACTGGCCGTGGCGTACACGGGCAAGATCAACGAGCTGCTGGCCGGCTTCGAGGCGTCGCAGGTGGTCGCCGAGGTCGGGAAGCACGACCGGATCAGCGCCGAAGTAAACATCTCCGTATCGGACGCCAAGGACGAGATCCCCGCCATGCGGAAGTTCCAGCTCTCCGAGGTCGAGGAGGAGGACCAGAAGCGGCGCTTCCTCAGCCCGGATGACTCGCTGTGCTTCCTGGTGGTGACGGCGAAGCTGATGACCGGGTTCGACGCCCCCAACGAGGGCGTTCTCTACCTGGACAAGCCGCTGAAGGCGCACAATCTGTTCCAGACGATCACCCGTCCGAACCGCACGTGGGTGTCCCCGACCGGGTTCGTGAAGACCTCCGGTGTGATCGTGGACTACATCGGCCTGGCCGAAGAAGTCCAGCGAGCTGTCGTCGACCCCACCACGGCAGGAGTCGGTAAGGGCGGCGGATTCGTCGCCGACGTATCCGAGCTGGTCGCCGAGTTCCGCACCACTTTCGCACGCATCGAGGACCTACTCTCGGATGTGGATGGTCTGGACCTCACAGTCCACGGATACGCGTCCGTGCGAGCGATCAACGTCTTTCTGGACGCCGACCCCGATGCCGCCAAGGCGTTCTCCAGGGACTACCGACTGCTGGCCCGCTTGTACCCCCTCATTAACACCGACAAGCGGGTCGCCAAGTACCGGGATGGCTTTGGTCTGTTCGGGTCGGCGTACACGACGCTCTTCAAGAAGTCCTCCGACGAGGAGCGGAAGGAACGGCTGAACGAGCTGGGGCCGATGGTCCTGGAGATCATCAACGCCCACGTCCACTCCTTCTCCGTGGTCGCGTCCCAGGAGGAGCCCTTGGCCCTGGACGCACACGGCATCGCCGTCCTCAGGGAACTGCTGGCCCTCGTACGTCCCAAGCCGGGTAAGGCCGACAGCAAGGACGAGCCCCCGCCCTCAGCAGCCGAGATCCTTGACCGCATCAAGGCTTCTCTCGACGAAGGCGTCGATCCGGGATCTGCAAAGTACACCGCCCTCGCGGAGCGGATCAAACGCCTGCGGGACCGCATCATCCAGAACTCCCAGGACGCCCTGGATTTCCTGTCTGACGCACTCCGGGTCGCCCGCGCCATTGTCGACGCCGAGAAGCACCCCGACGAAGCCGTCGTCGTGGTGGACGATGACCACATAGGCGTACTGTCGCGGATCATCCGCGACCACGCACCGCCCGGCCTCACCATCACGGAGCGGAACCTGGCTGAGGAGATCGATCAGGTGGTGACCCGCACCCTCGCCCGGTCGTGGGACAACGCCGACGCTCGCAACCGAGGTGTCCGGCGTGCCACCGCCGCGGTCTTCCGCCGGTACATGCTCAAGCCGGTAGGGGAGCCGTATGACTCGACCGTCGCCTATATCGAGGCCCACTATCTGGTCGACTGACGATCCGTGGCGGAAGCGTTCCCAGAGAGAACGGCCAGCACGGTGACGTGAGCTGGCTAGGGACTGGCACAGGCTTGCGAAACGAACGTGGGGGCGGCGGCAGACATCTGCCGTCGCCCCCACGCACTTCGGCGCATGCCGCTACGGCTCGGCGTCTCCGTATTTCTCGGGGCGACACGCTCGATCCACGGCCGCGGCACACGCCTCAGCGAATGCCGAACCAACTGCCGCCGCATCGATACCACGCACGTGCGCTTCCACTTCCTGGCCGGGGCGGCGGGTGGTGTGCCAGCGGACCGGTAGATCTGTATAGAGGTCGGACTCGAACTCCCAGGCCGCTACCGACCATTGGTCGTCGCGGCCGATGTTGAGTCGTTCACCGCCGGGCAGGTACAGGGCGTAGGCGTGGTGGACGGTGCGGCGGTCGGGCATGCTGGTGCGGATGGCGCTGGCACCGCCGGGGCCCTTGTCCTCCCACTTCTTCCGGGGCCATTCCTCGACCTCGAAGGCATGGTCGGGGTGGTCGGTACCCCACTGCTTGACCACGGTTTCGGCGTGGTCGCGGTGCAGGAAGGGGATGCGGCGTTCGCCGAGTCGGGCGACGTACACCGTTGGGCCCGCCGGGCCGGAGTCCTGGTTCATGGCGGGCGTGGGGCCTCCAGGGGGCGGTGGAGGGGCAGAGGGTGCCGCGCCCCAGAGCAGGGCGCCGACCTTCGCGGCGGTCTGCTGGAGTATCTGGCCGGTGAGGTGCTGGTACCGGCTGCGCATGCGGGCGGACTTGCCGGGTTCCCAGCCCATGATGCGGTCGACGACGGCCTCGGGGACGCCGAGGATCAGCAGCACGGTGGCGGCGGTGTGGCGGGCGTCGTGGAGCCGGCCTTCGCGGACACCGGCGGCCTTCAGCAGATCCTTCCACTTGTGGTGGTCGGTGTTGGGGTTGAGCGGCTCGCCGGTCGGCGAGGTGAAGACGTACCCCTTCTCCACCCACAGGTCACGGGCGGTGACTCGCTCGCGGTTCTGCTCCTCCTTGTGTCGTCGCAGCAGCGTCAGCAGCTGCTCGGGGACGCCGATCGTGCGCTTGCCGGCCCTGGTCTTGGTGGCCTTAGTCTCGCGCCGGGTGTTGATCTTCTGCGGGCAGTAGCCGGGCTTGCGTCCGCACTTGTCCCCGCAACCGTGCTTGTAGCGGGGCCGCAGGCGGCCCCGGCGCACGAAGAGCACGCCCGCCTCGAAGTCCACGTCCTCCCAGGTCAGGCCGAGGGCCTCGCCCTGGCGTAGGCCGAGCGCGAGCGCGATCACCCAGCGGGCAGTGTTGCGGTGCTTGCCTGCTTCTAGGAGCAGGCGCTGGACCTCCTCCAGCGTGTACGGCTCGACCTCCTCCTCCTCGACCTTGGGGGCCTTGGCGACCGATGCCGGGTTGATGGTCAGGTGGCGGCGGCGTACGGCCTCGTTGAACGCGGTCTTCACGGTGCGATGCGCCTGGTGGGCGGTACCGGCGGCGCTGCCGTTCTCCTGCATCCTCCGGTACAGGCGTTCCAGGTGCTCGGGCTCCAGCTTTTCCAGGCGGTGGGCGCCCAGGCCGGGTATGAGGTGGTGGTAGACCGCGACGCGGTAGCCGTCGATGGTGTTCTCACCGACGTTGGGCGCGGCGATGTTCTCCACCCAGTGGGTCAGCCAGGTCTTTACCGTCCAGGTCTGACCGGCCTTTCGGACGCCCGTGGAGTCGCGCTGCTTCTCCAGGTCGCGCACGGCCTTGGTGACCTCGGGACGGGTCTTGCGGCTGACGTGGCGCCGGTCGGGGGTGCCGTCGTCCTTGATGCCGACGGTCACGTAGCCGTGCCAGCGACCGTCCTTGCCCCGGAAGATGGATGAGGCGCCATTGGGCTGGCGGGGCTTGGTGTCCTCGGTCATGAGCGCCCCCTCAAGCCGCGGCGTCGAAGCCCTGGCGGCTGAGGCGGTGTTGGAGGAATTCGTTCACCGCCTCGGCCGGGACACGGCGCAACCGTCCGACCTTGACGGAGGGGATCTCGCCGGTGGAGACGTACTTGTAGAGCGTGGTGCGGCCGATGCCGATGCGGCGCGCGGCCTCGGCGACGGTGAGGGCGACGAGGGTGGTGTCTCCCTGGTTGCCGCCGCGCGCGGCTATGAGGGCGCGGAGGGAGTCTTCGGGGACGTCGAGGAGCTGGGCTATCTGGGCAAGGGGCAGGGAGGTGCTGTCGGACAAGGAGGCTCCTTCACCAGCGGCATACGGGGCGGCAACCCCGGCCGGGCCGGTCGATCGAACAGGTATGGCGGTTGTGGGACGTCAGGGGCACATGACTGGCAGGGTCGGCGTTCGCAGCGCCGACGTGCCGTGGCGGGGTGGCTACTGGGTGGGTGGGCTTTCGGAATCGTCGTCCGGCCACATGCGGTCGGGGCCGAGCCAGCTTTGCAGCTTGCTGGGCGCGCCACGGTGGTGGCGGAACTCTCCGGCGGAGGCAACTTCGAGCTCGTGCATGAGTAGGACTTTGACCATGTCAGCTTGGTCCGGGTGGGCCTTCGCGTAGTCGTCGAGTTCGGCCATGATGCGGTCCTGGGCCTTGCCCAGGGCGCGCCACTCTTTCCACTTCTCGACGTACTCACCGACGAGGCGTCTCACCTGGGCGTTCATCAGGCTGCCGGGTGGGCTGGTCAGCTCGTCGAGAGGCAGGTCGAAGACCTTGCAGAAGCCGAGTGCCTCGTCAAGGTTGACCCGGCGGCGCGGCTTGCCGCTCTCGATCCGCCAGATCGCGGACTGGTTGATCGGGTGGCCGGCCTTGGTCATCTCCTCGGCGAGCTTGGCGGTACTCCAGGCCCGGACCTCGCGCTCCATGCGAATCCGCTCAGCGACGTGGTTTTCCGGTTCCGGCCGGTCGGTACCGGCGCGGACAGCGCCGTCTTCGCCGCTCGTCACCCCCACCTCCTCCCGTCAGGGTGCCTGGCCGTGCAGGCGTGTCCGATGACGACTAGCTAACACTAACCCGATCTGCATTGCAAGCCATTCCGTTTTGAATCGTGCGTGGTAGTGTCGTGGCTGCCCCTGGACGGGGGTGGACACGAAGAAGCCCCCGGTGCTGCGAACACCGGGGGCGAAGCAGAAACCCCACAACCGCCATACCTAACGATTCGACCGGCTCGGCCGGGGTTGCCGCCCCATATGGCCCGCCGGGTGAGGAGTTCCATGCCCAACGGTACGCCCATGCCGCCCTCGATGCCATCCCGGCACGAATCCGCCGCCACGTCGCCGCTGGGCACGGCAGAACCGCCGTACAACGTGGACGCCGAGCGTGCGGTGCTCGGTGCCTGCATGCACAACGCCGAAGTGATCGATACTGTCCGGCCGGTGCTGGGCGAGGAGGCGTTCTACCGGCCCGCGCACGAGACGGTCTGGCGCGCCTTGCTCGCCCAGCGCCGTGAGGACGGGCCGACCGACCCGATCGTCCTCAGCGAGCGGCTTGCGCGGCAGGGAGACCTGGAGCGCGTCGGTGGTGCCGGCTACCTGCACCAGCTCGCCGACGTGTACTACGGATCCGGCAGCGCGGAGTTCCACGCGGAGATCGTGCGTGGCAGGGCCGACCTGCGCCGCCTGCTCAGCTCCGCGGTCCGCACCGTCCAGCGCGCCCAGGAGCCGGGGGCCGATCCGGAGGCGATCCGCGCCGAGATCGAGGCGGAGGTGAACGCCGAACGCGAGCGGGCGCTGGCCTGCGGGCAGGGGCGGTTGTTCCGTTTCGCTACCGACGGGTGGTCGTTCGTCCGGGAGTCGGGGGCGGACTGCGAGCCGCTGTGGGGGACGCGGGAGAGGACCGCGTGGGCGCCGGGCGAGAGCCTGATGATCGTCGGCGCACCCGGGGTCGGCAAGACCACGCTGGCCCACCAGGTGATCCTCGCCCGGCTCGGCCTCGCGGGCAGCGTTCTGGACATGCCGGTCGCCCCGAGCGAGCGGGTGCTGTATCTGGCGATGGACCGCCCCCGGCAGATCGCCAAGGCCATGGCCCGCCGCATCACCCCCGACCACGAGAGCGTCCTGCGGGACCGGCTCGTCGTCTGGGAAGGCCCGCTGCCCGCCACCCTCGACAAGGAGCCCGACCTCCTGGCCGACCTGGCCGCCGCGCACCAGGCCGACACCATCGTGATCGACAGCCTCAAGGACGCGGTCAGCACCATGGTCGACGACAGCCTCGCCGTCGCCTTCCACAACGCCCGCATGCGCGCCCTGCGAGGCGGCGTCGAGATCATGGAACTGCACCACCAGCGCAAGGCCACCGCCGACGCCCCGCGCGGCCAGCGCCCCGCCCTGGATCAGGTCTACGGCTCCACCTGGTTCACCGCAGGCGCGGGCAGCGTCCTGTTCGTGGCCGGGCGGGCCGGTGATCCCGCTGTCACCGTGCACCACCTGAAGACCCCCACCGGCGAGATCGGCCCGCTGGACGTCACACACAACCACGAACGCGGCACCACCACGGTCGACCCCACCAAGGACCCCGCCGTCCTGCTGCGCAACGCCCCTGGTGGCCTGTCCGCCCGCGACCTGGCGACCGTCCTGATCGGCGGAGGCGAGCCCGAGCGCGCCGACGTGGAGAAGGCACGACGCCACCTCGCCCGCCTCGTCACCAGCGGCCTGGCCACCAAAGCCGACGGCACCGCAGGCGGCAACGGCGGCGGCCAGCAGGCCCGCTACTACGCCACCGCCCGCCACCTCGCCGCCGTCCGATGACCCGCGCCCACCCCTCGCGGAGCGTTCACGCGACCGTACACGGGCCCCTCCGCTCATAGACCGCCGTGAAGCACTCACACCTTCCACGGACGCAGCGAAACCGCAGGTCAGACGATCACGCGACCGTACACGCCGTTCACGCGCCTAGGCGATCACGCGCGAGCCCCCCTTTAGAAGGGGGCTCGCGTGAACGCCCCCCTCGTGAACGCCGTGAACGCCACCGCCCGCAGCCCGCAGCCCGCAGCCCGCACCACATGATGGAGCTCCACCCGTATGCCCCAAGCCCCTGCGCCCGCAACCGCCGTGATACGCGCCGGCATCGCTCTGCTCGGCACCACCGGCTTCGCCCTCTCCTACGACGCCCTGCGGCAGATGGCCGTCGCCATCCACATCCGCGGACCGCTGACCTACGTCTTCCCTCTCGTCATCGACGGTTTCATCGCCATCGGCATCGTCGCCCTCCTCATCCTGCGCACCGCCCCGCTGCGCTCCCGCCTCTACGTCTGGCTCCTGGTCGCCGCCGCCACCATGACCAGCATCTGGGCCAACGGCCTCCACGCCGTCCGCCTCAACCAGACCACCCGCCACGACGACGGCCTCCGCCTCGACGACGCCACCGTCGGCGCCTTGTCCGCCATCGCCCCGCTCGCCCTCGCCGGCGCCGTCCACCTCTACCTCGTCGTCCGCCGCCACACCACAACCACCAACCCCCGCCACAACACGCCCGCAGACCGCCACAGCAACACGGTCCGCCACATCGGCGCGGCACGCCACAGCGGCGACGCCACCCGAAGCCACAAGCCCACCGGCCCGCAGGAGATGCGCCGCCAGCCGGACGCCGCACGACCTCCCGCCGTCAGCGACGTGCCGCAGCCCCCCGCCACCGCTGCGGCGACCGCCCCGCGCCCCTCGCCGACATCCGATGAGCACCGGCCGAGCGTGACCGACGACGAGCTCCTCTCGATCGGCCGTAAGGCGCCGCGAGGACGCAGCGGCCGTATCTCCCGCCGCAACATCGAAGCCGCCGTCCGCGACCAGGGCTACCGCGTCGGCAGGAACCGCCTGGCTGAAGCTACCCGCACCCTCCAGGCCGAACTCGACGCCTCCCTCACCACCGCCGAATGAACCCCACGGAGAACCGCCCCATGCACCACCAGCACCACGCACCCGACACCATCAGCGACGACATCAACACCCGAAACAGCGGAGCAAGTTGGAGGTTCGGACACTCCCCCGCAGGGGGAGCGTCCGAACCAGACCCCGCCCCAGGGGTGGCGGGGCCCGTCCGGTGCCAGGGGGCGCCGGACGGGAAGGCTGTGACCGAGGGCGGACCGCAGCCGGGCAAGGTCAAGGGGAGGGCGCGTCTGCGCGATAGGAAGCAGCGTCCCGCCCACAGCGTGCGCCTCAACGAGCGCGAGCTTGCCGTCATCCAGGCCGCCGCCGACGCCGTCGGCAAAACCGTCGCCGGGTTCCTCGCCCACTCAGCGCTCGCCGCCGCCCGAGATCAGACCCGCACCGCCGCCACCATCGCCACCGAACAGGAAGTCCTCAGCGAGCTGTTCGCCGTGCGCCGCCAGCTTGGCTGGGCCGGCAGCAACGTCAACCAGATCGCCAGGGTCCTCAACTCCGGCGGCCAGGTGCTCGATGTCGCCCCGGTGATCGCCGACATCCACCGCGCGGCCAACGCCGTGACGCGCGCAGCCGACCGGGTCGCCAACGGCCAGGAAGGCGAGGCGGTTTGATCCCGCGCATCCACAAGCAGGGCGGCAACACCGTCGGCCTGCTCCACTACCTCTACGGCAAGGGCACCCACGAGAAACACGTCGATCCGCACCTGGTCGCCTCCTTCGACGGCATGGCCCCCGACCCCGGCCGCGACCCGACAGTGACGAAGAAGGACCTCCAGCACCTCCTCGACCAGCCCCTCCACCTGCTGCCCAAAGATCAACGGCCCGACAAGCACGTCTGGCACTGCTCCGTGCGCGCCGCCCCCGGCGACCGCCTCCTCACCGACGCCGAGTGGGGCGACATCGCGCGCCGCATTGTGGCCGCCACCGGCATCGACCCCGGCGACGGCGCCGGCTGCCGATGGGCCGCCATCCGCCACGCGGATGACCACATCCACATCATCGCCACCCTCGTCCGCGAAGACGGCCGCCGACCTGATCACCACCGCTCCGGCAAACGCGCCCAGACCGAAGCCCGCCACATCGAGAACGACTACGACCTCCACCGCGTCGCGTCGGGAGATGGCACCGCCGACACCCGCGCCACCAGCGCCGAGCGCCACAAAGCCGAACGCCGCGGTCAGGAAGCCACATCTCGCGACCTGCTGCGCGAACACGTCCACCAGGCGCTGGCCGGAGCCGCGAACGAGACCGAGTTCTTCGACCGGCTGGCCGGCGAAGGCGTCCGCATCAAGAAACGCATCGCCCCCTCCGGTGACGTGATCGGCTACTCCGTCGCCATGGTCGGCGACCGCAACAAGGACAACGAGCCCGTCTGGTACTCCGGCTCCACCCTCGCCCCCGACCTCTCCCTCCCCCGCATCCGCAAACGCTTCGACCCCACCGACACAGACGACGCGACCACCTGGCTCGAACACCGTGACGCCTCGGCGCCGATCCGCGCCCGCCGCTTCACCGCCGCCACCCTCGACACCCTCACCATCGGCCAGGACGACGCCGCCACGGCAGCCCACCTCATCGGCGTCGGCGAGGTCATCCACTCCCTCGCCCAGACCACCCACGGGGCCGGACGGACCGAACTACGCAAGGCGGCACGGTCATTCGAACGCGCCACCCGCTCCCACATCCACGCCCGGGAAACGGAGATGCACGCCCTGCGCCGCGCCGCTCGCCAGATAGTCCATTCCGGCCCCGCCGTCGGCCGCAGCGCGGACGGAGCCGTTACCGCGTTCGTCCTCGATCTCCTGGTTCTCACCGTGATCGCCGCCGTCCGCTGGCACCGCGCCCGCAGCCACGCCCAGCAAGCCGAAGCCGCACAGCGCACCGCGGACCACCTCCGCGCCGCCTACCGCGCCACCACCGCCAGGCCGCTGGCTGCCCTGCGCACTCACAGCGAGCGCCTTCCCCACCACACCAGGCAGCGTCACACCGAAGTGGTCCGTTACGCCCTGCCCCACCTGGCCGACCGCCTCGAAACAGAACCAGGCTTCCCCGCCCTCCTCGCGATGATCGACCAAGCCCACCGCGCCGGCCACAACACCGCCGACCTCCTCGCCCAATCCGCCGAACACCGCGAACTCCACACCGCGGAGTCGATCAGCAACGTCCTCGTCTGGCGCCTCCACCACCTCGGCACCACCACACCCCCCGCCCGCCGCCCGGCACCAACCCCCGCCCCGGCAAGCCACCCCGCACCGGCCGTCGTGCCGCAACAGGCACCTCAACCACGCCGCCGCTGAAGGACCGCTGCGCGTGTCCCCCGGTACTACGCCGCCCGCTTGTCGCGGGCGGCGTAGTACGCGTGCAGAGCAGCGTCGGCACCAGACCCGGTCGCCGTCGTGATTAGCTGATAGCTCGCCGAACGGAGATCACCGGCTGTGATGGCGCCGCGGATGCTGAAGGCCCGGCGGGCAGTAGTCACTGGTGTCGCGGACCCCCAGAGCGCGGCGCGCTCGCTCGGGTCTCGCGTACGAAGCGAGTTCAGGCGGCCAGCGTGTGCCAGTCGTCCGGCGGGTGGCCGACGAGTTCGCGGACGGGACCGCCGGCCAGTGCGTTGAGGGCGCTGGTGATGCGCCAGCCGGTGTAGGGGGCGACCAGGCCGGGCAGTTCGTCGGGGGCCGCCCAGCCGTAGGAGGCGAGTTCGTCCTCGGGCAGGGTGATGGCGGTGTCGTCGGGCAGGATGCCGGCGTCGAACACGAAGTTGAACCCCTCGCGCACAGGTGGCGCTGCCGGCATGTAGTGCACGGCCAGCAGACGCTCGGGCACGACCTTGAGGCCGGTCTCCTCCAGGATCTCGCGCTGGCAGGCGATGGCTGCGGGTTCGCCCGGCTTCGCGCTGCCGCCGACTAGGCCCCAGCGCGCCAGTCCCGTCCGGTACTTCTTCTCCACGAGCAGGACAGCGCCTGTTCCGTTTCGGAACAAGGCGAGGCCGCCGACTCGTCGGTCCGGCGGGCTGGTGAAGTCGGATTCGTTATGCACGCGGTCTCCTTCGTCGGTGTCGGATGAGCGGTACGGCGACCCCGGGCCGTGCCGGCTGCGACACGGCCCGGGGTCTTCCTCCGCGGCTCTCCCGTGAACGGGGAGGGCGGCGGGTGTTGCCGACCCGATCCGCAGGCAGAGCCGAGGTGGCGGTGCCAGGGGCCGGGAGTATGGTGTGACCTTGAGATTGGCCACCGCGCGCCGGTGCTCGTGGTCAGGTCTCGCCGTGGCGGGTGCGCGCGGCGGGGCCGAGGTAGCCGGCTTTCCAGCCGCAGTAGATGGCGTGCGGGAGGTTCCGGGCGCCCAGGGTGCGGCACAAGGCTGCGGCGTAGGCCCTGACCGTGCGGTAGGACCAGGAAGTCTGGGCGGCGATCTGCGGGAGGTTCATCCCGGCGGCCAGGCAGTGAAGCACGGTCCACTGCTCCAACCGCACGGTCCCGACGTCCAGCGGTACGGGCGCCGGCAACTGGCCGTACAGAAACGCTCGGTGGACGACGGCGGTACGCGAGGGCCCGTCACCGATCTTGACCGTGGCACGACGCAGGAGAGTGCGCACTGTCACCGCTTCGATACCCATGGCGCGCGCCGTCCCTGCGGTGTCCTCGCCACAAGCGATGCACGCCAGGGCGAGTCGCTCCGTGGCCGACAGAGCTCGGCATCCCTGCGGGAGTGGCAACGCCCAGCTGTACGACGGGCGCCCGATCGCGCGGCGACGCTGGCCAATCGGAGTCATCGGCAGAGCGGTAGGACGCGGGGTGCGGCCCGGCTGCCAGGAAGGGCCGGAAGAGAAGGAAGCACTCATGTGGACCTCTCGGAGGGCGTCGGCGGGATACCGAAGGGGGAGAACCCGCCCAGGGCCGCAGGGGGAGACGGTGAGGACCCTGAGCGGCCCCGCCGGGCCCCGTGCCCGGTCACTCACCGCAGACCGGGCACATCGGCAACCCTGACTGAGGAGCCGACGCCATCGGTACGCCGTTCTTCCGCCGTTTGACGCCGTCCGAAGAGGCGGGCGGACGGCGTACCGGCGCAACCCGGCTGCTACGAGGCTGATGTGTCCGGGCCCGCCCAGATCAGCAAGGGCATCACCGTCAGTCTGCGAGAGGCACGATGACCCCAGCACGCACCACCGACGTCCGGACACGCGATCTCGCCGACGGGGCAGTCCAGCACCGCTGGGTCCAGCTCGATCACGCGGACCACCCCCAGGCACTTGCGCGCGAGCAGGTACGGCACGCGCTCGCCGGCCGCACCACACCGTCCCGCATCGACAACGCGGTGTCCGTGGTGAGCGAGCTGGTGGCCAACGCGATGGAGCACACCGACGCCGGCCCGACCAGGATGACCTTGGACGTCTACGAGGACATCGTTCTCATGTGGGTGCACGACACCGCCCGCGACACCGGATCCGTCCAGCCACGCGGCGTCCTCGCTGACGACCCCGACGACATCCCGGAGAACGGCCGGGGCCTCGTCCTGGTGGAGCTGCTCGCCGCGAAGTGGTTCGTCTGGCCGACCGCTGAGGGCAAGGCGGTCGTCGCAGCGGTGAATTTGAGCCCTGGCGGCGCTAAGTGGTGACCAGCGGCAGAGAATGCAGAACATCCCACCGGTAGGTGGCCCCGCTGCGCCGGAGCTCGACCAACCGCACCTCCGTCACCGCGATGTCGACATCGTCGAGGGAGCGCAGCGGCGCAACGGCCTCGATGACGGGCGCCGCCGGGCGGCGTGCGTTCTGATAGGCCACGCTGAGATGGGGCCGGAAGGCGAACGTTGGCCTGGTGGTGGCAATCGCCAGTGCGTGCCCTGCGTTTGAGAGCGAGGCGTGGAGGCTGACCAGTGGCCTCCAGGGGGCGACGGAGAGCCGTACGGCGCCGCGTGACCCGGCCAGCGGCATCGCGCGAAGGGAGAACGCGGTGGGAAGGACGGTCGCGGCCAGCCGTGCGAGGGCGTCGAGCTGCCGGGGCGTGACGTCGTCCGGGGAGCCAACCCGGGCGAGGGTGATGTGCAGCCCGTCGTCCGCCGGCACAGGGTCCAGACCCAACCCGGCGAGTTCCTTCTGACACCGCAGGGCCAGCGCGCTCAGCTCCGGGTGGTACGGGAAGGTGAGCATCCAGTAGTAGGCGCGGCTGCCGTCCGCCCAGCCAGGCCGGGACCAATGATCGGTTACCTCCTCCACCGCGCTGAATGCCGCCCAGTCATGCGCCGCGATCACCTCCGCGGAATCGGTGTCGTCGGGCGGCTCGACGGGGAACGAGTCGGGGTCCGGGCGGAGCAGGGGCGCCAAGCGTTCTCCTCGGGCGTCGGGCCCGCCTCCGGCTACGACATGGCCAGGGCGGCTGGCTGCGACCTCCAGGCCCGCAGCTCCTCCTCATACTCCCGCGCCGCCGGGTGGGTGCGCCATTGCTGCGCTTGGTCGCGCAGATCCCGGGACCGCTGCAGCACCGACCTGATCGGGGTGTCGCCGCATAGACGGAGCGCTTCCGTGCCGAGCGTCAGCGCCTGCTCAAGGTCCGGTGACGGTTGCTGGAGAAGCGCGGAGGCGACGTCCAGGCGCACCAGCGAGCGGCTCCACGCCGAATCGGAGGACTCGACGAGGTCGTCGATCGCGGCGGCGTTGCGCAGGACGTGATCGATGCTGCCCAGCGCAACGTGGGCGGTCACCGCGTTGGCGAGCGTCCTCGCGTTCCCGTAGGGCTCGAACGAGATGCACGGCGTGATCCCCTGCGGGACGTCGTGCATGTCCGACAGCGCCAGGGCCTGCCCGATCGCGCGGCGCGCGCCCTCCGCATCGCCGATCTTTGCCAGTGCGCGCGCACGGCCGTTGGCCAGCAACCGGATCAACTGCTCGCTGCGCGGCGCACGGTCCGCCGCCGCCGCGGCACACGCATCGGCCTCGGCGTACCGGCCGTCGTAGTACAGCGCCAAGGAGCGGGTTCCGCATGCCCACAGCTCGGTGTCCTGGTCGCCGATCGCCTGGCTGAGCTCCTGGGCCTCCGTGCAGTACGCCTCCGCCAGCGCGAACTTGCCGGTGTTGACGGACATGTATCCGAGGAGTCCGGCGGCACGGGCGGTGAGCCGGAACAGCTCCTGCCGGGCTGCCGGCGGCTGCCGGCCCTCCAGGAGGGCGTGAAGCAGGCCCCGCAACGAGCTGGCCTGGGCGTGAAGTCCGAGCGGGCCGTCCTGCTCGTAGCGGTTCACCACCTGCTCCAGAGACGAGCCGACAAAGGCGAGGGTGGCGTCGTCGGCGTTGCCGGAGACGAGCTGCCGGGCGCGCGCCACGATGTCCAGGGGGTTCTCGCCACCGCTTCCGGTCGGCGCGCTCGGGGGAGGCGAAGGCCCTGCCGGCGGTTTCGCTGGGACGGAGAACAGACGGGCGGCCGGATGACCCAGCATGTGCTCCAGAATCCGGCAGGGGTCCGGACGTGGCAGGGTGCGGAGTTCCCCGCCCATCCAGCGGTCGAACTGCCGGGACGAGATCTCCACCCGCGCGAGCCGGGGATCACCCTCGCGTTCGGCGAGTTCGTGTGCGGACCGGGCGAACTGCGCGCTGAACGACGCGTGCGTGGTCAGATGGCGCTGCTGAACGAGCTGACGGAACAGGGTCGTGCGTGACAAGGGCACCTCCCAGGGTGGGCGGGCCAGCCAACAGGCAAGCTTCGACTGCGGCATGTGTGTGAGCTGGCACGCGCCGTGACCTAGTCAGGATGCCGCGCCGCACTGTAACTAGGCAAGATGTCTGGCGAAGTTGACTCGTGTGGGTTGTGCAGCCGCCTGTCCGGCAGCAACACTTCCACCATGGCCATAAAGCAGAGCCTGGTGCCGCAGTCCGTCTACCGCAGGCAACTTGCCGCACGGATGAAGGAGTTGCGCGAAGCCACCGGTCTCACGCTCGCCGAGGTCGCCGAGCAGCTGGAGGTGAACGCCAGCTCGCTGAGCCGCATCGAGAACGGAGAACGCGGGATCTCCCCGGTGCTCGCCCGCGCCCTGCTCGACTGCTACGGCGTCGAGGACACCGCACGGCGCGACGACGTGCTGGACCTGATGCGCGCGGACAAGGAACAGCAGAAGCCGTGGTGGCGGAAGTACTCGACGGTGCTCACCGCGACCCGCTACGACGGCTATCTCGCTCTGGAGGCGGGCGCAGCGGCCATCTCCAGCTACCAGCCGATGCTCGTCCCCGGCCTGCTCCAGACCGAGGACTACGCCCGCGCCGTCATCACGCAGATGCGGATGGACCTGGGCCCTCGCCAGGTGGAGGACCTGGTGAAGGTCAGGATGGAGCGGCAGCGCAGCCGAATCGGTGGCGACCATCCGGCGAAGCTGTGGGCCATCCTCGACGAGGCGGTCCTGCGCCGCACCGTCGGCTCCCCGGCAACGATGCGGGAGCAGCTGGGAAAGCTGATCGAGGCGGGCGAGCAGCCACACATCACAGTCCAGCTGCTGCCTTTCTCTCTCGGGGCGCACCCGGGCCTCTACGGGCCCTACGTCATCCTGAGCTTCCCCGACCACACCCCGGACCTGGTGTGGCTGGAGAACCCGAAGAACTCCGTGTACCTGGAGTCCCCGACGGACGTCGAGAACTACCGCGAGATCTTCGACCAGCTGAGAGCCTGCGGCCTCAGCCCCGCCCAAACCCGCACACGCATCACACAGATCCTTGAGGAGCTCCCGCAGTGAACACGCACCACCCCGTCCCCGACCTCAGTCGCGCACGCTGGATCAAGAGCTCCTACAGCGGCGGCGCCAACGACTGCGTCGAGATCGCCGAGGCCGGACCCCACATCGCCCTCAGAGACTCCAAGGAGCCACACCTGCTGCCCCTGATACTGCGCCCCGCACAGCTGCGCGCCCTCGTTCAAGCGGTAAAGGACGGCAGCCTGGAAGCCTGACCGGGACGACCTCGTACCGGATATCCGCCCGTTCCGAGACCGCNGGAGGGGCGGGGCGGCGCCGCTTCGCGGCCTCAGATATCGATCCGGGCGGCCTTCCGGCCGACCTTGAGGTAGAGCTCGGCTCCAGCGAGGTCCCCGAGCTCGCCCACGACGTCGCCAAGCGTCTGCTGAACGGAAGCCTCCGTCAGGGCCGACACGTCCTGCTTCCCGTCGGACTCGCGGATCAGGCGGAGGCCCTTCTGCTGGGCGACCCGGCGCACGGCGGAGATGCTGGGGGCGAACTCAAGCGTGCGGCTGATCAGCGCGCCGAGCGTAGCTTCGGCATGGTCCTCCAGCGCGATGACGGGAAGGTTCTGAGCCTCCCCGAAGGACCGCTTGGAGAAATGCGCCGTGAACTCCGCACGGGCCGCGGCAGCGGCGTCCAGGCCGTGCAGGGCGGCCACCACTTCGCCGGCCAGGATGCGCTTGATCGCCATCGGATGCGCGCTTCCCTCTTCCAGGCGCTTGGTGACCACGCGGATCTCGTCGTCCGTCCACTCGGTGAGCAGCTGAAGGTAGGGCTCGGTCAGATGGTCCGGGATGGACATCAGCCGGCCGTACACCTCATCAGGCGCCGACGTCAGGCCCACGTAGTTGCCCTTGCTCTTGCTCATCTTGCTGCCCGTGCCATCGGTGCCCTCGATGAGCGGGGTGGTGATGACGACCTCGGGGGCCTGGTCCGAGATCTCCATGACCTTGCGGCACATCTGGAGGTTCAGCAGCTGGTCCACGCCGCCGAGTTCGACGTCGGCGTCGATGGCCACCGAGTCCCATGCCATGACAACCGAGTACACGAACTCGGCGACGGACAGTCCCTGGCCTTCGGCGAGGCGGGTGCGGAAGTCCTCACGCTGGAGCGACATGGAGGCCGGCACGTTGGCGAGGACTCCGATGAGTTCGGGCAGGGTGACCTTGTTCAGCCACTCGCCGTTGAAGCGCAGGTCGGCGCGCTGGAAGTCGATGAACGGGGTGACCTGCTGCTGGTAGCCGCTCAGGTTGCGGGCGATGTCCTCGTCCGTGAGGGGAGGCCGTTCCGAGGAGCGTCCCGACGGGTCACCGATCTTGGCCGTGACGTCGCCGATGATGAAGACGACGTGGTGCCCCATCCGCTGAAACCGGCTGGCGATGATGATCGGCACCGCGTGTCCGAGGTGCACGTCGGGCGAGGTCGGGTCGATGCCGTACTTGACGATGAACGGGCGCCCGGCGACCTGCGCGGCTTCGATTCTCTCGGCGAGCGCGGTGTCAGAGGGGATGAGGTGGTTGGCGCGCCCCGCAACCAGGGCCGCCTGCTCCTGGGGAGACAGGTCGGAGAGGTCCAGGGAGCGCCGTGCTGTTGTCTCGTCGAGCAGCTGCGCGACCGTATAGTCCGCGCCCAGGTCCGCCCCATCGAGGATGTGCGTGACACGGGTGACAGACTCGCTCAAACGGCTCATGGCGCCTATACGCTCCTGGGTCGGACAACTGGCCTGACCAGCATGGGATGGGAAGCGGCGATTTTATCACCGCCACACCCGGCACATCGCCGGAACGATCATGAATTCACCTGCTGGTCCGGGCTCGCCGCCAAGCGCACGCGTGGACGTCCCGTGATCGCGCTGGAGAGAGAGCGAAGCCACGGCGTCATCGGTCCGCGTGCGTGGATCGTGGCGGTGAGCATTCCGGGAATCGTGCGGGCCGCGGACAAGCGGTCTTTTCTCTGCAGGGCGGCCTCCACGCTGTGGCTGTGAGCGAGGGCGCGGAAATGCGAGGAAATCCTTCGGAGCCGGCGGCCGGTCGCCCACGACGGAGGCTCATCGCGCATCACGCGGAGGCGATCAGCGAGCGCCATGCACACGTCCGCACGATAGTCCTGTGACGCGCCGGGCGTACTGCGGTCGGTCATGCTGCGCGGGTGCACCCGATAGAAGGTCAACGCGTCCCGGAGGGCAACGCCTCGCCCGGCCTCACGCAGTGCGTGAAAGAAGATCTCGTTGTTCACTGGCAGGAGGCTGAGGGCGGCATCACGGCGGACGAGGAGTGTGCTCGTGCTTCCGCCAGGGTGCGGTTCCCGCAGCACTGGATTTCCATGGGAATCGACCACGTTTTCCCAGTGCTCGATGAACAGAGCGTCCCCTCTCATGGTCTCCGCGCAGACGCGCAGCTTCGACGGGTGGAACCAGTCGTCGGCGTCGAGTGGAACCACCCAGTCGCCGGAGCTGAGGAGAAAGACATCGGTCAGCGTCTGGCCGAATCCTTTCCGGCTTCTCCTGATGACCTTGATCTTTCCCTCATGGCGATGGCACACCGCCTCGGTCTCGTCGGTAGAGCCGTCGTCGATGACGACGATCTCGTGGAGGGTGAAGTTTCCGGGCTCCTGTTCCAGGCAGCTCGCTATCGCCCGGTCGAGATATCGCCCGTAGTTATGGCACAGGATCACGCAGGAAATGCGCGGCGGGGTGTTCACCGGTCACCTCCGTACACACGGCTGTAGGCGTCCAGGATCGTCCTGTGCTCTTCGGCCCTGTAGTCGAGGAACTCGCGGTCGAGAAGGCGGGGGCCTGAGCGGAGTCGTGCCGTCGCGCTCTCCAGCGCGGTCAGGAACTTCTCGCCGAAGAGGTTGGGGTGCCCCTGCGACCAGTCGAACCATTCGGGTTCGTCGACTCGTCCCTTGTGTCGCTCGTACTGCTCGTGGAGGTGACCGGTGAGGGAGCAGACCGGAAGCAGGTTCAGGTCGAAGGCCAGCTCCAGCTGTCCGGAGTGACTGCCCCAGAGGTACGGGAGCAGCAGTGCGTCGGCAGCCAGTCCGGCTGCGTTCACTTCCTGGTCCGTCGGATAGGGCCGCATGGTGAGACAGATACGAGGGTCGCGCCCGGCCAGGTCCAGGAGCAGCGGGGCGCGGCCTCCGTCGGCGAAGTCGGCCGGGCTGAAGGCGCGCAGCAGGACATGGAGGGCGCTGTGGGGATCGGTGATTCCGAGGCTCCAGTTGGCCATGGTGGACAGCTGATCCCGGCTGGCCCGTGAGGCACCGAACATGAGGTACCGGGTCGCTGAGCTGCTCGACTCGCGTTCCAGGCCGGCCAGCGCCTCCGGGGCCGCGACATACCCGTGCGGGATGATCGTTGCCCGGGGACGCTCGCCGGTTACCTCGGCCAGCTTCGCTACCGAGCCTTCGGTGAGGCAGACCCAGCCGGCCCCGGCGGAGTGGAGCATCCGCAGCCGCGCGGTGAAGTCCTCCGGGCTCCCGACCATGGGACGCGTGTCGTGGGCGGTGAAGACCACGCTGACTCCGTGGTTCAGGGACTCGTCGAGCAGGCGTTCCAGGGTGGCGGGTTCCTCGGAGTCGACGTGGTGCAGATGGAGGACGTCGAGCCAGGTGAGAGGGGCGTGTTCGAGAAGCCAGGCGGCGTTGACCGTCGCTGGCACCGTTTCGCCGCTGGGCAACTCGGTCCCGTTCAGGATGTGGAAGTCACGGCTCTGCAGCTTCCACGCGTACGGAGTGCGAGCCGGAAGATGGACGACACGCATGGCCTCGGCCCGGTGCACCGCTGTCACCGCTTCTCCCCCGTTGTCGCTCCCGCGCCGACGAGCAACAGCTGAGTGGACAGCCCGTTGGAGGCGTCATCGCTTCGGGTGAGCCCGGCATAGCGGATGTCGAACCCCGACGCTTGCAGCAGCGCCCGGAACTCATCGCTCGCCCACTCCCGGACATGGCTGGGGTTGCGGGGCGGGCCGGGAGCGTCGTAACCGCTGCGGCACTCGCGCGCCGGCGTGGAAAGTACGGCAGCCGTGCTGCCCTCCATCAGCAGGCCCCGGATCAACGACAGGGCCGGCATCGGATTCACCAGATGCTCGATCATGTCGGAGCAGACCACGAGGGACCGGCGCACAAGGCCGGGGGCGATGGGCAGTCGCTCCGCCGATTCGAGGTCGACCTCGATCCACTCCCCGAAGGGGTGGTTGTCGCGGCACCACACAAGGTTGTCGCCGTAGTCCACGCCGATGTAGGACCAGTCCGAACGCTCGGCGGCGAGCGAGGCCAGTTTGCCGGCCCGCCCGCAGCCGATATCGATCACGACGTCTCGGCCCAGCTCCCTGGCCCGCGCCGCGGCATAAGGGTAGACGTCGGGTTGCCAGGTCACGGTGTCGTCCGTCTCATCGAGGAAGTACTCGACGCGGTCCCGGCTGCGGTAGCCGTTCCTGATGAAGTAGGACTCGGGCCCGCCGATAGGTTGGCGGGAGGTCGCGGTGTCTGGGCGCACGGGAGCCTCCTCGTTCACTTCGGCCAGTGGGAGAACAGGGACAGAGTCCGCTCGATCAGTTGCTCGCGTTCGGTGTGCCACTGCTGGTTTCCCGCTTGGCGCGCGGCGGAGACACGGTCGTACTCCCGGCCGTCGACCTCGGGCAGGCACGCGTACATCTGGAGCAGGGCCGAGCCGTCGTCGGTGGGCGCGGTGTCGGGGTCCGCCCTGAGCAAGGCCCGGATGTCCTCGGCACACATGGCGGCGTCGATCCCGGAACCGGGGATGCTCTTGCTCATCTTCGGCAGGCCGCCGAGGCCGGGGATCATCTTGGTGTAGATGCCGGACAGGTGGTCTGCGGGCAGTCCCCAGCGTTCCGCTCCGCGCCGGGCGAGAGCGACGTACTTGTGTTCATCGACGCCGAGGGAGACGAGGACGTGCCGCCCTTCGCGGAGCAGGTGCACGAAGTCGGCGGCCATGAGCAGCGTGGCCTGCTTCATGCCGTAGCTGAGGTCGTCGAAGACTCCGTGG
This sequence comes from Streptomyces sodiiphilus, assembly GCF_039529215.1. Taxonomy (NCBI): domain Bacteria; kingdom Bacillati; phylum Actinomycetota; class Actinomycetes; order Kitasatosporales; family Streptomycetaceae; genus Streptomyces; species Streptomyces sodiiphilus. Next base: position 11,834 of record NZ_BAAAMJ010000082.1, on the reverse strand, counting down.
TTGCGGTAGAGCCCAGCGAGGTCCTCCTCCGCCCAGTGGAAGTCCTCGTCGTTCAGGTGGCGTGACAGCAGGAACGCGGTGGCCAGAACGTCGGTCTGGCCCTCCTGCCTCCGCAGCACGCCGCGCTCGGCGTCGAACCCCAGGGCGAGGACGAACTCCTCGTACCGGTCGGCGAGTTTCCGCACGGAGTCCAGGGGCGTACGACGTGCGTTGTAGGAGTCCAGGTCGCCCAGCACGATCTGTACGTCGAGCCCGCACTGCTGCAGCTTGATCGCGCGCAGCAGCTGGAAGAGGGTGCCGGCGTGGGGCGGCCCGCCGAGTCCTACGCCGGTGGTGACGATCGCGGGCCGCCCGTCCGCGACCGCCTCCGCGAACTCACGCGCTCCCGTATGGCACATCCACTTGGTGCGTAGATCGTCGGGACTCATCCCCGCGAGGGCGAAGTCGATGGCGCCGAGTCCCAGGCGTTCGTAGCGGTGCTGATCGATGACGCTCTCGTAGTACGCGGTGTCGAACTTCATGCGATTCCTTTCAGCTGTGCCTGCTCGCGGAGGGCGAAGGCCCGGCGGACCAGCGGCTCGAAACCATCGGTGAGAAGATCGCCGAGCACCTCGTTGCGAGGGGCCGCGACGCTGCCGAGGTCCGCGGTGACCGTCCCGTCGGCGAGGACCCACACGCGGAACGGGTACGGGTCCTGCGGCTCGCGTGTGGGCTGGGCATAGACGGCTACCTCACCGACCATCGCCCGCACCTCGTCCACGGCGCGGATGAACGCGTCCCGCCCGAAGCCGTAGATCTCCGCCTTGCGCGTGCTGGCGCGGCCGATGGGCCGGTACTGGGAGATCAGCCAGTACTCGACATCGGTACGCCCGGCTGTCCCGGCGACCAGCTGTGCCAGGCGGGGGAGGTCCTGCACGGAGCTGGCCGTGGTGAACGTGTTGAACGCGAGCCGTCGCTGGTCGGCGGCGAGGAACTCGACGTTGGACCGGAAACGCTCGAAGTACCCCTGCCCGCGGAACCAGTCGGCCGTGCCGGGGTCCGGGCCGTCAACGGCCAGGGAGTAGACGGTGACGTAGTCGCGCAGGCCGTCGTAGCGCTCGCTCAGCAGCAGCCCGTTGGTGTGGAGGTTCGTCTCGAAGCCGACTTCGGTGGCGTGCCGGAGTGCGGCCTCCAGGTGGTTGTCGTACGGCATGACGGGGTCGCCGCCGGTGAAGACGCAGCGGTGGGCCGCGGACTCGGAACGGACTCGGTCGATGACGCGGCGCACGGTGTCCGCGTCGGTCTTGACCCGGTTGCGTTCGCGGTAGCAGAAACGGCAGACGCCCGGCGAGGTGCTGGTCGGTGCCAGGTCCCAGGCGTTGCAGTCGGTGTTGAGTACGAGGTGGACGATCGCGAGCTCGTCGTAGCTCAGCATGGGGCCGCCTCCTTGGCTCCTGGGACGGCCGGGAGGGACACTGGGGTCACGGGTCGTAGGAGCGAGCGGAGCTGGCCCGCGGAGCCGCCCGTGAGTCGGACGAACCGCTGCAGCGTGTCCAGGCCCGCACCGGAGTTGATGATCGTGAGGGCAGTGTCGATGCCCGACTGCACGGTGGGCACGACCTCCGACGTCACCATGAGCAGGGCCGCGTTGAGCGCGACCGCGTTCCGCGCCTGGCCGGAGTCCTGCCCTGCCAGCACGCTGATTGCGGCGGCGACGTTCGCCCGAGGGTCCTCGTGCTGGCTGACGGATAGCAGGTCCTGCGGCATCGAAGCCACGGCCTGGCACACCTCATTACCGAAGAGCAAGTCCTCCTCGTCGGCGCCGATCCGGCAGATCCGCGCGGTACTGCCGGGAAGCAGCTCGTCCACCTGCACAGCCCTGCCGAGGCTGGAGTTGATGACCGTCACCTCGGGCAGACCGAGCCTGGAGAGCAGCCGGGCTGACGCGCCGACTGCGGGGTGCGAGAGGCCGTACACGTAGGCGTCGCACATGACAGGGCTGAGAAGGGCCGGAAACGCCAAGCTGAGGGCGTGCACGGCCTGGAACCGGCCTCCGTAGCGGCAGTCGAACTCGGGCACGCGGTTCTCGATGGAGAAGAACCCGAAGCCGGTCTCTGCCGTGATGTCCACCATCTCCCGGTGCGGCACCGCGTCGCCTGCCGCTCCCACCAAGTCGAAAAAATCACGAGACCCGGTCTTCGACGACGCACTGCGCGACCCGAGCTTCGCAATGTGCGCACCACCGGTGGCCGCCACCAGCGCGGCGGCGGTGCTGAGGTTGATCGTCTTGAACGTCTTCTTCCCGCTGCCCGTGTAGCCGACGAACCGCAGACCATCCGGCGGGCGATGAAAGTCCCACCCGCTGCGATCCAGCGCTGTCGCCGCGCGGACTGCGGCCTCGACCTCTCCCAGTCTCGGTCCCCGCAGGAGCAGCCCCGTCAGGACGCTGCCCAGCATCACATCGCGCATTCGGCCATCCGGTAACGCGAGGATGCGCGTGATCCCGTCGTGCACGTCCTCGGGCGGGATGTCGGCCGGGGAGTTGATCTGCTGAGCCAGCAACGGCGTTGTGCTTGCCATGGCAAGGGCTCCTTCCGTCATGTTTCGGAGGTGAGCAGGACCTTGAAAGGGCGATCGTGAGCTTCGTTGGTCAGGTCCTTCAGGCCCCGCGGCAACTGGCTGAGGGGAAGGCGATGGCCGGTCATCAGGGCAGCCCAGTCGCCGCCCTTGCGGATCACCTCGATGGCGTCCCGGAAGTCGTCGTGGCCATCCGCGCGGCAGTAGGAGAAGGAACCGCGCAGCGTGATCGAGCGCCGGAACACGTCCCGCAGGGGGACCGAGAGAGCGACGCGGGGCGCGTACGCGTTCTGGACGAGGATGGTTCCGCCGTCACGCACGGCCTTCAGCGCCTGGCGTACGGGGGCATCGCTGTGACCGGACGCGGCATCCACGACGGCATCGCACGCCGGCAGGCCGGCGGCGTGGAGTGAGATGTGCCGGCCCAGGACCTGCCGCAGTTGGTGCGACCGCGAAGGTGACCTGACCAGCAGGTGGACGTCCCACCCCGCCTCGGCCGCGCAGACAGCCGTGCACACGGCGATGACGCCGCCCCCGACGATGCCGAGCCGCCCCGACCGCCCGCGGAGCCCGCAGCGGACTCCGTGCAGGGCCACCGCCATCGGATCGGCGAGGACGCCATGCGCGGGATCTTGCAGATGGGGAATCGGGACGATGCTGTTACGGGGCACCCGCACGCGATCGGCGAGACCCCCGGGAAGATCCCAGCCGATACGCCGAAGTCCCGGGCACAGGTGAACATGCCCGCGGTCGCAGGAGTGGCACGAGCGGCAGGAGATCAGCGGATCTACCACGACCGAACCGAGCGTCTCGGCGTCAATGCCGACGATCTCGTGCCCGGGGTACCACGGCTCCGGCAGTCGTCCTTGCCACGGGTGATTGAGCTTGGCCACATCGCTTCCACACAGCCCCGCGTGCCGCACCCGGACGAGCGTCGTGTCACCCGCCTGGGAGCCGCCGACCGGGGCGGGAAACCGGGCAAGGACACGGTTCCGGACCGCCCATGCGTACGGACCGCTCATCGCTGTCCCACTCCGTCCAGCAACGAAGGACGAGCGCGAACCGCCGTCGTACTTGCCTCGACGGTGCTCTGGGTCATGGCGGTTTCGCGCATGACAAACTCCGATCTCTCGGTCTGAGAAGACGGGTGGGACGGACGAGCGTCTTTGGCCAATGCCAGCCGGTGCGAGCTGAGTTGCTCGCATTAGCCAGCGACGTGCTCGGTCAGTTGCGACAGTAGTCAGGGCACCCCAGAGCACCCCGGAAAATCCTTCCGGGGTCCACTTCGGCCAGGAGGTGACGATCACGCCATGCGCGGGTTGGCAGAGAATCTCACCATCGGGGAACGCGTCGCCTGGTATCGGCGCCGGCGCGGCCTCTCCCAAGAAGTCCTGGCCGGCCTCGTCGGCCGCACCACGGACTGGCTTAGCAAGGCGGAGAACAACCGGATCGAGCTCGATCGCCTCTCGGTGATCAGCTCACTCGCCGAGGCTCTCGACGTCACCCTTGGAGACCTGCTCGCCGAACCGACCCTCATGGGATGGTCAACCGACAGCGGCCACCGCACGGTGGCCGCGCTCCGCGGAGCGCTCATGGACTACAAGCAGCTCACCCCGCTGCTGGGAGCTGCCCCCGAGAGCGAACCACCTGACCTGCAGGACCTTCGGACCAACGTGAGCGAGGTCCTCGACGCCTATCAGGCATCCCGCTACGGCTTCGCCACCCGACGCCTGCCCCTCGTCGTGAACGACGCCCTCGCCGCCTCCCGCTCCTACTCGGGACACGAAAGGGAAGAGGCTCATGCGCTGCTCGCCCTGGCTTACCACGGCGCAGCCATGGTGCTGGGCAAGGTCGGCGAGGCCGAACTGGCATGGGTCGCAGCCGACCGCGGGCTGACCGCCGCGCAACACAGCGGCAGGAGCGTCGTGACGGGCTCGCTGTTCCGGGCGGTGACCCACTGTCTCCTGGCCACCGGGCGCTTCTCATCAGCGGTCGATCTGGTCAACGACGCGGCGGCCGTCATGCAGCCGGCGCTGGGCCACGCCAGCGAGGATTACCTCTCCGTATACGGCACCCTGTTCCTCGCCGGGGCGATGGCCGCCGCGCGGGCAGAGGACCGCGCAACCACCCAGAGCTTTCTCCGAGAGGCTGACGAGACAGCACAACGTCTCGGCGCCGACGCCAACCGGATGTGGACCGCCTTCGGACCGACGAACGTGGCCATCCACTGCGTCGCCACCGCTGGCGAGCTCGGCGACATTCAGATCGCCGCAGACCTCGGCGCGCGGGTCGACACCAGCGGCATGCCCGTGGAACGGCGCGTACGGCACAGCCTCGAAGTCGCCCGGGCGCTGAGCGCCTGGAACCGCACCGACGAAGCGCTGACCATCCTGCTGGACGCCGAACAGACTGCCCCCGAGCAGGTGCGCCACCACTACATGAGCCGGGAGCTCGTCATCGGCTGGATACGCGGCACCAGGGGCCGGCCCTCACTTCCGGTTTCCGACCTGGCCCGCAGACTGGGAGTGGTCGGGGGCAGCTAGAGTCCGAACCGTGACCGACAACGAGCACGAAGCGAAGATGGCCCGCCCCCGGATGGCCGCAGGCGCGCTGTTCTTCGATGAGGCCGATCAGGTCCTCCTCGTCGAGCCGTCGTATAAGAACTACCGCGATGTTCCCGGAGGCTACGTCGAGACGGGCGAGTCGCCCCGGCAAGCCTGCGTGCGCGAGGTCCGGGAAGAGCTGGGCATCGAACCGCACATCGGCCATCTCCTCGTCATCGACTGGGCCCCGAACCCGGGCGAGGGGGACAAGGTCCTCTACCTCTTCGACGGCGGCCAGCTGAGCGAAGGCGACCGCGAGCGCATCGTGCTGCAGGCAGACGAGCTCCGCACGTATGACTTCCATCCCGTAGACCAGCTGTCAGAGCTCACCATCCCCCGCCTGGCGCGCCGAATCACGGCTGGCGTCCATGCGCGGACGAACGACCTCACTGCCTACCTGGAGCACGGAGTGGGGCCGGTATAGGGGCCCAGATGACACTCCCTGTACTGAACCTTTCTTATCCAGAGCTTCAGGTCGAAGCCCCATGAGTACCTGGCGAGTCGCCGCCGGACCGGCCATCCGGCACCCACCCCTACCCGGAACCAGAAAGACCCGCACGAAAGCCGATCATCAAACCGATCAAGATTCACACGGTGGATCCAGGATCATTCCATGGAAGTTGCCTGATCGCCGATACGGTTAGATGGCGGCAACGGATCCGATCGTCAAGTATTTCATTTGTAGATGGCGAATCGAGTAGCTTGACTAGTGCCTCGCATGCCTTGATGCCGCCCCTCATCGGCTTTGCAACCAACAGATGGTTATCGACGGCTACCGCCTGATGCCCGGTAATGAGTACGCCGGAGGCACGGGACGAAGCTCCTTGAGTAGGGCGAGAGGTCCTTCTGATTGCAACAAAAGGCGGATCAAAGAGGCGTCCACCAAATAGGCGCTGTCGGGAAGGGATTTCCATGCATCCTGTGGGAGGAAGGTCTCGCGCGATCAGGAATGGCCTGTTTTCGCCTTCGTGGGGATCACGATTATCGACCACGGTGCCCACTCGAACCTCGAAGAGGTCCCCAACAGCCCTACCATTCGAGGGTTTACTCCACCACGGAACAACGTCCCGACATGGGCCGATTCCCCGGACCTTAGCTACAAGCAAAAAGACATCAATGTCGGTATGATCGTCAAAAATACCCAAAGGCTCTACACGGGTGACGTCCGTGTGACACTCAACGGTCGCTCGCCATTTTGTGAAGTTCGAACCACTCCGCAATGAGTCCGGCAGAATAGCAACTATATGGCCACTTTTCTTGACATGCCTCAGAGAATCGAGAAAAAAGATCGCCGCGTTTGATGTCTGCCCCTGAGCCCATTTGCGATGTTTGTTTGCCGGGGCACGAGTGAATGGGGGGTTCAATAGCACGGCATCTACTTGCCTCAAATCTTGAGTCCGAGCGTCGGCTTGCCTGATGTTACTAAGGTGCTCTAGTAAGTCAGCAGACCCCTCGAAACGGCCGGACAACTCATAGTGCCGCATCATGGCCGCTAGTATAATTCTGCGCCGAGCAGTTTGCACAAATTCCTCGTGCAGGTCCCAACCGTGGAGTTTCTCTTCCCAATCCGCGAGGGTCTCAGAAACTGTTGAACTGATGGGCATTGCCTCAGTTGCTGCCAGCAAGAGGTCGCCGGCACCGCACGTTGGATCAAGGTAGGACTCGACTGGGGTGGATCTCAGAGCATCGGCGACCTTTGCCCGGAGGTTACTAGGAGTGAAGAAGGCCCCTACCTGCCGCCGGTAGGTGAGGGGCACGAGCCGTCTCAACTCGTCCGCTGAGTGACCGTCAAGTAGCTGGTCCACCTGTGCGCGCACTGCCCCTCCTTGGCCCCGCAGGCTTCCGAGTACCCCGTCGATGTGGGCCATGTGCTCTTGGTACGCCGCACTGCCGGGCGCGCTGTCCACGTTCCAACTCCCCTACTCGGCGAACCCTGTTGGACTGAGGGCCGCAAGGGTACTATGTCCCCAATCATCGTTGGGACATGTCGACGCGTGGTGAGGATGTTGCGTGGCATCGATAGCTAGCCTCAGGTTCTCTCCGGAGATTTTGCGTCGGTTAGGTGAGGAGCTCGTCCCACACCCAGATTTGGGAGTCATCGAGCTCGTACGCAACGCGTACGATGCCGACGCCCCGACTTGCTCTGTCGAGATGGAGTCCGTTGAGAGCCGCGGCGGTCGGATTGTCGTGACCGATACCGGCGATGGCATGACGGAAGACGATATCGTCCGTGGTTGGTTACTTCTTGGAAAGTCAACTAAGGCTGAGTCAACACTCACCGCGAAGGGCCGTAGGAAGGTTGGCGAAAAGGGCCTCGGACGCCTAGCCGCCCTGCGACTGGGTCGTTACGTGACGCTCACTACTCGCCCACGTGAGACCCCCGGCGTGCAGCATGTCCTGCAAATCGACTGGCGCAGCTTTGATATCGTCTCAGCAGTTGAAGACGTACAGCTCAGCATCACGACAGTGCCGACCCAGGAAAATCCAGGGACAAGCATTGAGATCGATGAACTGTCCACGGCTTTTAAGCCGAGAGACATTGAGCGCCTGGCGCGAGCCCTGGTCCTATTGACTGGCCCTTTTCCAGGTCCGGCTGATTTTCGAGTCGAGCTGAATGCCCCCGAGTTTCAGAAACTTGCGAGCATCGTCCATCAAGATTTCTTTGACGAATCCGAGTATCGTATTGTCGCAAAGCTGAACGATACTGGGCGTGCCTCAGCTGTGCTCTATGACTGGCGAGGTGAAGAAATCGCGAGCGGGGGGCACAGTGAAGTAAGCTCCGCAGGTTCAGAGCGGGGCGACTCCCCAATCGCGTACTTCACAGCCGCGGCACACTTTGAGCTTTGGTCCTACAATTTGAGCGCGAACGCGTTCACCCTCCGTGGATCGAAACACAAAGTGTCCGAAGTTAGGAAGTGGCTGAGGTCGGTCGGTGGTGTTCATCTCTACCATCGGAATCTGCGAGTACACCCTTACGGAGATGAGGGGCACGACTGGCTTGATATGAACCTGCGCCGGGTGCGTAGTCCTGAGCTGCGCCCCGGAACGAACACCGCTGTTGGACGCGTGAGCGTAATCGATGAGGGTCAGCAGCTCACTCCCAAGACTGACCGAACCGGTTTCCTTGAAACACCAGAATTCGTAGAACTCGCGCGATTCGGTCGCAATGTTCTGGACTGGGCAGCGAAGGAACTCCTACGGCGCCGCGAAAGAGAGAAGGGAAAGAAGCAGGAGCAAGCCGGTGATAAGGTAGAGAACGCCCTGCATAAGCTTCAGGAAACCGTCAACCGGCTCCCTCCCCAACAGCGAAGGGAGGTTTTGGAGGCTACCAACTTCTTGCGGTCTGCGTTCGATGAGAAAGTTCGGGCAGTCGAAGATGACCTTCTTCTGTACCGGACGCTCAGCACTGTCGGAACTACAACGGCTGTTTTTGCGCACGAAACAAAGCAGCCTGTTGATCTGATCGACCAAGCATCTGGCGTGATTGCACGGCGAGCGTCTCGTCTACTAAAGGAACAATACTCCGACCAGTTGTCTGAACCGGTAGAGACCGTGCGTCTGGCCGCTGATTCACTTCGAACCTATGCGGACATTCCTCTACGCCTTTTGCACCGGAGGAAACGCCGGGCGAAGGTCGTCGATGTCAACGAGGTTGCTGCAGACATCGTTGGGCTTTTCGGTCCGCACCTAGATGGCGCAAACGTCCAGGTTGAGTTGCAATTGGCTGATCATGGGACGCCGGTGAAAGCGACTGTTGCCGCAATTGAAGCCATTCTGGCCAACCTTCTCGCCAATGCGACATACGCCTTCACCCAGCCACACGTGGACGGTACGTCGCAGAGGCTAATTGTCATTAGGACCGATCTCAATGCGGACTCGGTTTTCGTGACAGTGATGGACAACGGGCCCGGCATTGATACGTCGAAGCTGCCCCTTGATGATATTTGGCTGCCGGGTGCGACGACACGGGAGGATGGAACGGGTCTCGGACTTACAATCGTGAGGGACGCCACGAGAGACCTGAAAGGCGAGGTTTTCGCTAAACCCATCGGAGAAATTGGCGGTGCGGAGTTCAGTATTGAACTACCACTTGCCACGACTCTTTCTTAGTTCCTTTGCCTATCGGACCGCCGCCCATTAACAGCCTAGGAGGAAGTCATAGTGAACGTGCTGGGTCGTCCGCTCAGCCCTGGCGATCCGATCGCGATCATTGAGGATGAAGAGGTAAATAGGCGAGCGACAGGGTGGATAGTCGAAGAGGCCGACTTCACGCCCCTTCCTATCGCCCGCATCCCAGCAACTGTGGATGAATTGTTTGCTGAAATCGAAGGTAGGGCTGCCGCAGTGATCTGTGATCACCGCCTGGGACGGGGAAGTGCCGTTTCTTATTTTGGTGCTGAGGTGGTCGCAAAAAGCAATCGAAGGAAGATCCCGGCGGTATTACTGACAAGCTATGCCAACAGCGATGAGAATTCGACCATTCGTCGTTGGCGATCCGAAATCCCCATGCTTCTGAGTAGAGGGCCAGACAGTGACCCTGATCGTCTAGCGCAGGCACTCACCCTCGCAGAGGATGAGTGCCGGGGAGTGTACATCGAGGCCCGGAAGCCGTACCGCGTCATCGTGCGGGTGCAGGACTGTCGCTATGGCCCGGAAGAGGTTGTAGCGGAGTGCGTCGTAACGGCCTGGCAGCCTCGGACTACTGTTGATGTTCCGGCATCGATGATCGCTGATGCATTGAATACTCCGATTGACCAGCTTGTCGGTAAACGCCTCAGTGCCGACGTGAATATTTACGCGCCTACAGCCGGTGAGCTGTACTTTCGCGACTTCAGGATGGGGCCGGGGGTGGCGCTGAATGGTAACTAGTTCCATCGGCGCTTGTAGCACGGCTAAGCCGCTTGAAGTGATTATCGTCGATGTTGGTCACGGAAACTGCGCTATTGTGCGAGATGGACTCAAGAGCACGATTGTGGACATACCTCGCGGGAAGCCTGTTATCAGTGCACTCGTGAATAATAAGTGCCATCAGATTGAGCACCTTCTGCTGTCCCATCCGGATGAGGATCACATTGGTGGTGCCGCGCGTCTATTAGCTGACCCTGATGTGAACATCGCTAATTTCTGGTGCAACCCCAGCGCTATTCATGATACGGAAACGTACCTCGACCTGGTCGAACAAGCTGCGCTCCGCGAAGACCAGCGGAAGACGCGTTATCGAAGCAACTTAAATGTAGGCACTCGTGAGGATCTCAATTTTGAGCGGGTGAGCATCGAGGTGCTTCATCCTGATATGCGCTTCGCCGGGATTGGTCAGACCCCCAGAAGGCACAAGTTGGGTGAAATTCCGAGTAACCGCATGTCTGCTGTGTTGCGGGTAAGCCTCGCAGGTGCCCCAGCCGTGCTGCTCGCTGCAGACATCGACGACAAGGGATTCGAAGCAATTGTACGGCGCGGTGTCGATTTGCAGGCACCGGTCCTGGTATTCCCTCACCACGGCGGTTCGGCGAAGGGTGGGGATGACAGGGACTTCGCCAGGCGTGTGTGCGAGTACGTGCAACCTCGACTGGTGGTCTTCTCTCTTGGGCGACACAAGTATAAAAACCCGCTTCCCCAGGTGCTCGCCGGCGTCAAAGATGCAGTCCCTTCAGCACATATCGCGTGCACGCAAATCAGTAAGCACTGCCACGCTCGTGATGCAGTGAGTGGAAGCGCGGCGCACCTGTCACCATCGTGGCCGTCGGCCGGTAGGGCCAAGGGGGAATCGTGCGCGGGCACGATTGTTGTCCGCGCTGGAAATAACGGCGATATAGTTTATTATCCTGCGCAGAGTGAGCATGGTAGATTTGTGATCCAAAATCTGGATGCCCCCCGGTGCCTCGGAGCTCCTCGCGCGATGGGGTGAATGCGCCGGGGTGGCAGTTAGCTTTTCTCAGTGAAGTTCATCGCCATGCACCGTTGAGGACGATTGCCGCTTTCGTGATGGCGCCGATTCGTGTGGGACTGGTGGTCATGTGTTGGTGTGCGCCAGCGTTGTTTGAGCTCAGCGTCGGCGCGTTCTCGCAGGGCTCGGATGCCGCGCAGGGGCCGGTTGTGGGTGCGGCTATCGGGGGCAAGCGCGAGGAGATGTCGGGGTGGAGGTGGACGGGTGTGTGGATTCCGGCGCCTGTGTCGGCGAGTGTGGGAGTCTGTTGCGGGCCGCCGCGTACAGGGCTGGCAGGGCATGGATGCGGCGCGCGTGCAGGTCGTGGACCAAGCCGGGTTCGACCTCGGAGCCCCATAGCGGTGCACCGTCCGGAGCGGCGATGAACTGCGCGTTTCCGGTAAAGTGCCGACCTTTCCGGAGCCAGACCACCGGCTGGCACGCGTAGCCCAGCAGGTGCACCAGGCGCCCCGGAGGGCCGCCGCCCGGGCGCCTGGTACATCCACGGAGGCGGGACGATGGTTGCAGTTTTGGTTGCATTCATCGGTGTCCAGGGGTGTTCAGGAGCACCCCTGCTGGTGACTGCGCCGCAGGTCAGGACGTTGTGGGACGCTGGTGGACCGCCAAACGCAGAGTTGGAAAGCGTGTTGGGGGGAACCCCTCATGAGTTCGAATCTCGTATCCTCCGCCCAGCCTCACCGGGCTGAACGAAGGGAGCACGAGCTCCGCCGTGTCACCCGGACGGACGCCGC
>NZ_BAAAMJ010000081.1:0-3416 GCF_039529215.1 Streptomyces sodiiphilus | reverse complement strand
CGAGGCCAAGAGCGCGCTGATCACCCTCGTCGAGCACGCACTCCTGGCCCGGTTGAACTGACGCACCGGGAGGGCCTGCCGGATGCCGGGGTGCATTGTGTTCTTGGCCACAGTGCCGCCCGCCTGTGTATAACGGTTCAGCAGGCAATCATCATGGCCTGTACACACGGGGCAAGCGCCTCATACCCCTGTGCGTACACCGGAGAGGTCCTTTGTTGGGATTTCGGGGTGAATGTCTGTTTTTCGGGTGGGGGTCTGCGGCGCGGGGCCGGATCGTCAGGGGATTGGAAAGTGCCGCCCTGACGTGCTGGAATCCAACGAACTCCGCAGTAGTGACGGCCCATCGGCGGCGACGGGCCCTCCGAGAGGTGACAGGCCAGTGAGGCGCAGCACGCAGGCTCTCCCCGGGACGGGGGAGCCGGACGCATCCCGGACAGCCGGGCGGGGCAACTTCACCCCGCCGTCGGCCGTCACGGAGCCGCCCGGCGACGACCGGCCCGAGACCTCCGGAACCGGAAGCAGATTCGCGCCCCGCAACTGGCGGGTGGCTACCCGTCTGAACGCCATCCTCCTGATCCCCGTGCTCGTCGCGCTCGTCTTCGGCGGGCTGCGCGTGCAGAGCTCCTACGACACCTGGCGCGAGGCGCAGGACGCCGAACGCATCGCCCAGCTGGTCCGCGCCGCCACCGCCTACGGCCACGCGCTGATCGACGAGCGGGACGTCTCGGCCGAGCCCCTGCTCGGCGGCGACGAGAACTCGCCCGTCGTGGAGACTGCCCGGCGCACCACCGGCCAGGCGCGCGAGGAGTTCCACGACCGGGTCGCCGACCTGCCCGACAACGACAGCCTGCGCCACCGTCTGTCGCTGTTCACGGAGGTCGAGCCCAAGCTGCCCGGCCTCCGGGAGGTCGCCTACACCGAGCAGACCGAAGGGGTGCAGACCGAGGAGGGCTACGTCGAGGTCCAGCACCCGCTGATGTCGTTCTCCAACGAGATGGGCCTGGGCACCGGCAATGTCACCACCTACGGCCGGACGGTCTACGCGCTCTCGCTCAGCAAGGCCGCCTCCTCGCTGCAGCGGGCCATCGGCACCCACCTGCTGGTCGCCCCCGGGCCGGGCGAGCAGCAGACCCGGATCCAGCTCACCGCCTTCACCTCGTATGCCTATCTGGAGAACATCGCCCGCGCCGAGTACGTGTCCGCGGGCACTCCACAGGACAGCGAGCGGCTCGAGGAGGCCATGGCCAAGGCTGCCGCGGCGGTCCCCGGCGCCCCCGACCTGGACACCATGGTGCAGCTCATCGCCTCCGGGGCCACGCCGGCCCAGCTGGCCGAGCAGGGGCTCACCCCGGAAGTGTGGTTCCGGGTTTCCACCGCGAAGTTCGACGCCTACCGGGAGGTGGAGGAGGAGCTCGTCGATGCCGCGGTGACCGAGGCGCAGGATGTCGCCGCCGCCGCCCGGCAGGACATGATCGTGAACGCCGCGATCGTGCTCACCGCGCTCCTGGTGGCCTTCGTGATCGCGGCCCTGATGGCTCACGCGATGAGCCAGAGCATGCGCCGGCTGCGGACCGCGGCCCTGCAGGTGGCCGAGGAACGGCTGCCCTCGCTCGTCGACCAGCTCTCCCGGACCGAACCGGGAGCCGTCGACCAGCGGGTGACTCCGATCCCGATCGACAGCAAGGACGAGATCGGGGAGGTCGCCCGGGCCTTCGACAGGGTGCACGGCGAGGCCGTGCGGCTGGCCGGTGAGCAGGCCATGCTGCGGGGCAACGTCAACGCGATCTTCACCAACCTCTCCAGCCGCAACCAGGGCCTCATCGAGCGGCAGCTGGCACTGATCACCGATCTGGAGAACAACGAGGCCGACCCGGATCAGCTCGAGAACCTCTTCCGCCTCGACCACCTGGCGACCCGCATGCGGCGCAACGGTGAGAACCTGCTGGTGCTCGCGGGTGAGGAGCCCGGACGCCGCTGGACCCAGCCGGTACCCCTGGTGGACGTGATCCGGGCGGCCGCATCCGAGGTGGAGGCGTACGACCGGGTCGAGATCTCCGGGGTGCCGGAGAGCGAGATCCACGGCGCCGTCGTCACCGACCTGGTGCATCTGCTGGCCGAGCTGCTGGAGAACGCCACTACGTTCTCCTCGCCGCAGACCAAGGTGCGGGTCACCGCCACCCGGCTCCCCGACGGCCGGATCATGATCGAGATCCATGACAAGGGCATCGGTCTGACGCCCGAGGACTTCGCGGAGATCAACCACCGGCTGGCCCAGCCACCGGCCGTGGACGCGGCGGTGTCCCGTCGGATGGGCTTGTTCGTGGTCGGCCGTCTGTCCGAACGGCACGGCATCCGGGTCCAGTTGCGGCCATCCGGAGAGCAGTCCGGCACCACCTCGCTGGTCATGCTGCCCGAGGTGATCACCCACGGTGGCGGGCCGCTCGACGAGGAGCAGTTCACCGTCTCCCGGATCGTCCCCGAGGGACCCATGGAGACTCCGGAGCAAGCGGGACTGCGCACGGCCGCGGAACTGGGCTTCGACGACACCCGCTACCAGAGAGCCGGGCAGGGCGCCGATGAGAGCCCCGCCGAGCGCGCGCTGCGCCGCGAGGAGCGCCGCGCGCTGCTGGAGTCCCAGCAGCAGCCGGAAGAGCCTCCGCAGCCCGCCTACGAGGACCAGGGTTACCCGGGCCACGGCCAGGGCTTCCCGGACCGGGCATTCGGCCGGCAGGACGTCCCGGAACAGCAGGGCTACGGTCAGGGGTACCCGGAGGCCCGGGAGGACGCCTACGGGCAGCCGGCCGGTGACGGCAGCCCGTACCACCGGAACCCGGCGCAGGACCCGCACCACAGGGGACAGCCGGAGCAGCAGTTCGGGGCGTTCCCGGGCCGGACCGAATCCGCGCACGACGCTCCCGCGGGCAGCGGGCAGCGCGTAGGCTTCAATGGACCAGACCCGGTCCCGGCGGACCCCTATGCGAACAGCGACGGGTTCCCGCGCGGGGACCTGACGTGGCAGCAGTCCGAGGAGGTTCCGGCTCAGCGACCGCGGGAAGAGCCCGGGGACCAGGCGTCCGGCGAGGCGCCGTGGGACCGGGGGCCGCGCCGGGAGGTGCGCACGGAGGGAACGACGTCCTCCGGCCTCCCCAAGCGGGTCCCCCGGGCGAATCTGACCGAACACTCCACGGAACAGCAGCCCGTACAGGGAGGTCCGCAGATCTCCCGTGATCCGGACGAGGTCCGCGGCAGGCTCAGCAACCTGCATCGCGGCGTCCGGCGGGGGCGCGGCGCCGGTACGGGCCGCACACGGAACGACCAACAGGGCTTCGGCCCCGGTAACACCTACGATCAGGAGCGTTAGTGTGAGCCCGATGAGCCAGGCGGCGCAGAACCTGAACTGGTTGATCACCAACTTC